>JBMFXC010000001.1:0-1820 GCA_049964655.1 Acidimicrobiales bacterium
CCGGGGCTCCCCAGATGGCGACCCCGGCGCGATCTTCAGTGGTGTAGACGTGCCCACCAGGCAGGTACTGGCGCCGGAGCTGGGCGGAGAAGAACGAGCGAAGGCCCGCCCGCCGCCGAGCATCGCCACGGAACATGAAGGTGGCCACGGGATCGTCGTCGAAGGCACGAACCAGCACGTCGGCGAGCACGCCGACCTCGTCTGCCGACGCCGGGCGCACGAGCGGGGGCAGGGGTCGAGGCACGCCACGATGGTACGCGGCAGGCGGCAGGCGGCAGGCGGCGGGCGTTCGGCGATTGCCACGACCCCGGCCGACCTCAGTTGCGGTTCGGGTCCTCGGGGAACGCGGCGGCAACGGCGAACGACCCGCCTTCCCGCCGGAGCACGCGGCGCCAGAGCCCTTCGGGGTCGGCCGAGATGGGGTCGCGTTCGAGGGCGGGCAGGACGAACCAGGAGCCCTCGTCGACCTCGTCCTCGAGCTGTCCGGCCGCCCAGCCTGCGTACCCGACAAAGAGGCGTGCCCCCACCACCTGGCCCGCGTACGCAGCGGGATCGCCGTCGAGGTCGACAGTCCCGACCGGCTGGGCACCGGGAACGACCTGACGCCACCCGTCCGGGTGCTCCTCGTCACTCGGCCTCGACGGCGGTCGGAGCCGAAGCAGCCCGATGACCGCGTTGGGGGCCACCGGCCCTCCGGCGAAGAACTGTCGGGGTGGCGTCACGACGGAGGCCCACCGGGGCAGCACGTCGGCGACGTCGACCCCTCCGGGCCGGTCGAGCACCACTCCGAGCGCCCCTTCGTCGCCGTGGTCGAGGACGAGCACGACTCGACGAGCGAAGTTCGGGTCACCGAGGCGCGGGGTGGCGACGACCAGGGAACCGGCGAGCGAGGTGGGCCTCCCACGCCCGGCAAAGGGGTCAAAAGGCCCGAAGCTCGGCAACCGCATGCTCCATGATGCTCCGAGCCGGCACCCGAGTGGCGTCATCATGCGCGCTGCGACATGCTCACCGGGTGCCCCGTTCCCACAAGGCATCACGACGGTCGGCAGCTCGCCCCCGTTCGAGCACCCTCGGGCGTCTCGACCACTGGCGAGCAGACGGCACCGCCAAACGCTCCTACCCCGATCGGGCCGCGGCAAACCGCGCCTCGCTGGCGGCCCGCCTCGAGCACGGTGCCGACGTGCTCCCCTACCGCTGCTCGTTCTGCGACCGGTGGCACCTCGGTAGCGAGCGCTGACCCGGCGGGCCGGCTCGTCCGTCAAGCGACCTGGGCCTCGACCTCTGCGGTGCAGTGGGCGCAGCGGGTCGCCGCTGCCGGGATGCTCGTCAAACAGAAGGGACAGTCGCGCATCGCCTGCTCTTGGGGCAGACGACCAAGACGGCCGAGGAAGCCGGTCACGGGCTTGACCACGGCGAAGAACACGACCGCTGCCACCACCACGAAACTGACCGCGGCGTTCACGAAGTCCCCGTAGAGGAACGTTGAGTGGTGCACGGTGAAGGTGAGCCGCTCGAAGTTGGACTGACCGCCGATCGCGGCGATCAGCGGTGTCAACAAGTCGGTCACCAGGGCTTTCACCACGGCGGCGAAGGCGGTCCCGATGACCACGGCGACCGCCAGGTCGAGCAGGTTCCCCCGAAGCAGGAACTCCCTGAAGCCCTTCACGTGCCCACCTCCCCTTCCCGGTCGCACTGCGTACGACCCTGTCGGCACCATGCCATCGGTGCGCGATCGTAGGCCTCCCCCGCCGCGGGATCCCCGGTAGCGGCTCACCCCGGGCGGCTCACCCCGGGCGGCTCACCCCGGGCGGCTCACCCCG
>JBMFXC010000001.1:1920-9823 GCA_049964655.1 Acidimicrobiales bacterium
CACCCCGGGCGGCTCACCCCGGGCGGCTCACCCCGGGCGGCTCACCCCGGGCGGCGCGTCGGAGGAAGCCGGGCCGTACACCAACGCCCGGAAGGTGCCAGACGAGCGCACCATGGTGACGTTCCTCAGCACAGCCACGATCCACGAGAGCACCTCGGCGTCGCCCGCTCCCGCCGCAACCTCGACGACGAGCCCACGCCGTAGATGGTCCTGGGTCACCCGCCAGCCATCGGGGACACCCACCTGCGCCTCGGCAAGCCGCGCCGCCAGCCGGCGACCCGTGGCGTGCAGGATCCCCACCGTCGTGCGGGCTCCGGAACGGTTGGCGACCGGCGAAGGCAACCACGTCGCCAACGGCACCCGGTGCGGCGAGCCACCGAAAATGGCCAGCAACCCTGGCCGTGGCGGCTCGTCCTCGGGGTCCACCACCGGTTGGACGTTCACCCACCCCTTACCGGCCGACCGAACCGTTGCCATGGCCTCGAGTACTGCCGAGGGGTCGTCGCCGAACTCGACCACCCGGCCCGGTGGGCGCGTCACGGCCGCACCCCCGCGCCGACCCGTCGCGAACAGCGGGGCAGAGGGACACAGCCCAGGTGCAGGTTTCGTGGGAGGCGTCGGAGCCGACCATGGCCCAACGGTCGGGGTCGACAGCCGCCACGACGACGCGGACCGGCGCTCAGTCGACGTGCTCGGCGAACGCACCGGCCCCGCCGCCGGCCGGTCACCGTGGTGCGAGTGCCTCGAGCACGGCGTCGGCGGCGCTCACGGTGAGCCCGGGGCCCGGTTCGACGTTGAGCAGGGTCACCACCCCGTCCTCGAGCACCATGGCGTACCGCTGCGACCGAGTCCCCAGGCCCACGGCGCTACCGTCGAGCTCCAACCCGATCGCCTGGGTGAAGGCGCCGTTGCCGTCGGCGAGCAGCACCACCTTGTCGTCGACGCCCTGCGCCTCGCCCCACGCCTTCATCACGAAGGCGTCGTTGACGGCGATGCAGGCGATGGTGTCGATCCCCGCTGCCTTCAGCTCGTCGTGCCGGACGAGGAAGCTGGGAAGGTGGTAGTCGGAACAGGTCGGCGTGAAGGCGCCGGGAACGGCGAAGAGCACCACCTTCCCCGTTCCGAGCACGTCGCCGGTACGCACCGGCTTCGGGCCGTCAGGACCGGGAACCTGCACCTCGACGTCGGGGATCTTCGCTCCCACCTCGATCGCCATGTCGCTCGCTCCTCTCCTCGGTTGCGGCACCACCTCGGGACGGCACCGTCGGTCGGTCGCGAGCATAAAGGCCACCGCCGTCCTCCGGTTCCTCCCGATCGTGCGGCCGAGCTCAGGCTGCGCCTCCATCGAGCACCGTCGGGACGACCCGGCCACAGCGCGGGCACCACGCCGCGGCCGCCGTCGGGTCACCAGGGTGCACGAGACCGCCGCAGTACTCGCAGCGGTGGATCACCGGGGACTCGGATCGGTCGGTGTTGCTCACGGCTGCTGCACTCCTCGTGCAACTCCGACGGCGCCCGTGCGTGACGCGCCTTGCACCCCTCCCGACATGTGAGCATTGTGGCACAGGCGGCGCTCGCCGGGAACCTCGGCGGGCCGGTGGCTTCCGGAGCGCTCTCCCCGTCTCGTCAGTGCTCGCCGAAGACGCCAAGCAGCCACGGTGGCAGACGGGTCGCCCGTCCCTGTCGGTCGACGGCTCCGTGGACAGTGGCCGCCGTTGCTCGCAGCTCACCACCCACCTCGAGCCGGTAGCGGAGCTCGAACCTGGCTCGCCCCACCTCCCCGAGCCCCAGCGCGACGTCGACGTCCTCGTCGAAGTAGAGCGGTCGCCGGTAGCGGACGGCACACTCCAGCACGACCAGGTCGATCCCTTCGGACCGCACCGCTTCGTAGGGGTGCCCCCTGCTCCGGAGGTACTCGACTCTCGCCGCTTCCAGGTAGGGCAGGTAGGCCGCGTGATGGACGATGCCCATGGCATCCGTCTCGGCGAAACGGGTCCGGACCCGGTGGACGAAGGCGGCTGGCTCATCGGGGGGATGGGGTGCCAGCCGGCGGGCCTCTCTCTGTCGGGTCACCGTGCGCTCCTCACCACGACACCGTCTCGGGGAGCGCATCGGTGAACGACCGGCCGGCGGCGTGCCACTGCTCGGGCGGGACCCGTGCCGACGGCACCACGTGCACTGTCCCACTGCGTCCCGGCAGGTCGAAGTGCACCGTGAGGGTCACCGAGTGACCCGCCAGCACGTCGACGGAGGAGACGAGCAGCCACGTGGGGCCCTCTGCCGCGTCGACGACCTCGCGCAACCCTCCGACCACCTGCCGGTGCGACGCCTGGGCGGGTACGTTGACAGCCACGAGCCCGACGTACTCGCCGTAGGTCTCCGCCACTCCGGGGTACGGCCCGGCAACGAACTGAGACTGGCCCGGTGGCGTCGTGTCGTGCAGGACGACGTGGAGGGTGACGTCGGTCGATGCCCCCGCCGGCCTCGTCGTCATGGTCACACTGACGCCGAGGTAGGGGTCGAGCTTGTTGCCGCCGCGGTTGATCACGGCCACGTCCAACGACCTCGGCCCGAGCTCGCCGGCCACCCCCGTCGCCTGCCAGGCCGCTTCTGCAGCCGGCGCCCGCGACCACACCATGAGGTGCCGGCCCTCCGCTGCAGAGCTCATGGCCGTGGCCAGTGCCCGCAGGTCGAGTGAACCGCCTTCCAACTGGCGGAGCGTGGCAGACGCCAACGCGCCGAGCGCGTCCTGGCGGCTGGAGGCCCCTGGGGTCGCATTGTCGGTCAGTCCCACGTACTGCCCGTGGAGGAGGTAGCGCTCGGCGTTGGTCGCCGAAATGGTCACACCACCCGCCGTCACCGGGCCCGTCGCCTCGAGCAGGTGCTGGAGGCCCACTACGTCGAGCGACACCACCCCGTCGACCTGCTGGCCGGTGCGCGCCTGCCACATCTTGGCCGCCAGTTGGGCGGTGACGTCGAACTGCGGCGTGACGCCAAGGTTGCGCCACTCTTGGTTGGGAGCGAGCCACCCCCAGTTCCGGGCGAGATCCCCGGTGAGCGCGACGGCGCCCGCCGGCAGGAAGAGGCTGCCCGCCGGCACCATCTGGCCGAGGTGAACGACCCCTGCCGACGTGGTGGCGGTCCCCACCTCGAGGAAGGCCCCCGAGCCAGCCCGCATCTCGGCGTTGTTCGACGCCAGCACCAGGTAGGTCTGCGGTCCCTCCAGGATCGTCGCCGCCGCCCCGGCCGCTGCCGCAGCCCGGGCCAGACGTCCCTGGGCGTCGTCCAGCTGCGTGACGAGCTCGTTGCGCTTGGCAGCCAGCGGCGACAGCAGGCCGGACACCGGGCCGGTGTCGACCCGGTCGAGGGCGCGTGTCGCCGCTCCGGCGGCGGTAGCCAGGCGGCGAAGGGCGACCACCCGTTCTGGGCCTGCGGCGTGCGGTGCATCGAGGACCGCGTGGACCTCGCCCACGAACGACGCCCCTGTCGCCGCGATGGTCGCCGCCGCCGCCGACAGGTCGGTGACCGACTGGACCTGCCGACCGACCACCGGCACCACCGTCACCGGGTCCATCCACCACGACCCGAGGGAGCGGCGAGCCGCTGCGAACTGTCCTTCGGCGGCCACCAGCGCATCACTGGTCGCGGTGCCCGTCACCGAGGAGGCGGTGAGGCGAGCCCGGACGACCGCCAGGGTGGCGAGCCCCGAACGATCGTGCCGGTAGGCGCCGAGCAAGGTGAGGCCGACCACCGCCCCCCACGCCACCACGACGACCACCACCGCTCCACAGACGAGCTTGGTGCGGCGCGACCAGTGCCGCCGAGTGCGCTTCGACCTCGTCACGGGGCTGACACCGGGCGTGAGTGTACCGGCAGCGGACCGACGCGTCGGCTGATCGCACCAACCGGACCATCGGTCGGCCCCTGGGTCGGCCCACCGCGTTCCCCACCGGGATGCCTGGCCCCACCCCGGCCTGGATGCCGGTCGCCGGTAGCATCCACCTGTGACCGTCACGGGGGTACGCATCGCCGTCGGCAAGCTCCTCCTGCTCGCCGGCGTGGTGCTCTTGCTCTTCATCCCCTATCTGCTGTGGGGGACCGACATCGTCGCTGCCCAAAGCCAGGCCACGCTCCGGAGCGAGCTGGCCCGGACGCTGGCAAGCCGACCTGTCGACCACCCGTCGACCACCTCCACCCCTGCTGCCACCGGTGGCCCCCCGGCGCTCGCTCCACCCCTTGCCGACCCGCCCGTGGGAACGGCGGTCGGCACCATCCGCATCCCGGCCATCGGCCTCTCGATGGCTGTCGTCCAGGGGACGGGCAGCGCCGAGCTCCGCATGGGGCCTGGGCACTACGCAGGGACGCCTCTCCCTGGCGAGGCGGGAAACTCGGCCATCGCCGGTCACCGGACCACCTACCTCCGCCCCTTCTACTCGCTCAACGCCCTCCGACCCGGAGACCGGATCGTCGTCACCACGGTGCAGGGAACGTTCACCTACCGCATGACCTCGTCGCTCGTCGTCTCTCCGGACGACGTCTCCGTCGTCGCTCCGTCGTCGTTCCCGGAGCTCACGCTCACCACGTGCAATCCTCGGTGGAGCGCCACCCAGCGCCTCGTCGTCCACGCCCGACTGGCCGCCAGCACGCTCTCGTCTCGAGGAACGGACCGGTCGACCACGGTCGAACGACTGACTCCGGCGGCTCGCCGCCGGGACGCGGCGGCCCTGTCCGGACATGGCGGCCACTGGCCTTTGGCCCTCGCCTGGGGTGCCGGGGTACTGCTGATCGCCGTAGCCCTCGATGTCGTCCGTCGACGCCTGGCCGGCGGCCGACGTGTGGCTGTCCTGGCCGGTGGCCTCCTCGTCTGGCTGGGCGTGCTCTTCTTCTTCTTCGGCGCCGTCGGACCGCTCCTGCCGGCGAGCTTCTGAGCCCTCAGCCGCCCCACCGGTAGAGTCCCTCCGATGACGGTCGAACCCCCGGCGACAACCCGGAGACGGCACTCGGGCCTCGGACGACGGTCACGCCGCTGCTCTGCGCCACCGCGACCACCGTTGTGCTGACGTGAGCGGTCGGCCGTCCTTGGCGATCTGCCACGACTACCTGACCCAGCGCGGCGGTGCCGAGCGGGTGGTGCTCGCCCTTGCTCGCGCCCTGCCGGACGCTCCTCTCCACACCGCCTTCTACGACCCGGCGAACACCTACGCCGGCTTCGCCGACGTCGACATCCACACCTTTCCCATCGACCATCTCGCACCGTTGCGGCACCACCACCGCGTGGCCATGCCGCTGCTCGCTCCGGCGTTCTCCCGGCACGTGGTCGACGCCGACGTCACGGTGTGCTCCTCGAGCGGCTGGGCCCACGGAGTCCGCACGACCGGAGCCAAGCTCGTCTACTGCTACACACCGGCACGCTGGCTCTACCAGAGCGATCGCTACCTGCGGGGAGCCTCTCCCGCGGCACGCGCCTTGCTCGCCCTCCTCGGCCCACCCCTGCGTGCCTGGGACGCCGCGGCGGCGGCCAGCGCCACTCGGTACCTGGCGATCTCGACTGTGGTGCGCGATCGCATCCGCCGCCACTACGGCATCGACGCCGACGTCGTCCATCCGCCCAGTGCCTTCGACGCCGACGGTCCCCTCCGTCCCGTCGCCGGCATGGAGCCCGGTTTCTTCCTGTGCGTGTCTCGGCTCCTCCCCTACAAGAACGTGGACGTGCTCGTCGAGGCCTTCGCCACCCTGGCGAGCGAACGCCTCGTCGTGGTGGGAACGGGGCCGCTCTCGGGGTCGCTCGCCGCCCGGGCCGGCGACAACGTGGCCTTCCTCGGCGAGGTCGACGACGACCAGCTCCGCTGGCTGTACCGCTCGGCGGCGGGCCTCCTCGGCGCCTCCCACGAGGACTTCGGCCTCACGCCAGTCGAGGCTGCCGCCCAGGGAACACCTAGCGCGGTACTTCGGTACGGCGGCTACCTCGACACGGTCGAAGAAGGTGTCACCGGTCTCTTCTTCGACCGCCCCGAGCCGGATGCCGTGGCGGCAGCCGTCCGCGTGCTGGGCGCCGGCGACTTCGACCCGAACGTCCTGCGCCAAACGGCAGCACGCTTCACCGTCTCCTCGTTCGTCTCTCGCATCACGGCCGAAGTCGACGACCTGCGCCAGCGCTGCGAGGGCTGAGGCCCTCCGGGCCACACCCCCGAGGGCCTGGTCAGGAAGCGCCCCGCCCCCGGATGATCGTGGCCGGGGTCTGCCAGAGGATCTTGACGTCCCACCAGAACGACCACGACGCCACGTAGAGGTAGTCGAGGCGGCAGAGCTCGAGATAGGAGAGCTCGTTGCGGCCCGATACCTGCCACAGCCCCGTCATACCGGGCCGGACCTCGAAGCGCTTGCGCGCCCACCCCTCGATGGCCCGGGCTTCCTCGACCACGAACGGTCGCGGCCCGACGAGGGACATGTCCCCCTTCCAGACGTTGAGGAGCTGGGGGAGCTCGTCGAGGCTCGTGCGTCGCAACCACCGGCCTACCCGGGTGACACGGGGATCGTCCCGCACCTTGAACAGCGGGCCATCGACCTCGTTCAGCCCGCTGAGGGACGCCCGCTCGTCCTCGGCACCGACCACCATGGTGCGGAACTTGAGCATCTCGAAGGGCATACCGAGGCCACCGGCACGGAGCTGCCGGAAGAGGACCGGGCCGGGACTGGTCAGCCGGATGGCCACGGCCGAAGCGAGCAGCACCGGCGACAGCACGACGAGGGCGAGCGAGGAGGCGACGACGTCGAAGAGCCGCTTGGCAAAACGCGCCCCGACGCTCATCGAGGGTGGCGCGATGTCGATGATCGGCAGTCCGTAGACGTCCTCGACGTTCGAGCGGATGGTGATGAGCTCGTAGTAGCGGGGGACGATCGACACCGCCACCTGACCGGCCAGGCTCTTCAGGAGCGCGATGGTCCGTTCGGGATGCGTGCGCGAGAAGCAGACCACCACTCGGCCGATGCCGAAGGTGCGGCAGAGCTCGGGGAGGTCGTCGAGGCCGCCGAGGACGACGTCGCCGCTGTCGACCGGGTTGTCGTCCACAAACCCGAGGAACCGGACATTGGCATGGGCTCGCAGATGGCTTGCCACGGTCCGGGCCATGACCCCGGTGCCGACGACCACCACGGGGACGGCCACCTCCGCCCGCCGGCCGAGCAGGCCCATCGAGACCCCTCGCCCGACGAGCACGAAGACCAAGCCCGCCCCGCACAGGGCCGCCACCTTGCCCACGCTCAAGTCGGTCTGCCCGACCAGACGGCGGGCTCCGTAGGAGAGGAGCGAGACGACGAACCCCGACACCATGAGGGCATGGACGAGGTCCTTCAGGTCGCTGAAGAGCGACGGGGAGATCCGTCGCGGCGCGGCGCGGTAGAGACCGTAGAGGGCGAAGATGCCGAGGAAGACGGGCACCATGACGACGTCGAAGGTGTAGACGTCCCCGAGCCGGTCCGCCGAGCTGGCGGGGTTGGTCGAGATGGCCGAGACCACCAACGGAGCGACGATACCGGCAGCCAACAGTGCCAACGCGTCCGAGGCAACCAGACGGTGGACCATCGTGCGCCGCAGTGCCAACGACGGTGCCGTCCCCGGCGCAGCCGGAACCGTCTCCCACGCCTCGAGGGAGGGGAGCGACACGGAGCTGGAGAGGTCAGCGTCGTACACCGCCACGTGTGGTCCAGCTCCTCCCTGCCCGAGTGCCTCTGCCGCGTTCGGGCGCCGTGTCTGGCGACACAGGCCCCGTCCGACCCCCCGATCGAACGACCGGTGGTGAACCAAGTTTACGCTTTCGGTCCCGGCTCGGCTACGGGGAACCTCGGAACGTCATGGGGTGGATTCCCGGGCTCGCCGACGGTTCGGACGTCCCACGCCGACGGT
>JBMFXC010000001.1:9923-41021 GCA_049964655.1 Acidimicrobiales bacterium
CGCTGTGGTCGGTGGCGCTGTGGTCGGTGGCGCTGTGGTCGGTGGCGCTGTGGTCCCCACGTGGCTTGCTCCCGGCGCGGTCCGGCGGTGCCCCGCTTCGGTGGAGCGGGCAGCGTGGACCGAGGCGGTGAGGGCGCTCCCGACCGGCTCTCGCCGCGCCCGACTGAAGGCGACGCCCACCACCGCGCTCACTGCGACGACGGCAAGCGCCACGGTCAACAGGCCCCGGACAGTACCGACACGCCCGAACCGTTCCCGACGGAGCCGTCCGGCCAGCCCTGGGGCCCGTCGATCGGGCCCGACGTACCCGGGTGTGACGATGAGCGGTGGAGCGTCTTGGGGGCGCGGCGCCACCTGGCGCTCCTGTCCGTCCTGGCCCGCCGTGCGCTGGTCGCTCTCCACTGCCCCTCACGCCCTCTCACCCCTGCCGTGGGCTGGCCGCTGCTGAGCGCGCGACGACCACCCAACCCTGTGCCTCTTATCGGCACCTGGGGTCCACACCTGAAGCAATTTCTGAAACATTGCCTCTGATCAGGGATCATGCCCACCACGAGGCCAACTCGACCGGGCCTGGTCGGCGTTCGACACGGGCTCGGATGCCGCGCGCCACGAACCCGCCCGCTTCCCCCTCCACGACGGGCCCCGACGACGAACCCCGACGACGCGCCGCTCGTGGCCCCGTCGGCACGGAGCAACTACGCTCCCGTGCGTGCCGGGCGCGACGTCTGCGGAGGAACGTTCGACCAGCTCCCAGCATCGGTGCGGCCGACGGGGACGGGGGTGGCCGGTGGCCGGCCACGCAGTCGGTTCCGAGTGACCGAACTACCGCCTGGTGCCCTCCCTCGCTGGCCCGCTGCCCGGGCCAGGCAGCTCGGAGCGCTGCTCGTCGGGCTCGCTGCCGAACACCGACCGGCGACACCCGTCGCCGACGGCGACCTCGACCCCGTCTTCGTCGCCGACGGCGACCTCGACGAGATCGTCACCCTCGCCCTGCACCACCGCCTTCCCGGCCTGTTCTTCCGGCGCCTGCGTGCCGCTTCGACGCCCGACGATCGCCTGAGGCCGCTCGCCGACGCCTACCAATTCGCGTCCACCCGTTACCTCGGTCAGCTGGCCCAGCTGGCCCAACTGAGCCCGATCCTCGACGAGACCGACCCGACGTGGCTGGTGGTCAAAGGCCCCGTGCTCGGCGCCGAGGCCTACGGCGACCCCGGGCTCCGCACTGCCTACGACCTCGACCTCGTGGTTCGCCCCCAGCGGTTCCCCGACGTCCTCGCCGCCATCGAAGCGGCAGGTGGTCGGGCACGACAACGCAACTGGCCGTTGCTGCGCCGGCTCGAGCTCGGCCAACTGGTGGTCGACCTTCCGCTCGGAGGCACCGGGGACCTCCACTGGCACCTCTTGAACACGCCGTTCATCCGGCGTCGCTACGCCCTCGACATGGACGAGCTACGCGAGCGACGTCGCACCGTGACCCTCGACGGCGTTCGCGTGCCGACACTGGACGCGACGGACTCCCTCCTCCACCTCTGCCTGCACGGCGCGCTCTCCGGCAGCCACCTCCTCGTCTGGTCGAAGGACGTGGCACGGGTGGCAGCCGACCTGCCGGTCGACTGGGACGAGCTCGTCCGCCGCGCCGCTCGCGCCCGGCTCGGCCTGGTCGCGGCCGTCCAGCTCGAGCGGGCACGGGTCGTCCTCGGGGCACCTGTCGACCCCGGCGTCGTGACGGCGCTCGCGCCCCGCAACGCCTTGGTCGCCGCCTGGTCCCGAGCCGACCGCGTCCGACGATCACAGTGGGCACGCGATCGCCACACCGGCAAGACGCTGTCGGCAGCTCTTGCCGCGACGACTCCCGCCACCGTCGCCGAGCTCGCCCGACGCCTGCCGCTGGAAGTCCTCATCCCAGGGCTTGCCGCGGCTGCACACCGGCCAGCCGCGCCCCCGCCAGGACAGTCGCCGCTCACCCAGCCCGTCGGGGACGACACAGCCCGCCAGCACTACCTGGCCTTCGTCGCTGCCCAGGGCGCTCCTCGACGCTCACCGTCGGCATCCCGGTGAGCACCGCTCCCCTCACCTCGCCTGAGCGCGGGATCGTCCTCGCCGGCATCGAGAAGCGGTACGGGTCCGTCGTCGCCCTCCGCGGCGTCGACCTCGCCGTCGCCCCCGGACAGGTACACGTCCTGCTCGGGCCGAACGGCGCCGGCAAGTCGACCTTGGTGCGGATCCTCGCCGCCGGGCTCGTGCCCGACGCCGGCACCGTCACCGTGGGGGGCGTCGACGCCCTGGCCAACCCGCGGCACGCTCGCGCCAGGATCGGTCTCGTCCTGGCCGACGAGCGCTCGTTCTTCTGGCGGCTGAACGGCCTCCAGAACCTCGCCTTCTTCGCCGCCCTGCATGGCTTCGGTCGCAAGGACGCACTCGAGCGTGCCCGCTCCGCCCTGAGCCGAGTGGGCATGACCGAGCTCGCCCACCGTCGCGTCGACCGCTACTCGACGGGCATGAAGGCGAGCCTCGCGCTCGCCCGGGCGCTCCTCGGCAACCCCACCGTGCTCCTCCTCGACGAGCCGACGCGCAGCATCGACCCGATCGCCACCGCGGCGGTCCGCGACCTCGTTGTCGGGCTCGCCCGCGACGACGGTGTCGCCGTGCTCTTCGCCACCCACGACCTGCACGAGGCGGCCGCCGTGGCCGACGCCGTCTCCGTCCTCGTCGACGGCACCATCGCCACCAGCATCAGTGGCGGCGCCGATGCCGCTGCCTTGGAGATCGCCCTCCTCAACGCCGCCGGAGGGACGGGATGACCCCGCCCCCGCCCCCGCCACCAGCCACGTCGTCCGGCGGCGCCAGCCCTGCTCGGCGAGTCCGCCCGCTGGCCGTCGTCGCCGCCTGCCTCCGCCGGGACGCCACCGAGGCGTTCTCCTACCGGCTCCCGTTCCTCTGGCGGTTCGTCGAGCTCTTCACCGGCCTGTTCATGCTGTACTTCCTCGGGCGCCTCGTCGGCAGCCGCATCGCCACCACCACCGGCACCGCCGTCACCGGCGGCTACTTCGGCTACGCGGTGCTCGGGACGGCGTTGGTCACCGTGCTCCACGGATCCCTCACCGCCTTCTCCAACCGGCTCCGCACCGACCAGACCACCGGGACCCTCGAGGCCATGTTGGCCACGCCGACTCCCGCCTGGCTGACCGTGGTGGCCGGCTCGGCCTACAGCCTCGCCCAGATCGTCGTCATGGAGCTCGTCACCCTGCTCGTCGCCGTGGGTATCTTCGGGCTCCGCTTCGACGCCAGCCCCGTTGGCGTGGTGGTGCTGCTGGCCGGCCTCGTCGCCACCCTGGCCTGCTTCATGTCCCTCGGACTGCTCCTCGCCGCCTTCACCATGGTGTTCAAGCGGGGCCAAGGGCTCGCCGGGCTCGCCGTGTCGGGGTTCACCCTGCTCGGTGGCGTCTACTACCCCGTCTCCCTGCTCCCGCCGTCTCTGCGCGACATCGGCGCCGCGCTGCCCTTCACCTGGGCGCTCGACCTCGTCCGCGGCACCCTGATCTTCGGGGGCGTGCCCGCAGCGCGCCTCGTCGAACTGGCTGTCACCGACGTCGTCCTCCTGCCTGTGGGCATCTGGTTCTTCGGGCGAGCCGTGGACCACACCCGCCGGACCGGGACGCTCGCCCAGTACTGACCACGTCTGCTCCACGGGCCTCGGGAGCACGCACCCCTACCGGCAGCGGCCTCGGTCCCCGTCGGTGTGCTCAGGTGCCACCTCCACCGTCCGGCCATGGTCGCCCAGCCAAGCAGCCTGCAGGAGAGCAAAGGACAGTCCGCTCGGGAAGGGAGAACACCACTCGTCACGGAGGGCTTCCGGGTCGACGAGGTCCGGATCGACACCACGACCACTCCAGGCGCGAGCGAAGGACCGCCCTTCGTCGGTGAGGTAGGAGCGGTTGAAGCTGGCCTTCGTCGTCCGGCTGACCACCCGATCCGGCAGCAGGTCCCCCACCAGCACCCCGAGGGCCTCGGTCCGACTTCGGACGCCGAAGGGAGCGAAGTGCGCTCCGACGGCGTCCACCACGGCCGGGTGCAGCAGCGGGTCGACACAGGCCACGTCGTACTTGTCCGCCAACAGCTGCGAATTGCGCGCCAACAGCCAGTCTCCGCGATTGCGGCCATAGCGCTTCAGCGCGCGCCGCCACGACACCGGCTCGTCGGCCAGGTCGGCGGCGATGCGGGCCACCAGCTCACGGCGAGCAGCCGGACGGACCCACGGGAGCTCGAGCTTGGCCTCCATCCGACGCTCCCAACGCGCCCGCCGCATGGCCCGTGGCATGCCGGCAGCCGCGATCCCCCGGGCCACCCCGGGACGCAGCGCCGCTGCCGGATGGGACCAGACCTCGAGGAAGGGGGCGCCCCGCCGGGCGCGCAGAAGGTCGTCGCCCCCCTCGCCGGTCATCCGCGTGCCACCACGACCCAGCTCGAAGACGACCAACGCCGTATAGAGCGGGGCCGGCGGCACGAACCCGTATCTCCCGAGCAGGCGTCGGGCCACGGGCCCGACGAGGCCGAGCTCGCCCCCGACCTCGATCCGCACCCACTCGTCGAGGCCAACATGAGTGACGACCAGCTCCTGCCACTCGGCTTCGGCCGACAGGTCGTCCTCGTACCGGAAGGTGACTGGTACCGGCAGTGGCAGCCCGTGCCGTCGGGCCACCGCGGCGGCGATGGCCAAGAGGGCCGACGAGTCCCGACCGCCGGAGAACTGGACAAGGCACGGCGGCCGGGTCAACGCCGCGGTCACCACCTCCTCCAGCACGGCACGGGGGTTCGTAGCAGTGGCTCTCGGTACCGACGGTGCAACCCCAGACACCCCTGGGCTGCCACCGAGGTCGGGTTCCACTTCTCCGAAGGGCATACCTACCAACAGCTCGAGCGCAGTGAGCGGCTCGAAGGGCGGCCGGGGACCGCCCAGACCACGACCGGCCTCGGCGAGCGCCGACCCCGCCTCGTCCGTCAGCGCCACGGTGACGACGTAGAGAGCAGGCTTGCTACCGCCGTCGCCGCCCCGTCCGACCCCCAGGGCAGCCGGGCCCGGACCACGGGCACCGCCTCCACGAGGTCGGCACTGGCGGTGAACTGCGCGGCCAGCACGTCGCGGTCGACCCACCCGGTCAGCCGCGGCTGCCCCGCCACGACCAGGAGCGCATCAGCCGGGTTGACCGCTTCGACCTCGAGCTCCCGACAGGTCCGGTCCGGTTCAGGAAGGACGAGAAGCCGAAGCGCCACGGCGCCATCACGCTGGGCGGACTTCGACTGCCGGTCGAAGATCGCCACGCGCCCATCCGCAGTTGGTCGCGTCTCGACACCTGGCCGGTCGAGGACGGCCTCGATCGCCCAGGACGCCTCTGGTCGCAACCGCAACTCGTCACAGCCGCCCAGAAGTACGGGGGGACGACGACCCGCGTCGAGGCACAGGACGTCGTCGCTGACCATCGCGTACCCCTTGGCCAGGGCGAGGGCCGCGGCCGTGGTCTTGCCGGAGCCTGACGGACCAAGGAAGCCGACCGCCGACGCGCTCGCACCGGGGTCACGCACCGCCGAACCGTGCAAGGTCAGGCAGCCGGCCAGTGTCCGCACGAAGGACAGCACCGTGCCGACGAAGTACAGGCCGACCTCGTCCACGTCCACCGACGGATCCCAGTCGACACGCACCTCGTCGAGGCCTGCCGACACAGCGAAGTCGAGGCGCCCGTGGACACGGAACCGGTAGCCGTCCGGATCTGCGGTGGCGGTGTAGAACACCGACCCGTCCGGGTTCGGCCGCCGCGCCACCTCCCGCCCACCGACGAGCTCGCCGCACACCGGGAGCTGCGCTCCGAGCCGGAGGGTCAGGCCCCTGCCTTCACGCTCCCGAGGATCGCTGCGGACACCGCCGAACCCCAAGTCGACCTCTGACCACACCCGCAACCCATAGAAGTCGTACCCGAGCAGGTTGGCGTCGTCACCCTCCGGCATCGACGCCGGCGCGCCCCTGGTCAGCCCCCCGAGACGGTGTGGCAGCGCGTCAAGTCGTGGTTCTGACCAAACGTGTTACCGCCGGTCACGTCGGCGATCGACCCGACGACCTCGAGCTTGGGGGCCTCGTACGTCCGCTGCTGTCCATGCACACGTTCCATGCCCCCATGCTCACCGTCGCCACGCTCCGTCGTCAAGACACGCTCACACCTTTTCTGACCGTTTCACACCTCGAGTCACTCCTCCAACACGCCTTGTGCTCGTAGCGTGGCCAGGAACGCCCGGACGTCGGCGGCCGCCTGCTCGGTGCCGACGTCGTAGCTCGCCACGAGATGGGCGACGAGCTCGTCCTCGCTCCGGTCCTCGACGAGGAGCTCCCACAGCTCGGCCCCCGTCGGGTTGGTGCGCAGGTAGGACGACGACTCGAGGTCGAGCACGACGCCCTCCTCGTCGACCGTGCGCCACACGAGCGACTGCTGTCGGATCCGCATGCTCGGCCCTGCCTCCTCGTCACGCTCTCGTCGAGCTTCCCTCATCCCAACAGCCCGGTTTCCCGGACCTTCGACGAGCACCATCGTGCCATCTCGACCAGCCCGGCGGGTGCTGTCGGACCATCTCGCAGAGGACACCGCTCGGTCAGAACGGCACCACCGCGTCGTCCCGTCCGAAGGCTCGGCCGTCCTCTAGCTCCACCCACGCGTGGGCCCACACCTCGCCGCTCTGTCGCCGGGCCACGCCGAGGTGCAAACGAGGCTCGAGCCGGCGCAGCACGCGGGCGGTGACGAGCGCTTGACGGAGGCAGGGCCCCGGGCCGGACGCCAGCTGCCGACCGAACACCTCGGCCAGTCTCACCCGGTCCTGCTCGGTCGCCGTGAGCGCCGCGGGCTCGGTGACCCGGCGATCGCCGGACAGCGCATCTGGGGCCCGCGGGGTCGACCCGGGGGCCAACTCGGCCCCGAAGGCTCTCGACAGCCGAGGCAACGGGACGACGCGCACGCTCGCCTCGGCAGCGGCCCACAGTCCCGCCACGACGATGACGTTCCCGATGCCGCCCAGCCCGCCGCCACGGAGGCGACGGAGACCGAGCCGGGCGACGGTTGCCAGACGACGCCCCCTCGACGGCAGCGACCGCCACCAACGGCGAGACCTCAGCCGCCTCACCGCGCCGGCTCCCACGTCCAGCCCTTCTCGCAGGGAGCCCCTGGCCCGAGCAGGCGGGGCGCCGTGCCCGCCCGGCCGACGGTCCTCGGGAGCCTCAGGCTTCAGCCCGGTACCGGCGCCGCCGAGTCAGCACCAGGCCGGCGGCAACCGCAACGAGGCCGATACCGGCCAGCTCTTCGACGTCGGCACCGGTGAAGGGCAGGCTGGTCACCGAGCTCTTCGTCGCCGGGCTTCCCGTGAAGGGCAGCTGGTTCGGGTCAGTCGACACCGGCGGCGTGCCACCTTGGATCGGCTGGCCGGTGGGCGGCGGCGTGACGTACGGAGGAGTACCAGCAGCAGCGACCCCCGGTGCGGCAAGCCCGCCGACAGCCAGCGAACCGAGCACGACGCCCCCTGCGGCTATCAGGTTCCTGATCCTCACTGAAAGTGGTCCTCCGTCTCGCTGCCCACACCGCTTCGCTGGGCACCCCGTGCCCACTGCGCACCCGGCACCTCTCGGCTCCTCCCAGCATGAACGGTCACCGGGGCTGGCGCAACCTCCCTTGGCCCCCTCCGTCAGCCTAACTACGCACCGAGGGGTACTTACCACGCTCCGCAGTCGTTTGGTCGTCTCGACACCCGCCGCGTCGGAGCACGCTCTCAACCGGAGGACCGACCCTCCCGCCAGGTCCCACGGCTCCCGGTACTGCCGACCGCTTGCGTGCTGCCCCGCGGTGGGGCACGCTGACGACGCAGTCCCGCCCTACCGGTCCCGGCTCACCGCGATGGCCGCCTGGGCCCGAGCATGGAGAACAGGGGGGCCGACGTGGACGGATTCGAGCTCGTGGCGGCCTTGGCCGAGGTGGTCGGAGCAGCCCACGTCACCTCGGGCGCCACGATCAACCCCGACGACACCGGCGACGAGTCGCTCACCGTGCCTTCCAGAGCTCCGCGTGCCGTCGTCCGGCCGTCCTCGACGACCGAGGTGGCAGCCATCGTCGAGCTGGCCCGCCGCCACGGCGTCCCGCTCACCCCACGCGGCGCAGGCACGGGGCTCTCGGGCGGTGCCACCCCACCAACCGACGGCGTGGTCGTGGCCTTCGACCGCATGGACGCCATCCTCGAGCTCGACACGGCCAACCATGTCGCCGTCGTCCAACCCGGCGTCACCCTGGCCACCCTCGAGAGCGCCTTGGCGCCGCTCGGGCTCGTCTACCCGGTGTTCCCCGGCGAGCTCTCGGCGTCGATCGGCGGCAACGTAGCCACCAATGCCGGGGGGATGCGCGCCGTCAAGTACGGGGTGACCCGGCATCACGTCCTCGGCCTCGAGCTCGTGCTCGGCACCGGCGAGGTGGTCCGAACGGGCGGGCGCTTCGTGAAGGCGACCTCCGGCTACGACCTGACCCAGCTCGTCCTCGGCTCCGAGGGCACACTGGCCCTGGTCACCGAGGCCACGCTGCGCCTCCACCCGCGCCCGCCGCACGCCACGACCGTTCTGGCCCCGTTCGCCTCCCTGCGAGCCGTGTCCGCCGCCGTGCCCGCGGTGATCTCGAGTGGGACCGACCCGATGATCGTCGAGTACATCGACCTGGTGTCGATGGCCGGGATCACCGAGAACGCCGGCATCGAGCTCGGCATCCCCGACCAGGTGCGCGACCAGGCCCTCGCCTACCTCGTCGTCACCCTCGAGCAGCACCGGCTCGATCGGCTCGACGAGGACGTCGAGTCCCTCGCAACCCTGCTGGCCAGCCTCGGCGCCCTCGACGTCTACGTGCTCCCCGGACCGGCGGGGGCAGCTCTGATCACCGCCAGGGAGCGAGCATTCTGGGCCGCCAAGGCGGCCGGCGCCAACGACATCGTCGACGTGGTCGTTCCCCGGGCGGCGATCCCCGACTACCTCGAGCGGGTCGGACGGCTCGCCGCCGAGGCCGGCGCGCTGGTGATCGGATGTGGGCACGTCGGCGACGGCAACGTCCACCTCTCGGTCTTCGAGCCCGACCCCGACGCGTGCCACCGGCTCGTCCACGCCATCGTCGCGGCCGGGGTGGAGCTGGACGGGGCCGTGTCGGGCGAGCACGGGATCGGCCGTGCCAAGCGCGACCTCTACGTGGCCCTCGAGGACCCGGCCAAGCTGGCGCTGATGCGTCGGCTGAAGAAGGCATTCGACCCTGCTGGCATCTTGAACCCGGAGGCCCTGCTCCCACCTGCCCCTCCCGAACCGGGAACGAGCCCGACCAGAGCGGGCCACGAGCGAGGAGCGCCCGGCCGAGCTGACGGAGCATCCGGCGGAAGTGACGGAGCAAAGGAGACTTCTCCCACATGAACGGAGCCCGCGCCCTGCTCGAGACGCTCGTCGCCCACGAGGTCGACACGTGCTTCATGAACCCCGGCACGTCCGAGATGCACTTCGTGGCCGCCCTCGACGACGTACCGGCGATGCGGAGCGTCCTCTGTCTGTTCGAGGGGGTGGCAACAGGAGCAGCCGACGGTTTCGCCCGCCTGGCCGGCCGACCGGCGGCCGTCCTCCTCCACCTCGGACCGGGGCTCGGGAACGGCCTGGCCAACCTGCACAACGCCCGACGTGCCCACAGCCCGCTCGTCGCCGTCGTCGGCGACCACGCGACCACACACTGGAAGTACGACGCCCAGCTCCAGTCTGACATCGAGACGGTCGCTCGCAACGTCTCGACCTTCGTCCACACGAGCCTGTCCACCGAGTCGCTCGGGTCGGACGTCGCAGCAGCAGTCGCCGCTGCCGTGGGCGCGCCGGGATCGGTGGCCACCCTCATCCTGCCCGCCGACGTCTCGTGGTCCGAAGGAGCCTCCCCGGTCGTGGAGGCTCAGGCGGTGCCGGTGACCCGTCCCGTCGACACCACCGAGCTCGACGGAGCGGCGGCGGCCCTCCGGGGCGGTGGCCCGTGCGCCGTCCTCATCGGGGGGCGGGCGTGCGCCGGCACGGCGTTGGAGCGTGCTGCAGCGATCGCCGCGGCCACCGGGGCCAAGCTCCTCGCCGAGACGTTCCCTGCCCGGCTCGAACGCGGCGCAGGCCGTCCACCCGTCGAGCGGCTCGGCTACCTGGCCGAGTTCACCGCCATGCAGCTCGAGGGCATCGCCCACCTGGTCCTCGTCGACGCCGCCTCACCCGTCTCGTTCTTTGCCTACCCCGGCAAACCCAGCGACCTCGTCCCCGAGGGTTGCCAGGTCCACACCGTCGCCGGGCCGGGAGACGACGTCGACGGCGCCCTCGAGGCCCTGGCCCACCTGGTGGGGGCCACGCCCGACCAGGCCCCCCGACAGCAGGCTGGCTCCTCCGGCATGCCGCACGGCGCCCTCGACGCCGCAGCGGTGGCCGCCGTCATCGGCCAGCTCCTTCCCGAGGGTGCCATCGTCTCCGACGAAGGGAACACTTCCGGGCTGTTCGTCTCCGGGGCAACGGCCGGTTCCCCACCCCACGACTGGCTCTGCCTCGCCGGAGGTGCCATCGGCCAAGGGCTCCCGGTGGCCCTCGGCGCGGCCATCGCCTGCCCCGATCGTCGTGTGGTCGCCCTCGAGGCCGACGGCAGCTCCCTCTATACGCCCCAGGCCTGGTGGTCGATGGCCCGTGCCGGCTGCGACGTGACCACGGTGCTCCTCAACAACGGCTCCTACGCCATCTTGAACCTCGAGCTCGACCGTGTCGGCGCCGAACGGCCGGGTCCCCGGGCCAAGGACATGCTCGACCTCGGCCGCCCTGACATCGACTTCGTCTCCCTCGCCCGCGGCATGGGAGTCCCCGCGGAGCGGGCTACCACCGCCGAAGAGCTTGCCGCCGCTCTCGGCCGGTCGTTCGCCACACCGGGGCCGAGCGTCGTCGAGGTGCCCGTTCCTTCGATCCTCTGACCCTCTGACGACGCACGACGTTCGGCCAGCGACAGTGGCTCGAGGCTCGCCGGGCGCCCGGCTGGCACCCATCGGACCTACGCCGTCTGAGAGACCTCCGCTGGCTCCGAGCCGTGCCGATGCGGGCGTTGCTCCCGTTCGCCTCCCTCGGGAGGAACTGACCACGCCACCGGTCCCGGGCCAGCCTCTCCGCCCGAGCCCACCACCTGACGGCGACCGCGCCGACGACACCCGCGGCGACGAGTGGAGCGATGTACAACGTGACCACCACCTCCTGCCAACAGAGCCACGGCTGCTCGCCACGACCCGGCAGGCCCGCCCGGGGCCGCCGGTGGTGGACCTACAGGGCGAACGTTCCCGGACACGGCACTAGGTCGGCGGGCGCGGCAGGGACGAAGGTCCCAACGTGATCTGGCCGCTCCCCTCCCTCACCTCGCGACCTGCGCTGCCGGGCTCCGGCAGATGCTCGCGCCCGGACCCGATCATGACCTTCGGCCCTGGGGCCAGCCGAGCAAGAGGCGTACCGTCGATCGGTAGCGGCCGGTCCGGTCACCTCGACCCGGTCGGCACAGAAGAGGGCTGCCGTGAGCCAGGAACCGACCAGCACGCGACCACCACCCGAGGAGACCCGGTCGGTGCTTGTCGCCGGTGCGAGCGTCCACTCCGGCTCCCCCTGGGACGCCGCCCGGGCGGAGCTCGACGGTCTCCCCGGCGGACGCGGGCTCAACATGGCCTACGAAGCAGCAGACCGCCACGCTGCCGGCCCACGACGCGACCAGGTGGCCGTGCGCTGCCTCGGGCGACGCGGCGACCGGCTCGACGTCACCTACGGCGAGCTCGCCGACGCCTCGAGCCGTTTCGCCCACGGGCTGGACGACCTCGGGGTGCCTCCCGGCGAGCTCGTCTACCTCCTCCTGGGGCGCGGCGAGCCGTTGGTGGTGGCCACCTTGGGCACGCTCAAGCACCGCAACGTCCTCGCCCCGCTGTTCCCGGCCTACGGCCCCGAACCCGTGCGCCAACGCATCACCGTCGGTGACGGTCGAGTGCTCGTCACCACCCCCACGCTCTACCGGCACGCGGTCGCCTCCGTGCGCGACCAACTGGGCTCGCTCAGCCACGTCCTGGTGGCCGCCGGGACCGAACCGCTCGTCTCGCCGCCCCCTGACGGCACCCTCGACCTCGATGCTCTGTTGACCCGCCAGGCGTCCCACTACGACATCCCCCCGACCACACCGGACGACCCTGCGCTCGTGTACTTCACCAGCGGGACGACCGGCCCGCCCAAGGGAGCCGTCCACGTCCACGACGCCGTGGTCAGCCAGGTCGCCTCGGCACACGCCGCCCTCGACCTCCGTGCCGAGGACGTCTTCTGGTGCACCGCGGATCCCGGGTCCCCGGCAGCGACCACCTACGGAGTGGTCGCCCCACTGGTCCTGGGTGCGACGACCATCCTCGACGAGGGCGACCTCGATGCCGACCACTGGTACTCGGTGCTCGAAGAGGAGGGGGTGAGCGTCTGGTACACCACCCCGACGGCGCTCCGGGTGCTGCGACGGGCCGGTCCCGAGGCGGCCCGGTCGCACGACCTCAGCCGCCTCCGCTTTGTGGCCACGACGGGCGAGCTGCTCGACCCCGAGCTCATGGCCTGGGCTGCGGACGTCTTCGGCCTCCCCGTCCACGACACCTGGTGGCAGACCGAGACCGGCGGCATCATGATCGCCAGCCCGCTGTCGGGAGCCGTCCGGCCCGGTGCCCTGGGTCGGCCGTTGCCGGGCGTGGACGTGGCCGTCCTCGAGCGGAACCGGCTGGGAGCCGTGACGGCGGTCCCGTTGGCGACCCCCACGGCGGCGCCGACGGACGCACCCGGCGAGCTCGCGCTCCGGACCGGCTGGCCGTCGATGTTCCGCGCCTACCTCGGTGACGACGCTCGCTATCGCTCCCGCTTCGTCGACGGCTGGTACCTGACTGGTGACCTGGCACGCCAGGACGCAGCTGGCTACGTGTGGTTTGTCGGGCGGGGCGACGATGCCATCGACTCGGCTGGCCACCTCGTCGGACCCTACGAGGTCGAGTCGGTCCTCCTCCAGCACCCGGCGGTGGCCGAGGTCGGCGTCGTCGGCGTGCCGGACCCGGCGGTCGGCGAGACCGTGGCGGCCTTCGTCTCCCTGCGCCCAGGCGTTGCCGCTACCACGGAGCTCGAGGACGAGCTCCTCGGCTTCGCCCGCAGGCAGCTCGGACCCGGGACAGCCCCGCGTCGGATCACCTTCACCGCGGACCTCCCCCACACCGACGCCGGTGGGATCGCCCATAGCCTGCTGCGGAGCAAGGCCGTCACCCTGGCCCAACGTTCGAGCGACGGGTCACAAGCCTCGGTCCGCGCTGCTCGTTGAGGTGCCGGTCGACCAGAGGGCCGTCGTGCTCTGTCGACCCCTGTCGGCTACCGAGTCGGTCCGCTCCGACGGACCGCCAGAGCGCTCAGGCCGGGCTCGGCACCACCGCGGGGTCGGAGGCATCCGGCGTCACCCCGGTGCGCCCCGGAACACCACTGCCGATCTGACTGAAGCCGGCAAGGGCCCGGTACAGGTCGGCCGACGCCTCGTCGAACTGCACCCAGGACGAGCCGTCGCTCGGATCAGGGATCAGCACCGGCAACGCCTCCACCACGGCCTCGAGGAGGTCGATGACCCCGCCGAGCCCATCCGGCGTGCACCTGCCCACCGGGCCAACCATCCGCTGCTGTTCCTGGCCTCCCCCGCGGGGGGTCTCGTCGCTCATACCGGCTCCCTCCTCCTCGGCCCCACGTAGGGGCCCAGCACCGACACGCTCCTCGGCTGGCACCGGGCCGTCGCATCGCGTTCCTGCTCGTCCAGCCTCCAGGCCGCCAGGTGCGCGGCCAAGCGCAGGGCGGCGGTCGCTGCACCCGCCGCCGTCGACGTCGCAGCGAAGCCGCCTCCCTCGACCCGCCGAGCCGCCAGCTCGAGCACAGCCGGTCGCTGTCCCGCCAGGCGGAGCAACGCCTCGGCCCGGTCCCCGACCAGTTGGACGGGGCCGACCAGGGCGAGTGCCAACGACCGAGCGGCCAACCGGTCGACCAACGACCAAGTCCGGCGCGGTGGAGCCTCCACCCTCACAACGCCGTCTCCTCGGCATCGGCAACCATGTGGGCCCGCGGCGAGCCACGGAAGACAACGACCGGGCAGGGAGCGTGCGTCACGCAGAAGAGGCTGACCGAGCCGAGCAGCGTGCCCGTCAGGCCTCCGTGTCCTCGGCTGCCCACCACGAGCACGTCGGCGTCCTCCGCTGCAGCCACTAGGCGCCGCGCTGGCGGACCTTCGACGGCCGTCAACTCGACCGGGAGCGTGGGATGGGCGCCCGTCACCGGCAAGGCGGCGTGCTCGAGGGCTCGCCGCACGACGGCGAGCCGGTCGACCACGACCCCGCTCCCTGGCACCCACATGTCCGAGTAGCGGTCCTCCCACGACATCACCGCCCGCAACGCCGCGCCTGTCTCCTCGGCTAGGTCGGCCGCCCAGGCAAAGGCCTTGGCCGAGGTGGGAGAGCCGTCGACACCGACGACGATCTGGTCCATACGGGCACGATCGCGCCCAGGCCTGCCGCCCGGTAGGGCTGAAGGTCACTATCTCCCCCGCTCCCGTTGATCCGGCTTCGGCGTCATCCCCACCCGTCATCGCTGTCCGGTCCTGGCCGCTGTCGTCGGCTCGAGGTAGTCGACGAACCAGGCACGGGCGAGCTCGGCCACCTCCTCGAGCGCACCGGGCTCCTCGAACAGCTGGGTCGCCCCCGCCACGATGGCAAGGTGGTTGCGACCGCTCATCTGGCGTTGCGCATGGCGGCTCAGCGCCAGCGCCACGGCGTCCTCCCCGCCGGCGACGAACAGGGTGGGCGCTCGCACGTCACCGAGGCGCTGACCGGCCAGATCGGGCCGGCCGCCTCCGGACACGACGGCGGCAACCGGAGTCGTGGGCTCTGCCGCCGCCCAGAGCGCTGCCGCCGCGCCCGTTCCAGCGCCGAAAAAACCGACGCGCTGACCGGCAGCCTCCGGCTGCCCGATCAGCCAGGTCGTCACCGCCTCGAGCCGCTCGGCAAGCGGCGCGACCGCAAAGACGGCACTCCGGTCTGACATCTCCTCGGGGGTCAGCAGGTCGACAAGGAGCGTCCCGAAGCCGGCGGTGTTCAAGAGGCCGGCCGCGGTGCGGCTCCGCGGGCCGAAACGGCTGCCGCTACTGCCGTAGGCGACGACGACGAGGCCTGAACAGCGCTCGGGGACCGTCAGGCGCCCCTCGAGCCGGACCCCAGCGGCGGTGAGGCCGACGTCCTCGTCGCGCACCGACGGGTCGTCGTTCCGGACCGGGACGACCACGGGCAGCTGGGCATGTGCCCGCTCGAGGAGCGCCCCCACCTCGGTGTCGGTGACCTGGGTGAAGTCTTCGTAGCACTGGCCGACGGCCACGAACGGCTGCGGGAGCTCGAGGCAGACCACCTCGTCGGCCACCTCGGCGAGGGACCGGACGGCCGACTGGGAACCGACCGGAACGGCGAGCACGACCCGGGACGCCCCGCGGGCACGGACCACCTCGCAGGCAGCGCGGGCCGTCGAACCGGTAGCTGCGCCGTCGTCGACGACCACCGCCGTCTTGCCCGCCAAGGGGACCGGCGGGCGAGTGGAGCGCACTCGAGCCGACTGGCGCTCGACCTCGGCTCGCTCACGTTCCTCGACGGCAACCAGGTCGCGGTCGTCGAGCCCGGCTGCCCGGAGGACCTCGCGGTCCAGCACCAGGACCCCATCCTCGCCGACGGCCCCCATGGCCAGCTCCGGCTGGAACGGCACACCCAGCTTCCGCACGACGACGACGTCGAGCGGAGCTCCGAGCAGCTCGGCCACGACAGCAGCGACGGGGATGCCTCCCCGAAGGAGGCCGAGGACCACGGTGCCACTCTGGAAGTGCCCCTCGCCGACCAACTGCTCGCCCAAGCACCGCCCTGCCTCGTACCGGTCGTGGAACTCCATGGCAGCCTCCTGGCCCGACCCTTCAGCAGTGTCCGCCCGCCCGGCGCGGCCGGTCCAGGGCCGATCGGCAGGTCGTGTCCAGGGACCAGGGGCCAGGGGCCAGGGGCCTGCCGGACCTGGCCCAGCAGCCTCGGCGAGCTCGTCACAGATCGCCTCGACCATCCGATCGTTCGACCGGAGCGCCGGCCCCGGACGGTCGGCCCGTCAGTGGACGAGCCACGGTCCTGCCACCAACACGCTCACACCCGGCGGATCGGCACCTTGGTAGTGGGGCGTTGCTCGGCCTGAGCGAGGGGCACGCGGACTTCGAGGATGCCGTCTTTGTAGGAGGCGTCCACGTTCCCCTTGTCCGCACCGTCGGGGAGCGCGAGGTCGCGGCTGAGCTCCCCGTAGCGGAACTCGCTCCGCACGACACCGTGCTCCTCGTCCTCGACCCGCTGCTGACGCCGAGCCTCGATGTGCAGCGTCGAGCCCGACACCGACACGTCGAGGTCCTCGCTTGGGTCGATGCCGGGAAGCTCGGCCCGCACCACCAGCGCGCCGTCCTCCTCGATCTCCTCGACCCGGAACCAGCCTTCAGGCTCCACTGCCAGTTCGCCCAACCAGCCGAACCGCCGCGGCCAGCCGGCGTCGACGAACCGCCCCCATCGTCGGGGCCAGTCGACGTCTACCCGCTGCACTGCGCCACCTGCCATCGCTCCTCCTCTCACCGTCCGGGAAGGACAACCGGCCGGCCACCCTGTTCACTCCCCCGGCGCCGCCGCGGCCACCGTGGACGGCCCGACAACCGACGCCCACCGGTTGGGGCGGAGACCCGGTCCGACGTGCGACGCACCGTCGGAACCGGGTTCCCTTCTCACCGTCGCGCCACGGCGCGCTCGGCCAGTAGTGCCGAAAGTCCCCAGGGAGGCGTCCGGCTCGACACCCTCGTCGTCGGTGCCTGCTGGTGCGTGCGCGGCCAGATCGACCCGCTCGCCCGTGCATCGGCACGAGAGCGCTCGCTACCATCGTGAAACGTGGACGAGCTCGCTCGACACTGGGACGACGTCCACTCGACGACGGCGGACGACGAGGTCAGCTGGTTCCGGACTGAGCCCACGTCGTCGTTGCGCCTGCTCGAGGCGTGGGCGCCCGAGCGAAGGGCCCTGGTCGACGTCGGTGCGGGCTCGTCGCCCCTCGTCGACCGCTTGCTCCTCGGCGGGTGGTGCGACGTGACCGTGCTCGACGTCTCGCGAGCGGCCCTGGACAAGGTACGAGGGCGGCTTTCCGGGCACGGCGATGCGGTCACCTACCTCTGCACCGACATCGGCTCGTGGCGACCACGACGCACGTTCGCCGCCTGGCACGACCGGGCCGTGTTCCACTTCCTCGTCGAGCCCGAACGCCGGGCCCACTACGTCGAGGCAGCGAGCGACGCCATCGCCCCAGGAGGAGTGCTCGTGCTGGCGACCTTCGCTCCCGACGGCCCGGAACGATGCTCGGGCCTGCCGACTTCCCGCTACGACGCCGACGAGCTGGCCACCTGTTTCGCCGGCTCCTTCGACCTCATCCACACCGAGTGCGAGAAGCACGTGACGCCCTTCGGGACCATCCAGCCGTTCACCTGGGCTGTGCTCCGGCATCGGTGACCCAGCCTCGGGCCACCGAGGGCGCCCTGGCCTCGACCGGCGGGTGGCGGCCGACAAAGGAGCGAATCCGGATCCGGTCCCGGCCGCCTCCCTCGTGAGGCCCTGCCGCTAGGGTGAATCCGCCGGACTGCCGGACTGCCGGACTGCCGGACTGCCGGACTGCCGGACCGCCGGACCGCCGGACCGCCGGACCGCCGGACCGCCGGACCGCCGGACCGCCGGGGCACGGTGCGGGCGATGAGGACCACCCGACGAGGGGTGATCGGCTGCTGTCGTGCCCGCTCCACCGACCGTCCGCCGTCGGCCCAGGACCGGCGCACCGGCCACGACGACCAGACAGACCTCCAGGAGACCCGATGGCCACCACGCCGACCACAGAGATCGCGGCCCGCGCCGGAACAGGTCGGCAGACCCATACCGGACTGGCGTTGCTCGTCGTGATGACCGGCGTGCTCATTACTGCCGTCGACACGACCATCGTCGTGCTGGCGCTTCCTTCCCTCGAGAAGGACCTGCACATCGCCCTGGCCTCGGTGATCTGGGTCATCATCGGCTACCTGCTCGTCATCACCCTGCTGGCCACCCAGGTGGGTCGTCTGGGCGACATGTTCGGCCGAGTACGGATGTACGAGGCCGGTTTCCTTGTCTTCATCGCCGGCTCCGCCCTGTGCGCCCTGTCGTGGAACGAAGCCTCCATCATCAGCTTCCGGCTCCTCCAAGGCGTCGGCGGCGCCTTCGTGACGGCCAACAGCGGCGCGGTCATCGCCGACCTCTTCCCGGTCCACCAGCGAGGCAAGGCGTACGGCTACAACGCCGTCGGCTGGAGCATGGGAGCGGTGCTCGGCATCGTCCTCGGGGGTGCCATCGTCACCTACCTGTCGTGGCGGTGGATCTTCTGGATCAACGTGCCCATCGGCCTCGCTGCCGTCCTCCTCGCCTTGCGGGTCCTGCACGAGGGGTCCGAGCGACGAAGCCACCGCCTCGATCCCGCCGGGATGATCGTCCTTGGGCTCGGCCTCTTCGGGGTCCTCTGGGCTATGACCCGGCTCGCCACCAATGCCTTCGATGCCTCGGTGGCCGGCTACCTCATCGGCGGGGTCGTGCTGCTCGGAGCCTTCGTGTGGATCGAGGCCGTCCAGCGCGAACCTATGGTGCACCTGTCCCTCTTCAAGGTCCCGTCCATGACGCCGTCCCTCCTGGCATCGCTCTTCCAGGGGCTCGGCAACTTCGCCGTGCTGTTCCTCGTGATCATGTACCTGCAGGGACCCCGGGGGCTCTCCCCCATCCACGCCTCGTTGCTACTGGTCCCCGGCTATGTCATCGGGGGCACCCTCGGGCCCGTCTCCGGTCGCCTCGCCGACCGCTTGGGACCGGTGGTTCCGGCCACCGCCGGGCTGGCCGTGCAGGTCGTGGCGCTCTTCATCTACGCCCACCTGGGCGTGACCACCGGCCTGTGGCTCGTGGTCGTGGCGAGCATCGTGAACGGCATCGGGGGCAGCTTCTTCTTTCCGGCCAACAGCGCTGCCGTGATGAAGGCGTCGCCGCCCGAGGTGTTCGGAATCTCTTCGGGGATGCTGCGGACGTTCGCCAACATCGGGATGGTGTTCTCCTTTTCGGTAGCCATCCTGATCGCCTCCCGCTCGATCCCCCGCCACCTGGCCTTTGCCATCTTCGTCGGGTCCACCTCCCTTCATGGTCGGGCCGCCGCGGCGTTCACCACCGGCCTGCACTCGGCGTTCTACGCATCGATGGGCATGATGGTGGTGGCCGCTCTGCTGTCGGCTACACGGGCCTCGCGCATCGGCCGGCGCGGCCTGGTCCCGGCGAACTGAGCCGGCCAGGGCTCGTGGTGGCGAACGCACCCGCGCTCCGGTGGCACACCGCCGACGGCAGGTCGCCTGACGAGGGCCGCCTCGGACCCGTCCTCTTCGTCGCTGCCCTCGCCGCCGAAGTCGGCGCCTTCGAGGACGTGCCCGTGCTGCTCACCGGGTGCGGCAAGCTCAACGCCTCGGTGGCGCTGTCGCAAGCGCTCGCCGTGCACCGGTTCGACCTGGTGGTCAACGTGGGAACGGCCGGTTCGCTCGACGCCGCCCACGAAGGAGTCCACGTCGTGGGGGCGTGCGTCGAGCACGACCTCGACGCGCTCAGCCTCGAGCAGCTGACGGGTGAACGACCGGTCGGGTGCCTCGACCTCGGCACAGGCACAGGCACGGTCGTCGCCACCGGCGACCGGGTGGTCACCGACCCGGCCGAGGCTCGACGGATCGCCTCCCTCGGCGCCCACCTCGTCGACATGGAGGCGTTCGCCCTGGCCCGGGTGTGCGCGGCGTTCGACGTGCCGTTCCTCTGCGCCAAGTACGTGAGCGACCGGGCCGACGGTGACGTGGCGACCAGTTGGACGGCGTCGGTCCGCCGAGCGTCCGAGGCGCTCTTCGCCTGGAGCCGCGAGCTGCCGGCCGACCCCCCGGTGCCGACACCGCGCCCGCCCGCCGGCTGAGCCGGTTCCTTGCGGGCGCGAACGCTCGTCGGAGGGCCGCGATGGGGCTGGAGCATGCCCGCGAGCCACGTGATTGGGTACAGTGAATCGCCGATCGTGACATCACGTCTATGTACCGCACCTTCGATGCTTCCGATGTCTGGTCCGGGCGTGGCGAACAAACCGAGGAGGTGGTGGAGGTGAAGGTGCTCGTCGTCGACGACAGCCGAGCGATGCGGATGATCGTTGCCCGAGAGCTCCGCAGGTCCGTCGACGTGGACGAGATCGTAGAAGCGGACAGCGCCGCAGCAGCCGTGGAGCTCCTGCAGCAGCAGTCCGTGGACCTCGTCCTGAGCGACTGGAACATGCCCGGGATGAGCGGCCTGGAGTTCCTTCAGGGGATGCGCGCCCAGGGCTGGAAGGGGCTCTTCGGCTTCGTGACGTCGGAGTCGGCTCCGTCCACCCGCCAGCGGGCGCTCGAGGCCGGCGCCACCTTCTTGGTGACCAAGCCGTTTCGCGGCGACGTGCTGGCCAACCAGATCACGATCGCGCTCGGAGGGCCCGCGGCCCACCTCGAGGAGTCGACGAGCAAGGCCCGCGACCAGGCCGACGAGGTCGCCGACGTGCTGGAGGGCCTCCTGCACAAGAAGGTCAACGTGGCCGCGGCCGACGGGCCGGCGCGGCGCGAGCTGGCGCGCGTTGCAGCACGCTACGTGGACGCCGCCGGCCGCGACGCGGCCATGTGCGTCGTCGAGGTCCCCTTGGCGGCGGCAGTCGGAGCAGCGCTGTCGATGATGCCAGCGGCCAGCGCCGAGGAGTGGGGACGCTCGGGCGTGCTTCCCGAGGTGGTCGCCCAGAACTTCTACGAGGTGGCCAACGTGCTGGCCAAGGTGATCGCCAGCACGGACGGGCGCTGCGTCCTGGCAGAGCTCACCGTGCACGCCGACTTCGAGCGACTGCCGCACGACGGCGAGATCGAGTCCTCGCCGCGGCAGGTGCACGTCGACGTCGACGTCGACGGGTACGGGTCGGGACGCCTGACGTTGGCGACACTCGCCACTTGACGATCCGGTCGCGATGAGCGAGCAGCTGAGCGGCGCCCAGAAGGCGGCAGTCCTGCTGGCACAAGTTGACGAATCCCGTGCAGAACAGGTACTTCAGCTTCTGAGCGAGAGCGAAGTCATCATTCTCATGAACGAGATGGCGCATCTCCCCGCTCTGGAGACGTCGGCCATCAAGGACGTGATGCACGAGTTCACCGGAGGCATGGCGTCGATGTTGGCCGCCCGCCAGGGAGGGCCGGACGTGGCCAAGGCCCTCCTGACGGAGACGTTCGGCAGCGAGCATGCCGAAGAGATGTTCGCCCACGTTGTGAGCGAGGGCAACGGTCCGGCTGGTTCACTGCGGTTCCTCGACCGGCTCGACGCCTCGGTCGTGGCCAGCATGCTGTCCGACGAGCACCCGCAGATCGTCGCGCTGGTGCTGACCAATCTGGCGCCAGCGTTCGCCGCCCAGGTCATACAGCACCTCGAGCCGAGCACCCGGACCGACCTGGCACAACGAATCGCTCGGATGGGGAAGGTGGCGCCTGAGGCGGTGGCGACCGTCGTCTCCATGCTCGACCGACGCTTCTCCGCGCTGATCCTCCAGCACGGTGACGGACCAGTGACTGGCGGCGTACAGGACCTCGTCGACATCCTCAACAACAGCGAGCGGGCAGTCGAGAAGCAAGTGCTGGTGGACCTCCAGGACCGGAACCCGGAGCTCGCCGAGGAGGTCCACAGCTTGATGTTCTCCTTCGAGGACGTCAGTCGGCTCGACGACGTGACGCTCCAGAAGGTCCTCCGTCGCGTGTCGCCGAAGGAGCTGGCCGTTGCCCTCAGGGCGGTCGACGAGGCGACACGCGACAAGTTCCTCCACAACATGTCGGAACGAGCCGCCTCGGACCTCCAAGAGGAGATCGAGCTGCTCGGGCCGATCCGCGTGTCGTTGGTGGAGAACGCCCAGTCGCAGGTGGCAAAGATCGTGCGGGACCTCGAAGCAGCAGGCGATATCGTCCTTCCGCGCTCGAACGACGGCGAGGAGGTGCTGCTGTGAGCAGCCGCTGCCGGGGGCCGGCCCGTGGCACGAACGGCTCCCGATCGACCCGACGGAGCGCTCGGGCGGGCACGGCAAGGCGCCCTGGCGTCGTGGCGTGGTGTAGAACGGGGCGCCATGGGTGACGGTCACCAGTCGGCACGGACCTGTGCGACCTGCGACGAGGTCGCCTGCAGCTTCGCAGGGGTCGGAGCGATCGGGGCCGACTGGCGAGTGCGATGGGCGAGCGCAGACATGGCCCCGATGCTGCAGCTCGACTCTGGCGCCATCACCGGCCGGGCGCTCGGGGACCTGATCCGCCCCGATGACGTTGAGGGGCTTCGGCTACACGCCGACGCGCTGTGCGACGCGCCCACGCGCACCTGGGTGCCCGTTCACCTGGCCCGCGACGAGGGCGGTTCTGCGAGGTTCTGCTTCAGCCTGTCGCGCGCACCGGAGGAGGTGGCGGCGTTCGCCTTCGTCATCACTCGGCAGGGCGGCGACGTGCGCCCGTTCGCTCAGGGCACGCAGGGCGCACAGGCCGCGCAGCAGACAGACCACCGCGTCGCACGGTTCGAGCAGACGCTCGAGCGGATCTCGGCGGAGATCGACAAGGTGCTTCCGCTCCACCGGGCGGAGCCGCTGATCCCCTCGGACGTCCTCAACCTCCTGCGCGGTGCGTCGCCACGCCAGCTCGAAGTGGTCCGCCGCGTCGGCGCCGGCCAGCGTGTCTCGAGCATCGCTCGAGACATGTACCTGAGCCCCAGCACGGTCCGCAACCACCTCTCGGCGATCTTCCGCCGGCTCGGCGTCCGCTCCCAGGCGGAGCTCGTCGAGCTGCTGACGACGACGCGGCAGCACGGGAAGGGGGAACGGGCCCCTTGGGAGGTCGAGGCCGTCGACCGGTGAGCTGGCCGGGAGGGCAGGCTCCGAGCGATCGACGGCCTCCTCCGCGCCACGACGTCTGCACCGCCGGCAACGTCGGCGGTGAGCACGAACGGGCTCCGGCGGGCTGGCTGTCGCTCCCGGCCACGGCTTCGAGCCGCCAGCGCGCGACGGCACGCTGCCCTCACGCCCCTTCGGCAACTCGCCGCGCCGCTCGAGTCGTGGTGAACGCAGGCTCCCAGCACTCGGCGACCTCGTCGCCAGGCAACGCCGGGGCGAAGAGGTAGCCCTGTCCGAAGTCGCAGCCGAGCCCCTCGACCACCTCGAGCTGCGCGGCGGTCTCGATCCCCTCGGCAACGACAGCCATGCCGAGCTCGTGGCCGAGTGACACCACGGCACGCAGCATGGCGCTCGCCTGCGGCGTCCCCGGCACCTTGCTCACGAACGAGCGGTCCACCTTCAACAGCGAAGGGCGCAGTTGGGCCAGGCTCGAGAGCGAGGAGTACCCGGTGCCGAAGTCGTCGAGCGCGAAGGCAACGCCGAGGCGCCGCAGGTCACTCACGAGCGCGGCCGCGGCATCAGGATCGGAGAGGATCGTGCTCTCCGTTACCTCGAGCACGAGGCGCTCAGGTGCGACACCGCTGCTCTCGAGGAGCCCGACCACCTGGTCCCTCAACCCCGGGGCGTAGAGCTGCCGCGGTGACAGGTTCACGGCGACCCGGGGCGGGAGGCCGTCCGTGGCAGGGGCTCGCCAGCCGGCCGCCTGGGCGAGCGCCTGCTGGAGGGCGAACGTGCCCAGCTCGGCGATGAGGTCGGACTGCTCGGCCACCGGGATGAACACATCGGGCGGAACCGAGCCCCGCTGCGCATGGTGCCACCGCATGAGCGCCTCGAAGCCCGACAGTCGTCCCGTGGCCAGCGACATGATCGGCTGGTAGTGCATGCGGAGCTCGCTGCGGATCAGGGCCTGCTGCAGCTCCTGACGGAGCTCGTAGTGGTCAGCGGCGCGCTCGCGCATGTCCTCGGTGAACATGGCGACGACGCCCTTGCCCTTCCGCTTCGCCTCGTACAGAGCGATGTCGGCGTGCCGGATCATCCGGGCCGCATCGGGCTGCGCCGCGTCACTGGAGGCATCGGAGACCGCGACCCCGACGCTCGTGCGCTGGCTCACCCGTTGTCCACGGATCACGAAGGTCTCCGTGACGGCCGCCAGCAGGCGTGCCGCCAGCTCCTCTGCCTGAGCTCGCGAGTCGAGCCCCTCGGCCAGGTAGAGGAACTCGTCCCCTCCGAAGCGGGCCACGGTGTCGCCGGCACGCGCCGCGTGCTGCAGGCGTTGCGCCACCGCGGTCAAGAGCTCGTCGCCCACGTCGTGGCCGAGTGCGTCGTTGACACCCTTGAAGTCGTCGAGGTCCAACAGTGCGACGGCGACGAACTCGTTCCGGGCATGGCGCCGGACCAGGGCCTTGCCCAGCCGGTCTTCGAACGCCCGACGGTTCGCCAAGCCCGTCAGGGGATCCTGCATCGCCAACCTGCTCAGCTGCGACGTCAGGGTGTGCTGCCGGGTCACGTCGCGTACCGAGCAGACGAGGTACTCGATGGCTCCCGTCACGCCGCGTGCAGGGGCCTTCTGGATCTCGACCCAGATGACTCGGCCGTCTCGGTGGAGGTACCGCTTCGTGAAGTTGACCTGCGCGACCTCGCCGGACATCAGGCGGGCATGGGCGCTCCTCCCGGTGGCGACGTCGCGCGGGTGCGTGATCGCGACGGCTCCTTCGCCGACGAGCTCGTGCGTGTCGTAGCCGACCATCCTGCAGAACGCGGGGTTGGCCTGCAACAGCCGGTCCTCGGTGTCCACGAGCACGATGCCGTCCACGTTGCTCTCGAAGGTCAGGCGGAAGCGCTCCTCGGACTCCTGGAGCGCCGCGGCGGCGGCGGCCAGGCGCTCTCGCTCCCGCTCCTCGGCCAGCTGCCGGGCCAGGAGCGCCTCCCGGCGCTCCGCGTCGTCGCGGACGACAGCGACCGTCCACCGTCCACCGTTGAAGCGAACGGGCTGCAGCAAGATGTCGACCGGCACGCTCGCGCCACCTGCCCGCTCGAGGACGATGTCGTGGCCGACCCCCATGGGCCTCACGGCACCCTCGACAGAGGTGGCGGCTCGGACCTGGGCGTGCTCGACGCGTCGGTCCGCCTGCACCAGCCGCTCCACGGTGTCGCCGACGAGCTCGTCGCGTTCGTAGCCGCTCAGCTGCACCAGGCGTTCGTTGACGAAGCGGATGCAGCCCAGCTCATCGACGATGCAGATGCCGTCGGGGAGCATCTGGAGCAAGTGCTGCCACGAGAGCGGGTGTCCTTCGAAGTACTCGGCGATGCGCGCGCGCTCTTGTTCGAGCAGCTGGGAACGCTGCACCCGTTCCACCTCGAACCGGTCGCCGATGAGCACGGCGCAGACGAGCACCGTCGCCAGCATGCTCCACGTGGCCCAACGCGCGAGATCGCTGTGGGTGGCAAGCAGCTCTCCGGGGACCACGAGGACAGCGCTCTCGAGGGAGATGGCGAGCGACCCGGCGAGACCGTAGGCCGTTCCCGCGTACACGACGGGAAGGAAGAGGGCAAGGAGGACGACGAAGCCGGGCATGCTGATCAAGCCGCGGTCCTGGGCCGTGTCGACCACCAGATGGACGAGCACGATGGCCAGCGCGACGATGTTGATGATCCAGAACCGCCGGTCGCGGAACGGCGGAGAGAGGAGGTTCTCCAGCAGGTCCCGACGTGACCGCCTGCCGGCCCCTGGCGCTCTGTCGCTGCTCATCCGTTCCGCTTTCGAGCTCTCGCCGCCATCTCCCCGCTCACTTCGCGTCCAGGGGCGCCAGCCGCTCCTCCGCTTCGGCGCAGCGCCGCCCGGCAGGTCGCCGCGAGCCCTCGGTGGCAGACGTCGTCCTTGCGACGGGTGAAGCCTCCGTGGCGGTCGTCGGGGCGTGGGCCGCCTTCGGCCTGCCGGGGACCGGGGGGTCGGCGATCCCGGTCGGGTCCCCGGGGGTGCCTTTCGAGCCGGGTCCGGCGTGAAGCCCGACGGAGAAGCCCTGGGGCGGGCTCCACCTCTCTCCGGCAGCCCCAGGTCTCGACCGTGGCCACGGTCGGGCGCGCCGTGCCCCCGGGCGTACGGACGTCGTCGGCGTGACAAGAGGGACCGGCCGACCGCTGGGCTGGGTCGAGGAGGTCCGACCGCGATCACGCATCTCTGGCCCCGAACACGTTGAGGAGGATCCGCTTGCCATCGACCTCGAAGGCGATCCGGTGGACCGGCTCGTGACCGGCGGGCGGCTGGGACGCCTCGTGGTCGCTCACGGTGGGAAGGCCCAGCTGGGAGGGTTCGGGGAGCAGCGACTTGATGTTGCCACCCGCCATGTTGGCCAGCTCGCCGAGGGCATCGCGGATCTCGTCAGGTGCAGCGTCGCCTCCCTCGAGGCCGAACATCGCAGCGGCCAGCGCGCCCGCCAGCTCGGCGTCGCAGTCGATGGTGACCGCGCCCTCCCAGCCGCCGGTGATGTCCACACGGCCAACCAGGTGCTTGCCGGAGATCCCGCCGTCGGCGTCGGCCTCGGTGAGGCCCGAGCCGAGCAGGCTTCGCCAGATCTCCTCCATGATGGAACGGAGCTCGTCCTGGGTGATGGTCACGGTCACGCCTTCCTACGATCCAACGCGGCGGAACGCTGTGGTCCCCCCGAGGTCGACACGTTCGAAGTGGTCGTCCAGGTTGAGGGTCGTCTCCGCGTTTCCGAGGATGAGGTAGCCGTCGGGGCGCAGGACCTCGAGCACGTGGGCGAGGACCTGCTGCTTGACGGCGACCGAGAAGTAGATGAGGACGTTGCGCAACAGCACGAGGTCCATCATCGGTACGGACGGCCACGGTCCCACGAGGTTGAGCTGGCGGAATTCGACCATCGAGCGCAAGTCCGCGGCCACCTCCCACTCGATGCCGGCGTTGGTGAACCAGCGCAGGAGGCGGTTGGCGGGCAGGCCTCGGTTGACCTCGAGCTTCGTGAACCGACCGGCCCTCGCACGCTCGAGGACCGAGCGGGTGAGGTCGGTTCCGAGGATCCTGACGTCCCACGTCGCGAGCGTCGGGTCCTCGCGGGCGAGCATGGCGAGGCTGTAAGGCTCCTGGCCTGTCGAGCACGCGGCCGACCACACCGACAGCTGGCGCTTGGCAGCCCGGCGCGCCGCCAGATCGGGCAGCACCTGCTTGGCGATAGCAGTGAAGACCGCTGGGTCGCGGAAGAACGAGGTCTCGTTGGTCGTCATGGCCTCGACCACCGCCGTGTGGTCGTGGCCGAACGGCTGTCCGCGCAGCCACAGCAGCAGGTCCCACACGGACGTGCGTCCTCGCAGACGCGCCAGGTCGGCAAGGCGGGCCTCCACCAGGTACTGCTTGCCGTCGTCGACGGCCATCGCCGAGTGGACGCGCACCAGCTCCTGTAGGTACGCGAAGGCCGCCGCTTCTGACGACTCGCTGCGCGTCGTGGTCCCCGTGGGCACGGTGACGCTCATCGCCCTTCCCCCCCTGGTCGCTCCGCCGCGGTCCGAGCCTGCCCTGCAACGCTGGCCGAGGGGCGAGCCGCGGCTCTGCCAGCGGCCCCGGCCCCGGCCTCGCTCGCCCCAGGCGACACCCGCCTCGCCGCGACGTCGCAGCGCGTCCCGCCTCGTCCGTGCCGGACGCGCTCGACGATGGCGCCCCCGAGCCGCTCGATCGGCAGCACCTCGTCGGCGAGCCCGGCTTCGGCGACGAACCGGGGCATTCCCCACACGACCGAGCTCGCCTGGTCCTGGGCGAGCACCGATCCACCCGCCTCGACGATCCGCTCGGAACCGCGGAGGCCGTCCTGTCCCATGCCCGTGAGCACGGCGCCGAGCACACCTGGTCCGTAGACCTCCGCGGCAGACCGAAAGAGGACGTCGACCGAGGGGCGGCAGGAGTTCTCCGGTGGCCCTTCATGCAGGTGGAGGCGGACGTCCGGGCCGTCGCGGACGACGGTCATGTGGAGGCCCCCGGGCGCGACCCACGCCTGGCCGGCGGCGAGCACCATGCCTTCGACGCCTTCCGCAACGCGCATCGGGGTCTTGGCGTCGAGGCGCTTGGCCAACATCTCCGTGAAGAGCGGCGGCATGTGCTGCACGACCACGACGGGCACCGGGAGGTCGGCTAGCAGGTCCGCGAACAAGCGCTCCAGCGCTGCCGGGCCACCGGTCGACACCCCGACCACGACCACGGCGATGTCCGCACCCCGCCTCGGCCCCGGCACACCGACAGGCACTCGCCCCGATGGACCGGCCGGCACGCGGTGGGCGGGTGGCGTCGCCGACGGAAGCCCTCGCCCGTCACGCCCGCACAACGCCCTGATCTTCGGCACGAGCTCGTCGTGGATCCGCTGGCGTGCGGCCGTCACGCCGCCGACGTTGGCGGGCTTGGTCACGTAGTCGCTCGCGCCACGGACCAACGCGTCGAAGGTCGCCGCTGCGCCGCGTTCGGTGAGCGTGCTGAACATGATCACCGGCAGCGTCGGATGAGTCGCGCGAAGCGCGCTCAGCGTGGCAAGCCCGTCGAGCTCGGGCATCTCGATGTCGAGCACGACGAGGTCCGGGGCGACCTGCTCGAGGCGACTGAGCGCGATCTTGCCGTTCGCAGCCGCGGCGACCACGGTGATGTCGGGGTCGGACTCCAGGCTGTCGGTCACCAGGCGGCGCACCACGACGGAGTCGTCGACGACCAGGACGCGGATGTCAGACATCGCGCACCGAAAAGCCGAGCAGCTCGAGCTTGTCGACGATGACGTCCTTCGTGAAGGGCTTCATGACGTACTCGTCGGCGCCAGCATCGAGTGCCCGCACCATCTGGTGCGTCTCGCTCTCCGTCGTGACCATCATGAGCTTGACCCCGTCGTACGTCTCTTGGCGACGGATCGCCACGACGAGCTCCAGGCCGTTCAGGTTCGGCATGTTCCAGTCGACGAGAGCCAGGTTCGGCTTCGACCTGCGCAGCTCTGCCAACGCCTCCACGCCGTCTGCGGCCTGGGCGACACCGAACCCCAGGTCGTCCAGGATCCGCTTGAGGATCGAGCGGACCGCTTTCGAGTCGTCGACCACAAGGGCGCGCATGCGACCACCTCCTTCGTGTCGCGCTGGCTCAGTACGAGAACTGCCCGACGAGCTGATCGAGGTCGCTGGCCATGCGGGCCAGCTCCCCCACCGACTGCTGCGCGTTCGTGGCGCCCGTGGCGGTGTCGCCGGCGGCCGTCGCCACACCGGCGATGTTCTGGGCGATGTCCGTCGACCCAGTGGCGGCCTCAGCGACATTTCGGCCGATCTCGCTCGTCGTCGCCGTCTGCTCCTCGACGGCCGACGCGATGGTCGTCTGCGCCTCGTTGATCTGGCTCATGATCTCGCCGATCCGGTCGATCGCACCCACCGCCGCTTCCGAGTCGTGCTGGATGGCCTCGATCCTGCCGGCGATCTCCTCCGTCGCCTTGGCGGTCTCCTTGGCCAGCTCCTTCACCTCGTTGGCGACGATGGCGAACCCCTTGCCCGCCTCGCCGGCCCGCGCCGCCTCGATGGTGGCGTTGAGCGCGAGGAGGTTCGTCTGCTCGGCGATCGACGTGATGACCTTCACGACCTCGCCGATCTCAGCGGTCGACTGGCCGAGCTTGGCGACGATCTCGTTCGTGCTCTGCGCCACCTCCACGCCCTGGCTGACGACCATGGTCGCTTCGGCGGCCGAATGGGCGATCTCCTTGATGGACGCCGACATCTCCTGGGCACCGGTCGCCACCGTCTGGACGTTCGTCGACACCTGCTCGGCGGCCGCCGACACGACGCCAGCCTGGGCCGACGTCTCCTCGGCGTTCCCGGCCATCTGCTGCACCAACGTCGAGAGCTCCTCCGAGGCCGCCGCCAGCGACTGCGAGTAGCCGCCAACAGACCCCATCGCCGTGCGGATGCGTCCGAGCGCTTTGTTCATGGCCGTGGCCATGCGCCCGATCTCGTCGCGAGTGGCGACGTCGACGGACGGAGTCAGGTCGCCACCTGCAACCGTCTCCAGCACGTCGACCGTCTTGTTCAGCGGCCGCACGATGGAGCGGACGATGCCGATGGCGATGACCAAGGCCAGCACGACGGCCAGGATGGCGATCGCCAGGACCATTCCCTGCACGCTCGACGCCGACGACTCACCGCTGGATGCGTCCTTGGGGCTGCGGGCCAGCATGTCGGAGGTGATCGCGTCCAGCGGTGCGCGGATCTGCGAGCTGGCCAGCTTGCCCACGAGGCTCAGCGCCTTCGCCGTGTCGGCGGGGCCACCGGCAGCGAACAGCTGGTTGATCTGATCGCACTGCGCCACGTACGTGTCGAACGACTTCTGGGCGGTGGCGAGGTTGCCACGACTCGTCCGGTCGAGCGATGCCGATGCCAGAGCGGCGAAGTCGGCGGGGATCCTCGTGGACAGGCTGGAGAACGTGGCGAGGTCGCTCGCGCTCGAGACCTTCCCTGCATAGTCGGCTGCGATGGCGTTCTCGTGGAGCGCCAGGTTGGTCGCGTCGAGGTCCGCCGACGCCGCCTTGTTGGCGACCACGGCATCCTCGTGCATCCGAGACATCGACGAGCTCCACGAGCTCGCCGTCGACAAGCCCAGAGCAGCGACGACCACGAGCAGGGCTGCGAGCAGGCCGAAGCCCATTCCCAGCCGCGTCGACACTTTGAGGTTGCCCAGAGTGAGCTTGTTGATCCTGGCGTTGCTTGTCATTTCGACTCCTGTGCTCGCGCGACCATCCGGTCGGCATGTCGGTGTGGCCTCTACTGCGGGAACCTGGGCACCGTCTCGCAACCGGACCGAGCTGCACGAGCTGCGAGCCATGCCGGGGACTCCGGGTTCCTGTCGGTGGGGTTCCTGTCGGTGGGGTTCCTGTCGGTGGGGTTCCTGTCGGTGGGGTTCCTGT
>JBMFXC010000001.1:41121-61089 GCA_049964655.1 Acidimicrobiales bacterium
CGGTGGGGTTGTGATCGAGCGAAGAAGGGGAACTGGTGATCGCGGGTTCGGGGCGGTCGGGGTGCACCCGGGATGAGCGGGGCCTCCTAGGGGGCGGAGCGGGCGAGGAAGCGTTCCGTGTCGAGCAGGAGGAGGAGGCGCCCATCGAGCTTGAACGTGCCGAGGATCAGCTCGCGAGTCGACCCGGTCACCGTTTCCGGCGGTGGCTCGAAGTCGTCGTCCGAGACCATCACCACGTCGCCGATCTGGTCGACCAGCAGGCTGACAGCGCCATCGCCCGCCTTCAGGACGACGTTCATCCGAGGGCTCGGCCCGCTCGCCTCGAGACCGAGCCGGCGGCGTAGGTCGAGCGCGGTCACGATCTCCCCGCGGAGGTTGATGAGGCCGGCGACTTCGTCAGGAGCCAGGGGGACTGGTGTCGTGGGCTGCTGCCGGAGGACCTCCGCAACGTCCTCGACGTCGACACCGAGGTGCAAGCCCCCGATGACGAACGTGCACAACTTCCGTTCAGCGTGCATCAGGCCACCACCTCGTCTGCCACTTCGGTCAGGTCTCTGATGCCGGCGGCGTCGATGACCGCGCCGATGTCCACCAGGTCGGCCACGCCGCCCCGGACGATGGTGGCTCCGGCGAGGCCAGCTGGTCCCCCGCTGGCACCCTGCACCTCCACCCGCTCCCGGATGATGTCGACGACCTCGTCGACGACGAGGCCGACGCTCGACGTGCCACTGCCGTGGACGACCACGTTGAGACGCGGGCGGTCGGCAAGGGACCGGCTGCCGTCCTCCACTATGGAGGACAGGTCCACGACCGGCAGGATCCGACTTCCGTACTGGACGACCGCGTGGCGACCTGCTGTCTCGAGCGCACTGCTCGGGAACTCCTCGAGGCGGGCGACCTCTCCGAGCGGAATCGCGAGCGTGCGCCGGTGCTCCCCGGTCGCCACAAGGAGGAGGTTCATCGTGGCACCGCTGTCCTCGGGATCGCCGGCGGCGTCGAGCGCCGTCCCGTGGTCACCGCGTTGCTCGGTGACGACGTGCCCCTGCCGGGCAAGGCCGAGGACGTCCAAGATGAGCGCCACGCGCCCGTCGCCCATGATGGTCGCCCCGGCGAACGCAGCGATCCCCTTGACGTGCGCTCCCAGGGGCTTCACGACGATCTCCTCCGTGTCGTTGACGTCATCCACGACGAGCCCGAACGTGCGGTCGTCCACCTGCAGGACGACGATGGAGACAGCGCGTCGTTCCGGGCCGTCGTGGGGGACGCCGAGCGTCTCGTCGAGGTAGATGAGCGGGAGCAGCCGCCCCCGCAGGCGGTAGACGGGAGCGCCTCGGATGTCCTCGATCGCACGCTCAGCCTGGTCCGCCTCGACTCGCACCAGTTCGACCAGGTTCACCTGTGGAATGGCGTAGCGTTCACCGCCGCACGTGACCATCAGGGCCGGGATGATCGCCAGCGTGAGCGGGATCTTGACCCGCAGCGTCGTGCCCTGGCCGAGCTCGCTCTGGATGTCGACCGTCCCGCCGATCTGCTCGATGTTGGTCTTGACCACGTCCATGCCGACACCGCGACCCGAGACGTTCGTGACCTTGTCCGCGGTGGAGAACCCAGGCGAGAAGATGAGGCTCACCAGCTCGCGCTCTCCGAGCGCGCGGCTCTGCGCCTCGGTCACGAGGCCGCGCTCGACGGCCTTGGCTCGGACGCGCTCGGGGTCGATCCCGCCCCCGTCGTCGGACACTTCGATGTTGACCTGACCGCTCTCGTGGAAGGCTCGCAGCCGGATCCGGCCCTCGCCCGGCTTGGAAGCGGCGGAGCGCTCCTCGGGCGTCTCGATGCCGTGGTCGACGGCGTTCCGGATCACGTGGGTCAAGGGGTCCCTGATCGCCTCGATGATCGTCTTGTCGAGCTCCGTGTGCTCACCCTCCATCTCGACGCGCACCTGCTTCCCACAGGTCATCGCCAGGTCACGCACGACACGTGGGAACTTGCTCCAGACGTTGCGTATCGGCTGCATCCGCGTCTTCATCACGGCCTCCTGCAGCTCGGTGGTGATGAGGTTGAGCCGCTGGAAGGTGCCCGTGGAGAGCGAGTCGCGATTGGCGTCATGCTGCAGGATCTGGTTGCGCGCCAAGACGAGCTCGCTCACCAGGTTCATGAGGTCGTCGAGCAAGCCGACGTCGACGCGCACGCTGCTGTCGGAGACCGATGCCCGTTGCTCAGTCTGGACCTCGACGGCGTCGGCCCCTGCAGCCTCCCTCGTGACAGCGTGGTCGACGGGCACCTCCCCGACACGGCGGTCGTCATCGACTCGCTTGGAGGTGCTTTCGAGCACGAACGCGTCCGGCCTTGCCTCGCCAGGGGCCACCAAGGTCACCTCCGGCCGTCCAACAGGCCCGTCGGCACCGAGACCGTCCTCGGCGAGGACGCGCCCACGCCCTCCCCCGCCTGCGTTGGCGCGTGTGGCGGTCGAGGCCGACACGGTCTCACAGGCAGCAGGAGCGTCTCCGAGACCGATCCCGTCGGCCGAGGCCTCGGCCTTCACCTCGATCTCCGGATCCGCGCTCTCACGGAGCTCGGCGCCGTTGGCCGGAGCGTCCGCCCTCTCATCCGCCTGCTGCAGTGCCTCCAGCCTCGCGACGAGCTCGCTCCAGTCGCCCTCCCCATCCGTCCCGTTGGCCTCGATGGAGGCCAGCATGAGGCGCACGGCGTCGACGAGGGAGAGCAGCGTGGACGCGATCGGCGGGCTCAGGCAGAGCTGCCCGTCTCGGATCCTGCTGAGGAGACTTTCGCCAACGTGCGTGACGCTCTCGAGCTTCTCATACCCAAGGAATCCGCACGTCCCTTTAATCGTATGTACACTACGGAATATGCTAGCTACCAGTTCATTTCTGGCTGGGTCTTGCTCAAGAGCGAGCAGATCAGCATCGAGGCGATCAAGATTCTCGTAGCTCTCTACGAGGAACTCTTCAACCACTTCATCGACTTCGGACATGTTCGGAACACCTCAAGAGGGTCAGTCGGGAAGACCGGCATGCACTACCTCGGCAGTGCACATCAGCCGCTTGAACAATTTCCTCACGGCACAGATGGTCGGAGCCGATTTCGGACTGCAGCCGCAATCATGCGGTACAAAGCGTCCCCTATGCAGACAGAACGTCCAGCGGACAACGACGACAACGCGCTGGGCGGAGAACAGGTGCCAACGGTGAAGCGCCGTCCCCTTGTCCGGTATGACGACCATGATCCGGGATGCGTCGATTGTTGCGAAGCGGCGGGCTGGTCTCCGCACCGAGTGCGTATCGAGTCGTTCTCGGACAGGTGGTCACCACCGGAGCAATGCCCACGCCCGGTTCTCGCGGCAGGCGGCGTCCCGAGGAGAGCTGCAGCCTGCCTCTGGCCAGGTCTGCGCACCTGTTCCTGGGCGAGCTCAGCGGGCCACCAGCGTGCGGCGCGCAGACAGACCTGCCGCCGCTCGCCTGGTCGGTGACGCTCGGCGCGGGACGACCGGACGGCGTCGGCCAGGTGGTATCGTGCCGAGGCACGGGCCGTTGGCGCAGTTGGTAGCGCACTTGCATGACGCGCAAGGGGTCAGAGGTTCGAGTCCTCTACGGCCCACCACGAGCATTCTGAGAATCGGTGCTGATCGCGCCGGTCGTCCTGTGGACCGTCCCTGGCGGAATCGAACGGACTTGGTGGTTACAGCATCGAACGGACTTGGCGGTTACAGCGTCGGGATCGTCTCGAAACGCTGCCGCCCTCGGAACCGGTAGATCTGAAAGTCGGTGTCGAGGGTGAAGATCCGCCGGTCACCGCGCTCCTCGGCCAGTGCCACGAGAGTGGCGTCGGCCAGGTCCATCGGTCGATCCGCATACTGGTCCATCAACCGAGCGCTCCGGTCGACGGCTGTCAGCCGCCACGATCATGGGACCACATGACGGCAGTTTCCGCCACCGTCATGGGACCACCCTTCCGCCAGTCATGGGACCACCCCTGAATCCACCAATGCCGGCCGGTAATCAACTCGGCTGGGCACCTCGATCCACAACGGAGGGTGTGCCCGATGGCATTCAGGGAGGTATCAGTGACGCAGGTCAGAGAAGTGCTTCGACGGTGGCTGCGCGATGACGAGGGGCTCCGGCTCGTCGCCACCGGCGCCGGTGTCGACCGGAAGACAGTCCGCCGCTACGTGGAAGCGGCCGTGGCTCTCGGGCTCGATCGCAGCGGCGGTGAGGACCAGCTCACCGACGAGCTGATCGGCGGGGTCTGTGAGGCGGTCCGCCCGGCCCGCCCGAACGGCCACGGTGCGGCCTGGGAGCTGCTCAGTTCCCACCAGGCCGACATCCAGGCGTGGGTCGACGACGACCACACCATGGCCAAGATCGGCGACTTCCTCGTCCGCCGTGGGGTCAAGGTTCCCGAGCGCACGCTGCAGCGGTTCTGCGTCGAGCGCTGCGGTGCCGGGAAGAAGAAGACCACCCTCCGGGTGGCCGACGGCGATCCGGGCAAGGAGCTCCAGGGTGACTTCGGGCGGATGGGGATCATCTTCGATCCCCACACCGAGCGACGCCGGGTCGTCCATGCCCTCATCGTGGTGGCGGTGTGGTCCCGACACATGTTCGTCTGGCTGACCTTCGGCCAGACGACGAGCGACGTGATCGCCGGTCTCGATGCCGCCTGGTCGTTCTTCGGGGGTGTCTTCCCGATCCTCATCCCCGACAACCTGACGCCGGTCATCACCAAGGCGGAGCCCACCGAGCCGAGGATCAACGACACCTTCTTGGAGTACGCACAAGAGCGCGGGTTCCTCATCGATGCCGCCCGGGTCCGCCACCCCAAGGACAAGCCGCGGGTCGAACGCCAGGTGCCGTTCGTGCGCGGTCGGTTCTTCAAGGGCGAGACGTTCGTCGACCTGGCCGACGCCCAGCGCCGGGTCGAGAAGTGGTGTGCGACCGGGGCGGGCATGCGCATCCACGGCACGACACGGTGCCGACCCGCAGAGGAGTTCGTGGCGAGCGAGCAGGGGCTCCTGCTCCCGACACCGACCGCCCCCTATGACGTCCCGGTGTTCTCGACACCCAAGGTCCACCGGGACCACCACGTGGAGGTGGCCCGGGCCATCTACTCGGTCCCCGGCAACCTGATCGGGACCACGCTCACCGCCCGAGCCGATCGCTCCACCGTCAAGCTCTACGCCAAGGGATCCCTGGTCAAAGTCCATCCCCGCCAGGCGCCCGGTGGACGGGTGACCGACCCGGAGGACCTGCCCCAAGAGCGCACCGCCTACGCCCTGCGGGACATCGACCACCTCATCAAGATGGCCCACACCCACGGGGAGGCGATCGGGATCTACGTCGAGGCTGTGCTGGACAACCCGCTGCCCTGGACCAAGATGCGCCAGGCCTACCGGCTGCTCGGCCTGGTGAAGAAGTGGGGCCCCGAGCGGGTGGAGCTGGCGTGCACGCGAGCCCTCGAGGCGGAGGCGATCAACGTCAACCTGATCGCCCGGATGATCGAGCGGGCGACCGAGGCCGAACCGACAGCACGCCCCCCGGAGCCCACGCCGATCCGGGGCCGCTTCGCCCGCGACACGTCCGAGTTCGCGGTGACCACCGAGGTGTCCAAGTGAGCGCCCCGGCACCGGTGGTCTCGGCCGGGCTCCGGTCCATCCTGTCCACCTTGCGGCTCGGCCAGATGGTCGACACGCTGCCCGAGCGACTGGCCACGGCACGGGAGTGCTCGATGCCGCACGTCGACTTCTTGGAGATGGTGCTCGCCGACGAGGTGGCCCGCCGGGAGCAGAGGTCGGCCGGGGTCCGCGCCAAGGCGGCCCACCTCGACCCGTCGATGGTCGCCGACGCGTGGGACGACACGGCCGCGGTCACCTACGACCGGGCGATCTGGGCCGAGCTCACCACGTTGCGCTTCGTCGACGACAACCACAACGCACTGATCCTCGGGCCGGTCGGCGTGGGCAAGACGTTCCTCGCCACCGCCCTCGGGCACATCGCCTGTCGCCGTCGCTACCGGGTCCACTTCGAACGGGCGGACAAGCTGTTCAAGCGGCTGAAGGCTGCCCGGCTCGACAACAGCGTGGAGGCAGAGCTCCGGAAGCTCATCTCGGTCGACCTGCTCGTGATCGATGACTTCGCCCTCCACCCACTCGACACCACCGAGACGAACGACTTCTACGAGCTGGTCGTGGAGCGGCACCGCAAGGGGGCGACGGTGATCACGGCGAACCGCGACCCGAGCGAGTTCCTCGCGCAGATGGCCGATCCGTTGCTGGCCCAGTCTGCCGTCGACCGGCTCCAGAGTGCGGCCTACGAACTGGTCGTCGAGGGCGAGTCCTACCGCAAGCGGCAGAAGCCGCGAGCCGGTTCGGAGACCAAGGTCACCGAGACGCCGCGCACCCGCACGAGGCCAACTGGTTGACATCGCCGGGCCGGTCCGGAAGCATCACGGGCGACCGGCACGGTGAGGGACGAGGTGGTCCCATGCTCGTGGCGGAAGGGTGGTCCCATGAGGGTGGCGGGTGACAGCCGCGCATGCTCGAGGAGCTCGCCGTCGCCCGGGTCGACGGCCGCCTTTCGCTGCTCATGGCCCGATGGGCCCGGGTCGAGGTCCTTGTTGTCGACGACTTCCTCCTGCGCCCTCTCACCGCCGAGCAGTCCGCGGACGTCCTGGGAGTGATCGAAGACCGCCACGGACTCCACTCCACGATCTTCACGAGCCAGCTCCCGATCGCCCACTGGCACGAGGCCATCGGCGACCCGACCCTCGCCGATGCCATCATGGACCGGGTCCTCCAACGCATCCATCGCATCGAGCTCGACGGCGACTCCATGCGGCGCCCGGCCGACGAAGGGAAGCGCCGGGCCCGCAAGCCGGCCAGCGAGTAGGCCATGCCACGACCAGCCGACCGTTACGACGAACCCACCAGGGAGGTGAACCCGAGGGCCTGAACCCGCCGACACCCACGACCGCACGATCCTGACCATCCGCGTCCGGAAACTCCGGAACGGGTGTACGGATACTCCGGAATGCTCAGCCAGGATCCTGACCTGCACCTTCGCGTCGGTGATCGGAACGGTGCGCGAACCGCATACTCCTCGACCAGCGGGGTGACCGTTCGGCGGTCAGATGCCGACGACGTGGACGAGATCGCCGAGCCCGGCGAAGTCGTCGGGATCTCGGGTGTAGAGCGCCAAGCCGTTGGCGTGCGCGGTGGCGGCGATGAGCAGGTCGGCAACGCGCCGTCGATGTGACCGACCCGTTTCTGCGACGGCGGCCACGATCTGTCCGTAGCTCCGAGCCGCGGTGGCATCGAAGGGAAGTGGCTCGAAGGCCGCCTCGACCTGCTGGAGACGAGCCTGACGGCGTGCGCTCTCGGAACTGGAGGTAGCGAGGTGTGGCCCAGCAGCCAGCTCGGCGAGGGTGATCGCACACACAGCGACCTCTTCTGGAAGGGCAGCAGCAACCGTCGGATCGTCCCAGTCGATGACAACCGAGGTGTCGAGTAGGCCCGTTGGCATCTACAGGCCTTGGTCCACGACCAGGTCGAGATCCGCTCTGAATCGTTTTCGGTCGATCCGTGGCCCGGTGGCGGCGAGCACCAGAAGCTCAGCCGTAGGCACAAAGGTCCGGCGCGACTGCTGGATCGGACGTAGTTCTGCCACGGGCACGCCATTGCGAGTGACGACGAAGCTCTCGCCGCCGACGACGGCCTCGATCACCTTGGCGTTGTCGTTCCGCAGCTCACGCTGCGCGATGGTCTTTGTCACGAGATGACTGTAGCATATAGAGCTACGATCAGCTACGAGTCTCTGGGTGGCCTCAGACTGATCGAACACCCCCGTCGCCCTGTCAGCCGAGGTCGATGTTGGGGCCGGCGATCGTGGGGGCGTGGTTCGTATTGTGTGACCCAAGGCCCACCGACCGGGGCGGTGCGCGAACCGCATCGTCTGGGTGGTGGCCCCCGGCCAGCGGAACGCTGGAGGTCGGGTGGATGGCGTCTCGACTGTCCACCCGGATCTCGTGGATGAGCGCTTGACGTAGGGCCTTGACCGGACCTGCCGACCCGTGGGCGATCGCCTCGGGCATCGCCCGGTCTCGGAGGCCCGGAGGGAGCGGTCGCTGTCGGCATCGACCTTGGCCAGATCGGCGTGAAGGACGCACGGGTCGCCTTGGTGGGGGTCATGTCCGAGCGCTGGTTGCTGCTGGGCTCCTGCCACCGCGGCGTTGAACAGGTCGATACGGTCGTGGGCGGCGAGGAGCGAGTGGACCACCGCATGATCGAGGGCCTCGCTCGGGAGGCGACCAGCCGAGCACGTCTTCGATCCGTGGCGCTGGCGGGCACCAGAGGTGTCGTAGCGGTAGGAGGCGCTGCGCCTGGCGGAACCCGTCGAGCACGTTGAGACAGGTGACGAGCGTCGAGTTGGTCGACCACCGATGGGACGGCTGGCATCATCGGGTGTGAGCACGGGGTGGTGGACCTGTGGCACCGGGTTGGTCGATCCAGGCGACGGTCGGCAGCATCGAAGGCCGCGGACGGCGGTGGTGCCAACCCATCGGATCGAGAGGAAGGCAGCTACCAGCATGGCAAAGGTGGACCGGGTCGTCGTCGGCGAGGTGGGCACCGACACGGACGTCCACGTCGCGGCGGTGATCGACGAGGTCGGCAAGATCCTCGACGCGGCGAGCTTCGGGACAACCGCCAAGGGCGATCGAGCGCTCCTGTCGTGGCTCGAGTCGTTCGGCACGCTGGCCAGGTGGGCGTGAAGGGCACCAGTGCCCATGGGGCCAGCCTCACTGTCGGCGAAAGCCTTGTGCGTCATGCGCTCGAACGCCCATCAGAGCCGTAGGACCCGAAGCCCGGGAACGTCGTCGTAGTCACCGTCTTGCGATGCCACCGCCAGGTCGTTGGCGATCGCCGTCGCCGCGATCCACGAGTCGTTGATCGGCATCTTCTTGCCGGCGTCTCGAAGGGCTACGCATAGCGCCGCCCAGGCATGAGCAACTCGGTCGTCGACCGGTAGGGGGTCGAGCGACGCCGCTGCGGAGAGGGTCCGTAGCCGTCGGGCTCGTGTCGGTCCGTCCCGTGCGGCGAGGACGCCGATCCGTAGCTCGCCCACGGTGACGACCGACACGGCAACACGATCGGGAGGCTGGGAGGACAGCGGCCGGTCCTGCTCGACGGCGATGAACAGCGAGGTGTCCGCGAGCGCCACCAGGGCGACGTGCTCGCTAGAAGCGGTCACGGGATCGGGAGGTCGTCAGTCGTATCGGGCAACAGGTCTGCCAGCTCTCGGGCAAGCCCAGGATCGGCTCGCCAGCGATCGCTGTCGCGGATGAAGGTGCTCCAGGCCATCGAACGCGGTCGGGACGGCAGTGGGAGCAGCTCGGCCACCGGGCGACCGCTCACCGTCACCCTGAGGCGTTCGCCGCGCTCGACCCGACGAAGCACGGCGCTGACGTCGTTTCGAAGGTCGCGGGCAGGGATATCGGTCACAAGGTCACCGTAGCATCTCTGCTACGATGAGGCCGAGGTTAGCTCGGGCCAGAACGTCGAGCCGTTCGCGCTGCCCGACCGGTGGCACGCCGACACGAGCTTGGTCCGTCGTCCACTTCGCTCCGACTGGCCCCGTCCCGGGCGAGTGGCCGCCGTGCTGCCGTGCCCCTCACCCGGCAGCGCGTGGGCTCACCTCGGCGACGAAGCACGCAGCTCCCGCAAACGGACCCGGGACCCGGTGCGGAGGACAGCCGTCCGGTAGACCCGGGCCGCGATCTGGGCGACCACCAGCGTGCTCACCAGGCTCGCCGCCACCGACGCGCCGAACTGCCACCAAGCAACGTCGCCGAAGCCCACCAGCGTCGGCATGGCGAACGGTGCGGTGGGTGGCAGATAGGCCAAGACCTCGACGAGCAGCGAGGCACGCCCACTACCTACGCTCGTCAAGGAGACGATGTAGCCGAAGGCGAGCGGGACACTCAGCGGCAGAGCCAGGCTCTGCACCTGGTCTTGGCGCTCGGCCAGCGAGCCAGCGGCGGCATAGACCCAGCTGTAGAAGGCGTACCCGAGGACGAGCCAGACCAGGGAGGCTGCCACGACGGCCGGGGCCTCGCCGTACACGAGGTTCGATCCCACGGCCTTGGCCAGCACCAGGGCGAACGCCACCAGGGCGACGGCTTGGACGAGGGCGACCACGCCGATACCGACGACCTTCCCTGCCAGCAGCTGGACGGGTCGGACCGTCGCCAGCAGCACCTCCACCACGCGACTGGCCTTCTCCTCCATCACCCCCATCAGGGTCCAGGTCAGGTACTGGGTCAGGACGATGAAGACGAGGACGACGCCAAGGAGCGCGGTCGCTTCGCTCGTCGTGCGGGTCCGCCTCCCCGGGTGGATGCTCTCGATCGGGAGCGGACGAGCCCGAGCCACGGTGGCCGCCTGGGCTGGGGTGAGCCCGGCTCGAGCGAAGGCCCGTGCCGCACCGAGGGCCGAGGCGACCACGCGCACGAAGCGCGCCGTGGCCGAGGTGTCGGTGGCCGCGATCGGATCCGGCACGACGAGCCGTTGGCTCCCCTCCACCACCACGTCGAGCCGGCCACCCACGAGGGCTGCTCGGGCGACGCCGATGCCGGGCTCGCCGACCAACCTCACGACAGTCCCGGCGGAGGCGGCCGCGGCGTGCAGCTCGGCGTCGAGTGCAGACGAGCCGGCGACCACGCCCACCCGAGTGGTGCGAGGAGAACCGCTGTGCACGGTCGGGATGACTACCGCGGCCGCCACCACGAGGAACAAGACGGCGGTCACCACGCGGAACACCCTGCCGCGCAGGCGCTCGCGGACCTCCCGTCCGGCGACGAGCCCCAAGTCCCCAAGGAGCCTGCGGTCGCCGAGACGTCCCCGGATGGCCCCCGAACCCTCCCACAGGCCGGCGAGTGGCGACGGACGCACCACCGAGCCGCCTCGGTCTGTCCTGCGTCGACGCATGCGGACGATGGTCGCCACCACCAGTGCGGCTACGACGAAGGAAAGGGTCTTCACCGGCCCACGGCCTCGCGGAACACCTCGGAGAGCCTGCGGCGCTCGAAGACGAACTCGGTCACGTGGCCGGCGGCGCGCGCCGCGTCGAGCACGACGTCGCTGTCGGTGGCCTCGTCGAGGACGAGCCGAACCTCGCCACCGTCGACTTCCGAGAGCGAGACGCCCGGGAGGTTCCGTGCCCATGCGCCCTGGCGGTCGCCCTCCACCCGGACGGCGAGGCGCCGCGGCCCGCTGGTGGCGAGCTCGTCCACGCTCCCGCTCGCCACGAGCCGTCCGTGGTCGATGATGGCGACCGACTCGCACACGTTCTCGACCAGGTCGAGCTGGTGGCTCGAGAAGAGCACGCACCGTCCCGAGCGGGCCTGTTCCACCAGCACGTCGCTGATGGTCTCGATCCCGGTCGGATCGAGACCGGCGAGCGGCTCGTCGAGCACCAGCACGTCGGGATCGTGCACCAGGGCTGCTGCCAGCTGGACCCGTTGTTGGTTGCCGTGGGAGAGCGACTCCACCTTGCTGCGCGCCCGGTCCGCTACCCCGAGACGCTCCAGCCACCGCCGAGTGGCCACGGCGGCACTGCGGCCGTCCAGTCCGTGGAGGCGACCGAGGTACTCCACCTGGTCGGTAACCAGCATGTTCGGGTAGAGACCGCGCTCCTCGGGCATGTACCCGAAGCGCCGGCGGGTTGCCGGACCGACGGGCACACCCTCCCAACGCACCGTCCCGCCGTCGAGGTCGGTAAGGCCGAAGATCGCCCGCATGGTCGTGGTCTTCCCTGCCCCGTTCGGACCGAGGAACCCGACCACGTGCCCGGAGGGGACCGTGAAGGTCAACGAGTCGAGGGCGACCACGGCACCGAACCGGCAGCTCAGACCATCGAGCTCGAGGTCGGCCACCAGCCCAGCCTACGGCCTCGACGTCCACCGGCTCGACGACCAGGCCGGTACCCATCCCGGGGCGGCGTCATCGGCCAGGTAGCGTCGCTCTCGTGGTCACCGACGTCGCCCCGTTCGACCTGCCGCTCGCCCAGCTCCGCCGGCGGACGAGCGCCAAGTGGCAGGCTGCCGGGCCCGACGTGCTGCCGCTGTGGGTCGCCGAGATGGACGTCCTTCCACCACGACCCGTCGTCGAAGTGGTCCGAGGCGCCCTCGAGCTCGGTGACACCGGCTACGCCAACGGCACGGAGTACGCCGAGGCCTACGCCGCCTTCGCCGCCCGCCGCTGGGGGTTCGACGGCTTCGAGGTGGGCCGCTCGGCCATGGTTCCCGACGTCATGGTCGGGGTCGCCGAGGTCCTGAAGCTCGTCACCGGGCCAGGGGACGCCGTCGTGGTCACCCCACCCGTCTACCCGCCGTTCTACGCCTTTACCGAGCACCTCGGCCGCCGTGTCGTCGAGGTGCCGCTCACCGTCGACGGTCGCCTCGACCTGCCGGAGCTGGCCGCGGCCTTCAGAGCGGCCACCTCCTCGGGACGGGCCGCCTTCCTCCTCTGCAACCCCCACAACCCGACCGGGACCGTCCACACACCGGTCGAGCTGGCCGCCGTCGCTGCCGCCGCCGAGGCCTCCGGCATACGAGTGGTCACCGACGAGATCCACGCCCCGCTCGTCCTGCCCGGAGCGACGTTCACCCCGTACCTCGCCGTACCCGGAGCGAGCCGGGGGATCACGCTCGTCTCGGCGTCGAAGGCATGGAACCTCCCCGGCCTGAAGGCCGCCGTCGCCTTTGCCGGGCCGGACGCCGCCGACGACCTGGCGCGGCTCCCGGCCGAGGTGAGCCACGGACCCAGCCACCTCGGTGTCCTCGCCCACACCGCCGCCTTACGCCATGGCGAGGAGTGGCTCGACGCGCTCCTCTTAGGCCTCGACCGCAACCGGGCCCTCCTCGGCGACCTGCTGGCCGCCCACCTGCCATGGGTGCGGTGGGCACCAGGGGAGGCGACCTACCTGGCCTGGCTCGACTTCGCCGACCTGGCGACCACCCTGGCCGGCGAGGAAGGCGCCGCCATGGGCGACGTCGCTCCTCGAGGTGGGGCTGCGGCCTGGCTGCTCGAGCACGCCCGGGTCCTGCTCAGCACCGGGCCCGCCTTTGGACCCGGTGGCGAGCGCTGTGCTCGCCTCAACTTCGCCACCTCGGCCACCGTGCTGACCGAAGCGGTCGAGCGCATGGCCATCGCCGTGGGCGGTGGAGCCGACAGCCTTCAGGCGGGGCCGGGGCGGCCCTCTGGCCCACCGCCAGGTACGGGAGCACGGCCCCGCCGGTAACGATGCAGGACCCGGAGCCGGACGAAGATGGCGAGCGTGTCGACCAGCATGACCCCGACGGCCCGGAGGGAGATGGTGCTGCGGAACCGCTCTTCGATCCGCACTGGCGCTTCGAACAGGCGGTCGTAGCCGAGGCTGTGGGCCACGGCGATCAGCTCGAGGTCGAAGGCGAAGCGGCGCTCGACCAGCAGCGGGAGGACCGAGGCGATCACCTCGCGCTTGACAAGCTTGAGGCCGACCTGGGTGTCTCGCACGTCGAGGCGGAACAGCGCCCGGATGAGCGCCTGGTAGCCCACCGAGTACAGCCGTCGGAGCGGTGGGTAGGACACCGCCGACATCGGGTGCCGCTTGCTCCCGAGGATGATGTCCGGCTCGTAGAGGCGCATCAGGGTGACAAAGGGCGTCAGCAGCTCGGGGGACAGGTCACCGTCGGCGTCGAGGAAGCCGAGGTACCGTCCGTGCCCCATGGACAACCCCACCTGGAGTGCCTGGCCCTTGCCCTCGTTGCGTCCGAGCTCGACCTGTCGGACGACCTCCTCCGGCAGACCGACGAGCGACAGCTGACTTCCGTCGGTCGACCCGTCGGAGACGGTGATGATCTCGAACGTCACTCCCGCTTCACGCAGCACCTCGGCCGTCCGCTCGACCGTCGTCCGCAGCCGTGCGCCCGGGTTGTAGTAGGGAACGACGATGCTCACGTCCAGCGTGGCAGGTCTCCCCAGCTCGCCGTCCCCGGCGTCGTCGGTTGCCCGACCGGGCGTGCGGTCAGCGGAGGAGAGGTGGTCGCTCATGACGGGGTGCGGCACCAGTTCGGAGGAACGGGCACCGTGAGCAGGGAGCGCAGCTGATCGTCAGGTACGCACCCAGAGGCGGCGGGCGGAATCGAACCGCCGTACGGGGCTTTGCAGGCCCCTGCCTAAACCACTCGGCCACGCCGCCTGGGATGTCGGAGCAGCCTACCGTTCCTGACGCGGTGCTTGAATCTGCACCATGCGCATCGGCATCGTCGCCCCACCGTGGGCGCCCGTCCCGCCCACCCTCTACGGCGGCATCGAGGTGGTCGTCGACCAGTTGGCACGAGGCCTCTCGGCCATCGGGCACGACGTGGTGCTCTACGCCACCGGCGACTCCACCTGCCCCGTCGAGCGTCGTTGGGTCCTCCCCGAGGCCGAGGGCATGCGCATCGGCCAGGTGGTACCGGAGCTCCGCCACGTCGTCCACGCCTACGAGGCGCTCGGGGACTGCGACGTCGTCCACGACCACACCGTCGCCGGACCCTTCTACGCCGAGCGGTTCCCGGGCCTCCCGGTGGTCACCACCGTCCACGGTCCGTTCGGCTCCGAGCTGGGTGACCTCTACCGTGCCCTGACGCCTCACGTCTCCATCGTGGCCATCTCGCATGCCCAGCGACGTGCCGCCCCTGACGTCCCGGTGGCCCGGGTCATCCACCACGGTGTCGACCCCGCTGCCTTCCCTGTCGGCGACGGCGCCGGCGACGGCGACGGCCCCTACGCCCTCTTCCTCGGCAGGATGTCCCCCGACAAGGGTGCACACCGAGCGATCGCGGTGGCGCGGGCAGCCGGATGGCGCCTCCTGCTGGCGGCCAAGCTCCGCGAGCCCGCCGAGCACCGGTACTTCGACGAGCATGTCGGACCGCTCCTCGACACCGACGCCGTCTACCTCGGCGAGGTCTCCCACGAACGCAAGCTCGAGCTGCTCGCCGGGGCGGCGGCGCTCCTGTTCCCCATCCGCTGGAACGAACCCTTCGGCATGGTCATGGTCGAAGCCATGGCCTGCGGGACGCCCGTGCTCGCCTTCCCCGAGGGGGCCGCACCCGAGGTGGTCCGTGACGGGAGCACCGGGTTCCTCTGCGGCGACGAGGCGGCGATGGCCGATGCGCTCACCCGGGTCGGCGATCTCGACCGGACGGCCTGTCGAGCCGCCGTCGAAGGGTACTTCTCGATGGAGCGGATGGTCGCCGAGCACGTCGAGCTCTACGCCAGCCTGACCCGCTGAGGCCTGGTCAGCTCGGGTCAGCTCAGGCGTGGCCAGCTCCGGCCTGGCCCGAAGTACGTACGGGTACCAGGCGCCGGCGGCCGCGCCGCCCTGCCGTGCGCAGGCCGCTCCTGGGTGAACGGCGCTCCACGCCGCTGTGCGCCACCGCTGCTACCCCCAACACCGCTCACCAGGCCCGGCCCACTACGCTCTGTGCTCGTGCAGCACCAGCCCGGTCCGACTGATCGGCACGTCATGGTCACGGCCGTCCGGATCGCCTTCCTCATCTACGCCACCATCCCCGTCTACGCGGCGTCGGTCCTCCTCTACCGCCGACCGGCCTTCCGCTGGTACTCGACCGGGTTGGAGGTCGGCCTGATCGGCGTCATGATCGCCTGCACCGCCTGGGACCTCCACCGGCTCCGAGGCGAACGCCCCGATGCCCTGCGCCCGTGGTTCTCGCTCCTGCAGATCGTCGTCGCCATCGCCACGGTGCTCGTGGTCAACCTGACCGCGGGGGGCCTGACCGGCACCTACTACGTCCTCTTCCTCCTTCCCATCATCGCCGCGGCTGTGGTGGGCACCCGACAGATGCTGACGCTCACGTGGGCGCTCTGCCTCGCTGCCCTGGGCATCGTGCTCGCCAACCGGCACGTGCCCGGCATCGACACCCTGGCATGGACACTTGCCGTGCACGCTGCCGCGTGGGGCGCCACCGGTGGGGCCGTCCACCTCGCCGTGCGACAGTTCGTCGACGCGCTGGGCACCTCGGACTCGCTCGCCGAGCTCGCCACCGTGGCCGGTGCCGAAGACAGCTGGCCTGCGGGCATCGCCCCCTGCCTGCCCATCCTGGCGCGCGCCGTCCGTGCCAACCACGTCGCCGTCTTCGCTGCCGCTGCGAACGAGCCCCTGGCTCTGGTAGCCGGCGATGGCAACGCCGCCACGAGGGCCTTGCTCGAGAGCGCCCGGCGCGTCCGCGACGGCGGTCGTCCTGCCGCTGCCGGCCAGTGGACCCTCGCACCCAGCCGCTCGCAGTCGGGCACCGACATCGTCGTCGCCGTGTCCCGCCGCCCGGCCTCCACGACCTTGCGGATGGGAACCTCTGACCTGCGGGCCGCCGCGGTGATGGCCGCCCAGCTCCTGGCCGGCCTGGCCGACCGGTCCTCCCTCATCGACGGCCTGCGGGCCGCCGCGGCAACCGATCCCCTCACCGGGCTGCCCAATCGCCGGTTCCTCGGCGACCTCCTGGCCCGCAGCGTGGCCCAGGCGTCGCGGTCGCGACGACCCCTCACCGTCGCCATCGTCGATGCCGACCACTTCAAGGAGGTGAACGACCACTTCGGCCATCTGGCCGGTGATCGGGTCCTCCAAGCCCTCGCCACTACCCTGGTCGCCGGGGTGCGTCGCTCCGACGTCGTGGCTCGCTACGGCGGCGAGGAGTTCTGCTTGGTGCTACCGGACACCGACGAGGACTCGGCTCGCCTGCTCGCCGAGGACCTCCGTCGCCGTGTGGGTGCCGCCTTGGCCCAGTTCGTCGCCGAGCGCATCGTCCCTGCCCGCACCGCTCCGGCCCCTCCCTCGGCCGCGAAGCGGACCGGCAACGGGCCCTCGATCGTCACGATCTCCATCGGGTTGGCCCAGTGGTTCCCCGGTGAGTCAGCCGAGCACCTGGTCGCCCGGGCCGACCGGGCGCTCTACCAGGCCAAGGAAGCCGGCCGGAACACGGTCATGGTCGATCCCCTGCGGGCCGCCAGCTGACCAGGCCTCCTCCACCACCCGGGCCCCCTCCACCACCGGAGTGTCCGGCTCAGCCCTCACTCCAGCTCGGTCGATCCCCAGGCCTGGCCGGCCGACGGTCCCCGGCGTTTCCAGCCGGTTCAGCGGTGCCGACGGACCAACAGGCCCACCACGGCGGCGATGACGGCGATGACCACCACTGCCTTGATGGCGAACCACACCAGGCCGACGAGCATGTGGAGGACGACCACCGCCACGACCACGGCCACGACGACGGCGCCGGCCACCAGCACGGCGTCGAGCACGCGCAGCCCTGCGCCGTGTCTCCGCACGGGGGCACCTCCCTCGCTGGCCGACCGCACGTCGAGGGCTTCGTTCTTGCGTGCCATACGACCAGGGTACCCACCACCCCGCCACAGGGGACCGCGGTGGTAGGTTCCGTCGATGTCCCTGCGCGCCGAGCGCGCCGTCCTCCTCGAGCGCACCGACTTGGTAGGCGAGGCGTTCTGCTCCGCCTACACCGCCGCCGCCGACCGGTGGTTGGCCGGGCTCTTCCAACAGGCTGCCCGAGGGGACGACCGAGGGATCGCCCTACTGGCGGTCGGTGGCTACGGGCGCAGTGAGCTCTGCCCTGCCAGCGACCTCGACGTCCTCCTCCTCCACCGGGGCGGTCGGGACGTCTCGGCCATGGCCGAGCAGCTCTGGTACCCGGTGTGGGACGACGGCATCTCCCTCGACCACAGCGTCCGTCGACCGCGCCAGGCGCTCGAGGTTGCCCAAGACGACCTTCCGGTCGCCCTCGGCCTGCTCGACGCTCGCCTGGTGGCCGGCGAGGCGCGGCTTGCCCATGCCTTCCTCGCCGATGCCCGTGCCCAGTGGTCCCGGCAGCGCCCTCCCCGACTCGAGGAGCTCGCCGAGCTGCAGCGAGCCCGCCATGCCGAGCACGGCGACGTCGCGTTCCTGCTCGAACCGGACTTGAAGGAAGGCCACGGGGGGCTCCGCGACACGAGCGGCCTCGACGCCCTGTTGCTCGCCGTCCCCCGGCTCGCCGACTACGTCGACACCGTGGCCGTGGCGAGCGCCCGTTCCACCCTTCTCGCCGCCCGCGTCGAGCTGCACCGGCGGGCCGGGCGCGAGCTCAACACCCTGGTCCTCCAAGAGCAAGAAGCCGTCGCTGTCCGGCTTGGCCTGGCCGACGGTGACGCCTTGATGCACCGGATCGCCGCCGCCGGCCGGACCATCGCCTGGGAGAGCGACGATGCCTGGCGACGCCTCGCAGCCTGGTCCCGCCATGGCGGGCACCGGCGCGGGTTCGGCCGCCGGTCCATCGAGCCACCCGACAGCGAGGGAGCGGCCGTGCCGGTCGACGGCGAAGCGGGCGTCGGCCTCGTGGACGGAGAAGTCACGCTCCTGCCCGACGCCGATCTCTCCGACCCTTCCCTCGCCCTCCGCCTCGCCGCTGTCGCTGCGGAACGGGACGAGCCCGTCGAACGCTCCGCTCTCAACCTGCTCGGCCGGAGGTCGCCCGCTCCGCCGGAGCCGTGGCCAGCCGCCGTGCGCGACCAGTTCGTCCGCGTGCTGTCGGCAGGTGAGCCTGCCGTCGCCGTCCTCGAGGCGCTCGACCGCCGGGGCATCCTCGCTCGCTACCTCCCCGAATGGCGCGACGTCCGCAACAAGCCTCAGCGGAACCCCTATCACCGCTTCACCGTCGACCGACACCTCCTCGAAGCCACCGCGACCGCCGCCCGCCTGGCCGGTCGAGTCCAGCGAAGCGACCTCCTCCTCGTCGGGACCCTCCTCCACGACCTGGGCAAGGGCTACCCGGGCGACCACACCGACGTCGGAGTCGAGCTCGCCCGTCGCGTGGGGTCTCGCATGGGGTTCCCTCCCCCTGACGTCGAGGTGCTCACCGATCTCGTCGGCCTCCACCTCCTGCTCCCCGAGATGGCCACCAGGCGCGACCTCGACGATCCGACCACCGCTCAGCGCGTCGCCGAAGAAGTCGGGAGCCGGGACACGCTCGAGCTGCTTGCCGTGCTCGTAGAAGCCGACGGACGCGCCACCGGTCCCACGGCGTGGGGTCCGTGGAAAGCGGGCCTCGTCGCTCAGCTCGTCGAGCGGACCGACCGCGCCCTCGCCGGTGACGCGGCGAGCCCACCGGCACCTCGGATCGTCGACGTCCACCGGGAGGTGATGGAGGCGGTCCGCGACACCGGTCGGCCCGTGCTGCAGGTCGCCGACCCGTGGGTGACCGTGGTGGCGCCCGACCGGCCCGGGCTGCTTGCCGAGGTGACGGGCGTCCTCGCTCTCCACGGGTTGAACGTCCGTTCCGCCGACATCGACGGAGCGGACGGCGTGGCCGTGGAGGTCTTCGCCGTCGAACCACAACGGGGCCGCTGGCCCACCGCACCAGAGCTCTCTGCCGACCTCGACGCCGTCATGGCCGGCACCCTCGACCTCGACGCCCGGTTGGACGAGCGAGCCCGCACCTACCGCGGGGCACGTCGTGCGGTGACACCGCAGTTGGTGACCACCACCGTCACCGTCGACAACCAGGCCTCGGCGACGGCGACCGTCGTCGAGGTGCGGGCCGAAGACCTGGTCGGACAGCTCCACCGCATCACCCGGGCACTCGTCGAGTGTCGGCTGGATGTCATCTCGGCCCGGGCCTCCACCTTCGGCCCGGCCGTCGTTGACGCGTTCTACGTGCGTGACGAGCACGGGGGCAAGCTGCTCGATCCGCAGGTGGTCACCCACCTCGAGCAGGCAGTGCGCGCTCGGGTGGCCACCGAGCTCTGAGACCGCTCCTCGTCGAGGTGGCGACGCCATCCGCCGCGCACCTGCCTCGGGCTCCAGCGTCTCGGGCTCCAGCGCCTCGGGCGACGGTCGCTCCGGGCGACGGTCGCTCCGGGTCTCCGGACGGCTAGCC
>JBMFXC010000001.1:61189-68695 GCA_049964655.1 Acidimicrobiales bacterium
CTCGGGCGACGGTCGCTCCGGGCGACGGTCGCTCCGGGTCTCCGGACGGCTAGCCTTGGCCGCGGAGGGAGGTACCCATGCCTGGATCACACACTCGTCGTTCGCGCCATGCCAACGGCAACGGGGCGCGGAACGGGCGCGGCTGGGTGACCGCCATCGTCGTTGCCTCGGTAGCCGTGGTCGCCGTCGGCATCGCCGCGGTCGTCGTACGACCGACCTCGTCTGGGACGGCCGCCTCGACCGCAACCACCAACGGTGCCGTGGAGGCATCCAAGCACGTCGGCCCCTTCACCGTCGTCGCCACCTCGCCGACCACCGGATCGACGGGCGTGGCCACCGACGCGTCGGTCACCGTCACCTTCTCGGCGCCAGTGGCCCCGACGTCACCAGCGCCGTCCCTGTCCCCGGCCGTCGCCGGCACGTGGCAGCTGCTCTCACCGACGACCTACGCCTTCGTGGCCGCCGCTCCCTTCGTGCCCTCGACGACCGAGACGGTGACCATCCCGGGCGGTGCGCACGGTGTGGCGTCGACCACCGGACAGCACCTGGCGGCGTCGACGACCGACACCTTCACCGTGGCCATCGGCACCTACCTCCGTCTGCAGCAGCTCCTCGCCGAGACGGGCTACCTTCCGCTGACCTTCACACCCTCTGCTCCGCTCGTCAACCCGGCCCTCGCCGCCGAGCCCCAAGAGGGGACCTTCTCGTGGAAGTGGGCTCCGCCGTCGTACCTCGCCTCGCTGTGGACCCCGGGCAGCGCCAACGTCATCACCCAGGGTGCCGTCATGAGCTTCGAGGACCACAACGAGCTGGCCACCGACGGCATCGCCGGACCCCAGGTATGGCAGAAGCTGCTCGCCGACGTGGCCACCGGCACGGTCGACCCGTCGCCGTACAACTACGTCTACGTGTCGAAGAACCTGCCCGAGACGGCAACCGTCTACAGCAACGGACGGGAGGTGTACTCGACGCTGGCCAACACCGGTGTCCCGGGGGCCGTCACCGCCTCGGGCACCTACCCCGTCTACCTCCGGTACAAGGTGACCACGATGACGGGGACGAACCCGAACGGCACCCACTACCACGACACGGGGATCCCCTGGGTGAGCTACTTCAACGGCGGTGACGCCCTCCACGGCTTCGTCCGGGCCTCGTACGGCTTCCCCCAGAGCAACGGGTGCGTGGAGATGCCACCGGCCCACGCCGCCGTCGTCTACCCGCTGACGCCGATCGGGACGCTCGTCACGATCTCCTGACCCCGCCTCGACCGTCCCGCCAGCCGGACGAACCCCCGAACGAGCTGGCCTTTTGGGCAGCCACGACGATCGGCACTCGACAGCGGCGGTCAGACCGGGCAGAATTGCGTTGTTGCGTGTTTGAATACTCACTATTCGCGGTCGATGACCGCAGCGCGGCCATGAGGGCTCGGCGCGTCGGCGACGACGGGGCGGGACGAGTGGTGTCGGCAGGGGTGCTCGACGGCCGGATCCGGCCGGCGGGGCATCGGCCGGGCACCGCCAGTCCGCACGCCCTGGCGTCTCCGGGTCGCCGGGAGCTCGCCTCAGGGCTACGCCCAAGGGGAAGGGAACGACGATGAGCCAGACCGAGTCGTCAGCGGAGGCACCGGCAGCATCCCTCGTGGGATCACTCGAGGTCTTCGCCCTGTCGGACGTCCTCACGCTGCTGTCATCGACGGCCCAAACCGGCGAGCTCCAGGTGGTCGGTTCGGCGGTGGACGGCAGACTGTGGCTGGAGCACGGTGAGCTCTCCAATGCCGCCGTCGGGTCCGCCACCACCATCGGCGAGGCCGTTTTCGAGCTGGCTTGCGTGACTGAAGGGTGGTTCTACTTCACCGCTGGCCTCGTCTCCTCGAGCGGGCAGCCGACCGTCCCGGTGGCCGCCGTGCTCGACGAAGTGCGGCCACAGGTGGTCGAGTGGTTCGAGCTGCGCAGCGTGGTCCCCCTCGACGCCGTGGTAGCGCTCGCCCCCCACCCGCCCGGCGACGACGTGCAGATCCGTGGCGACCAGTGGAAGGTGCTCACGACCGTCGGCACCGGTGGCAACACGGTCAAGGACGTGCTCGACACGCTCGATGGCGACCAGGTCTCCGGACTACGCGCCCTGCGCGAGCTGGCCGACGCGGGGCTCATCCTCCTCGAGGGAGGCACCGCTTCCTCGCTGCCCCTTCCGCCTTCCTTCGGCACAACGAGCGGAGACGGCGCGTCCGCGCTGTCGGAAGAGGCGTCGCTGGCCGACGTGGCGGTCATGCCGCCACCGATCACCGGGGACCCGTGGACCCCCTCGGCTGATTCGGCGGGCTCGGAGGCTGGCTGAACCGTCCGAGCACGTCGGCCAGGGCGGTGAACGCCCGGCCACGGTGGGACAACGCGTGCTTCTCCTCAGCGGTGAGCTCGGCGAACGTGCGCCCGTCACCCTCCTCGGGAACGAAGACGGGGTCGTAGCCGAAGCCCTGCTCGCCGCGGGGAGCCGGTGCGATCGACCCGTCGACCGACCCCGAGCGCCACACCTCGGTGCCGTCGGGGAAGGCCACCAGGGCAACCGTCGTGAACCGAGCGCGTCGTGTGCCCGGGTCTGACGCCCCCGCCCGCTCCAGGGCCTCGAGCAACGCTGCCACGTTGTCGGCATAGGTCGCAGAGGGACCGGCGAACCGGGCCGAGTAGACGCCTGGCGCCCCGCCGAGGGCGTCGACCTCGAGGCCCGTGTCGTCCGCGATGGCAGCAAGCCCGGTAGCGTCCCGCAGGGCCTCGGCCTTCAGCCGGGCGTTGTCGAGAAGGGTCTCGCCGGTCTCCTCCACCTCGGGTACCCCCTGCGGGCGGGGGACGAGGACGAGATCTGCCGGCGTGCCCTCGAGCGGTAGCCGAGCGGTCAACAGGGCGGTGATCTCGGCGGCCTTGTCGGGGTTCGCCGTGGCCAGCACCAGGCGCATCGGCGCGCTCATCGTCGGGGCGGTGGGTCGGCGAGCGTCGCCGACTGGACGTCGAGGAGCTGGGCGATGCCGTGCTCGGCCAGGCCGAGGAGCTCGTCGAGCTCTCCCTTGGTGAAGGGAAGTCCTTCGGCTGTTCCCTGCACCTCGACGAAGCGGCCCGAGCCGGTCATGACGACGTTCATGTCGACGTCGGCCCGGCTGTCCTCCTCGTAGGGGAGGTCGAGCATGCAGACGCCGTCGACGACGCCGACCGACACCGCCGCCACCGAGTCGGTCAGCGGGTTTGCTCGTAGCGTCCCGCGTTCGACGAGGCGGGTGAACGCGTCGTGGAGGGCGACGTAGGCGCCGCAGATAGAGGCTGTCCGAGTCCCGCCGTCCGCCTGGAGCACGTCGCAGTCCACGGTGACCTGCAGCTCTCCAAGCGCCACCAAGTCGCACACCGCGCGCAGCGACCGACCGATCAGCCGCTGGATCTCGTGCGTCCGTCCCGACTGGCGGCCCTTGGCGGCCTCGCGGGAGACCCGCTCGGGCGACGAACCCGGCAGGAGCGAGTACTCGGCGGTCACCCAGCCCTTGCCCGAGCCACGCATCCACGGTGGCACGCGCTCTTCGACCGACGCCGTGCAGAGCACACGAGTCCGACCCATGGCAGCCAGCACCGAGCCCGGGGCGAAGACGGTGAAGTCGCGCTCGAGCCGGACCGGGCGCAGCTCGTCGAGGGCACGTCCGTCCCCGCGACGCAACCTGTCCGCACCCATTTTGGCAGCCGCCGGCGGGTTGTCCCCGCCGACGGACGGTTGCTGGGTCATAGCACGAGCTCCTCTCCGATCACTGCCTGTCCCACCGGTCCTCCGAAAGCGGCCGTTGCTTCGTCTCGCACGGCGGCGGCGTCACACGTCGGCCATCGGTGTGTCACCACCAGGGCGCCGACCCCGGCCCGGCGGGCCAGCTCCCCGGCCTGTCGACCGCTCAGATGGCCGGCCGTCCCCTCGTCTGCAGCCGTGAAGGTGGCCTCGCACAGCGCCAGGTCGAGGCCCGGACCGAGCCGGTCGAAGTCCCATCCGGGACCAGAGTCGGCAGAGTAGCCCATCGCCCGACCGGCGACGTCGACACGGACGGCCAGTGTGGTGCCTGGGTGGTCGGTCGCCGAAAAGGTCAAGACCTGGTCCCCCACCACTCGACGGTCGCCGTCGCCGACGGTGTCCCAGGCGACGGGCGACGACGAACCAAGGGGGACGCGAGCGGCAACGTCAGGGGGGGCGAGCACCGACAGCCGCTTCCGGCCAAGGGCGAGGCGGGCGAAGGTGGCGAGCACCGGGAGGTCGCTCCAGTGGTCGGGGTGGCCATGGGAGACCACGACGGCCGTGAGCTCGTCGGGGTCGGCCAGACGTTGCAAGTTGGCCAGCACACCCGGACCGACATCGAACAGGACGGCTGCCCGGGGCGACCGGACGAGGTACCCGCTACCGGCTCCGCCCGGGCCTGGCCAGCTTCCGTCGCACCCGAGCACGAGGACCGTCGGCCTCGACCGGGCCTGGTCGGCGAGGCGTCCTACGGCCCGGTCCCCCGGCGGCTCCACGGCCTGTCTCAGAAGTAGATGGTGGAGCGAGCCCGCTGCTCGACGACGTCGAGGTCGTCTGTCCACGCTCCGGTGGAGAGGTACTTCCAACCGCCGTCAGCCGACACGACCACGACGACCCCGCCCTCGATCGACGAGGCACATCGGGCGGCGCCAGCCAGCGCGGCTCCGGTCGAGATGCCGGCAAAGACGCCGACCTCGGTCAGTCGCCGGGTCCATTCGATCGAGTCGAGCGGCTTCACCACCGTCTTGCGGTCGAGGAGCTCGGCACCACCGAGGTTCTCGAAGATCGGCGGGATGTACCCGTCGTCGAGGCTGCGCAAGCCGTCGACCATCTCTCCTGCCGGGGGCTCGACCGCCCACACCTCGATGGCTGGGTTCTGCTCCTTCAGGTACCGACCGACGCCGAGCAGCGTCCCCGACGTCCCGAGACCGGCGACGAAGTGGGTCACCTCCGGACAGTCCCGCCAGATCTCCGGTCCCGTGCCGGTGTAGTGGGCCCGAGGGTTGGCGGGGTTGGCGTACTGGTAGAGGAAGCACCACTCGGGGTGCTCCTCGGCCATCGCCCGGGCGAGGCGCACGGCACCGTTCGAGCCCTCCGAGCCGGGCGACTCGACGATACGGGCCCCCCAGACCTCGAGGAGCTGCCGGCGCTCCGGCGAGACGTTCGACGGGAGCACCACCACGAGCTCGTAGCCCTTCAGTCGGCACACCAGCGCCAGGCCGATGCCCGTGTTGCCCGAGGAGGGCTCGAGGAGGGTCTGACCGGGTGCGAGCACTCCGTCGGCCTCGGCCTGTTCGACCATGGACAGCGCGACCCGGTCCTTCACCGACCCGCCGGGGTTCTGTCCCTCGAGCTTGACGAGGATACGGACGTCGGGGTTCGGACTGAGGGCACTGACGTCGACCATCGGTGTGTTCCCGATGAGCTCGAGCACCGAGCCGTGGACGGTCATCCCCGACCTCTTCTTCCGCACTCGGCGATGTCTGGCACGCTCAGGCTCCGCCGGCCACGGCGGGAAGGATCGACACCTCGTCGTCGTCCTTGACGGGCGTGTCGAGCGCCGACAGGTAGCGCACGTCGTCGTCGTTGAGGTACACGTTCACGAACCGGTGCAGCGTGCCGTCGTCGCCGACGACCTGGCCCGAGAGCCCCGGGTACTCGGTCGTCAGCGCGCCGAGGACCTCGCCGACGGTGCTTCCCTCGGCAGTGACGGTCTTCGCTCCTCCGGCATACGGCCGGAGCACGGTCGGCAGGTGCACGGCGACGGGCACGGTGTCCTCCTCGGATCCCTCGGTCCTGCTCGGTCCGGTGGCACCTCGGGCCACCGCGACCAGCCGGTCCGCTCACGGTGCGAACGGTGGCACCGACCGCACCGGAAAGCTGACTACGGCGCTGCAGATTCTACCGGGGGATGACCACCAGTGGTTCCTCGGTCACCGAGGAACCTTCGATCCGGTAGCTGCGGACCACCGGGTAGGTGTCCCGCAACGAGACGAGGACGTAGTGCCAGCTAGGGTCCGGCGCCTGGGCGACGTCGGTAGGCGAGGGATAGGCGTCGGTGTGCGTGTGGGAGTGGAAGACCCCGATGATGGCGTTTCCAGCCGCCTCGGCGTCGCGATCGGCGCGAAGGTGGTCACGCGGGTCGACGGTGTAGACCTTGGCCGACGCCGCGGCGTTGCGGGTCGGGTAGCACGCCGTCACCTCGCCGGACGCAGCCACGCCTCCGAGGAGCCCACACGCCTCGTCGGGCAGGCCCGAGAGACAGTGGGCCACCATCTGCTCGTAGCGATCCTGGGTCATCGTGAGCATGGCCTCACGCTAGAGGAGCCGGATGGGCACCCGGGCGGCTCCCGACCCGGAGGCTCAGGCGACGCACCTCGGAAGGTCTCGGCGACGGTGGCGTCCGCACGAGCGAGTACGGTCGCCTGTGCGATGAGCGCGGCACGGAAGAGCGACCGGGGCAAGAGCGCAGGCGGGGCGCCGGGCGCCCCCCACGGTGACCGCGTGGTCGCCTCCAACCGGCGCGCCCGGCACGACTACGACATCCTCGAGACGGTCGAGTGCGGCCTCGTGCTGCAGGGTTCCGAGGTCAAGTCGCTGCGGGCCGGCCGGGTCTCCCTCCAGGACACCTACGCCCGGGTCATCGACGGCGAGATGTGGCTGTTCGGGCTGCACATCCCCCCGTACGCCCAGGCCACCGGCTTCGGAGCCCACGACCCCGATCGCAAGCGCAAGCTCCTCCTCCACCGGCGCCAGATCGACGAGTGGATGGGACGGACCCAACAGCAGTCCCTGACCCTGGTGCCACTGTCGGTCTTCTTCCGCGACGGGCGGGCGAAGGTCGAGCTGGCGCTCGCCCGGGGCCGACGCCTCTACGACAAACGTCACGCCATCGCCACTCGGGACGCAGCCCGCGAAGCAGCCCGTGAGGCGCGCGCCGCCGCTCGTGGCGGGCGCTGAGGTCCTGCTGCCGGTTGTGCCTCTGGCAGTTCTTCGGCTCGGGGTTCGGGACGACCGGCAGCACCGAGGCGGTACCATGGACCCGCCGAAGGGGCGCCTGACGCGTTTCCGACGGTGCATCCTTCGGATGCAGCACTCGTTACCAGTGCGCCGTCGGCGCAGGACACGGGGGTGACAGGCTTCGACTCCGGTCGTCGAGTTGGGAGAAGCGAGCCGTGGTCTCCGGAGCCACGTTAAAGAGCCGGAACCAACAACAAACGCCGAGCCTCAGCTCGCGCTCGCTGCCTAAGAACAGCGACGTCCGACCGACCTCAGCCCTGCGGGCCGGATCCGGGCGACATCTCGCAGGGCTCACCTGACTGCTGCGCCGACGGGCGGACAGGGACAGTTCAGTCGGATACGGAGCGGCATCGATGCCGGTGCAGGTGTCGCTCTCGACAATCTCTCACCGGCTGCGCTCGGAGAAGGCCCAGTGAGAAGCCGGAGGACGCGGGTTCGATTCCCGCCACCTCCACG
>JBMFXC010000002.1:0-10362 GCA_049964655.1 Acidimicrobiales bacterium
CGACGACCCGCTGCAGAGCCTGGTGCACGTAGCCCGTCGGCTCGAGCTCGTCGCCGTGCACGAGGGCGTCGCACCCGACATGGCCGAGCGGCTCGCTGCGGCCCACGCCGAACTGCTCGACACGGCCCGGCGCCTGCGGGACCTCGCCCAGGGCCTGCGGCCGCCGGCCCTCGACCGACTCGGCCTCGCCGCCGCCCTCCAAGGTCTGGTCGCCGAAGAGGAGGACGGCGTCGACACGGCTCTTCGCCTCGACTTCACCAAGGTCGGGGTCGAGCAGCGCCTCGTGCCCGAGTGCGAGCTCGGCCTCTACCGCATCGCCCAGGAGGCGCTCCACAACGCGCTCGAGCACGCCTCGCCCACCCGGGTCGAGGTCTCGCTCACCTTCGAGGAGTCGCTCGTCCTCCTCGCCGTGGAGAACGACGGGGCCGGCTTCGACCCCATCGTCTCGTCCGACCATGCCCACCTCGGCGTACAGGGAATGCGCGAGCGCGCCGGGCTGCTCGGCGGCACGTTGGTCATCGACTCATCCCCCGACGGGCACACCCGAGTCACGGCGACGGTCCCGTTGCGTCCGGCCGGGACCACGGGGGAGACCGAGCCGTGCCAGCCCGCCGATGTCGACGTGCCAGCTACCGGCGCGCCGACTGCCGGCATGCCGGTCAGGTCCGGTCCGCCGCCCCGGGACACCTAACCCGACCCGGCGCCGTCAGGATCGCGACAACCCCGGCGCCGTCAGGATCGCGACGGCACCCGACCGGCCAAGCTCGCCGCTGCCAGGGCGCCAGCCGCTCCGTCAGGCGGCAGCACCGACGCCCACGGCCCCGTCCCGGTCCTTCACGGTGCGCTCGAGGCCTCGGGCCCGAGCGGTCTCGCCCTTGGGCATGCCCTTCCACACCACCAGGGCCATGACGACGAAGAGGGGCCCCGCGTTCGGATCGGTGCCGGTACCGGTCAGGATCCCACCGAGCTGTTGGCCCACCACCCAGAAGACGAGCGAGAGACCGATGCCCGCGGCCAGCGCCACGTTCGGCCGCTCCGTGAGGATGCCGAGCCCGACGGCCACCTCGACGACAGCCAGGGTGATCGCCACCGCGCTGCCGTGTGAGCCGACCAGGCCAGCGGAAGCCAGCACCAAGGCAGCGAGCGCGTGGGGCTCGCCGGCAGCACCCGCCCGGAGCGCCGAGCTGATCGACGCGTCGGATCGGTTGGCCGGCAGCACCTGGAGGACGGCGCTACCGACCCACAGGACCGCCCAGAACAACCGGCCCCTCCGTGCACCGACGACACCTTCGGCCGCAGCCATCGGGGCTGGGCCGTCCTCGGAGGATGACCGGCGTGGCCAGACCATGAGCGCGAGCAGGCCATAGAGGAACACGGCTCCGGGCGCTCCCGTGACCAGGCTGGCGTTCCCACTGAAGATCCCGCCGAAGGCCTCGCCGAACCACCACACCCCGAACGACCAGGCGACGGAGGCGGCCAGGGCCGGCTTGACCGCCCGGTTGGCCACCAGGCACAAACCGATGGTCAGCTGCACCAAGGCGAAGACCACGTTCCACTGGGCGATGTGGGGCATGAGATCGTGGGCAACGTGGGTCACGCTGTGGTACACCCACCACGGCTGGCCCTGAGCGGCCCCGGCCAGGGTGCCCGTGACAAACGACGTGGTGAACATGGAGGGCTGCAGCTGCAGCAGGCCGTCGACGAACCAGATCGCCCCCAGCACCCCCGTGACCAGACGGAGCGACGGACGGCGACCCCACAGGAACCGCCCCCCAACGGGGCGTCGGTCGGCCTCGACCCTGTCGGCCTCGATCCTCCGAGTTGGCACACCGCTCCGAGCGCTCGCACCCGGTCGGGCCACTTCGGCCTGCACCGTTTCAACCTGCATCGTGCAGCTCCTCTTCTGCTGTCATCTCGCGTCAGCCCGTCTGCTCACGACGTGACCGTCACCGAACCCTTCATGTAGCCCACGTGGCTCATCACCCAGTCGCCGCAGGGGACAGAGCAGTACCAGGTGTACGTTCCGGCCGCCGTCGGCGTGAAGGTGAAGGTGGTGGTCGACCCCGGAGAGATGTCGGCGTCGACGCCCAGGTCGGGTGACGTGAACGTATGGGGCATGACGTCGTGGTCGGTCACGACGACGGTGACCTTCTCGCCGACCTTGGCGGTGAAGAGCACCGCGGCTCCGACCCCACCGGACCCCACGTAGGCAGGCTCCGAGCCTTCGGGGGTCGTGACGTCCTTGATCTGGAGCTTGACCGTCTCGCTGGAGCCGGCCCCCGACCCCCCCGACGACCCGTGGGACGCCTCCATCTGTTGCGCCATCCACGGCGCGTTGCCGGTGACCCGAGGCACCGTCGAGGTGGCACTCGGGCTGCTGCCGCACGCGGCCAGCACGACCGCTCCGGTGCCGAGCACGGCCACGGCGATCCCGCGTCTCGCCAGCGACGACCGGCCCGCCTTTGCCCGTGCCACTCTCCACGTCTCCGTTCGGGCGGCGTCCTCCACTCGACCGGCCATCGCCTGTCGGCGTGCTGTCACCATGTCCATGGTCCGACCTCTCCCTTCGCCTCCGACCGTCGGCGTCGTCATCCGAGCCCTGCCTGTCCTCACTGCCGGCCCAGCTTCGGCATCCGGACCACCACCAGGGTCAGGCTGCCGAGCAACAACACCCAGATGACCGCCACGATGGTGAGCAGCGTGACGACCAGCCAGTGGCCGGTGGTGGTCAGCGGACGCTGGTACTCGTAGATGCTCTTGGGCAGCCCGGGCGGATCGACGGTCACGTCGTAGGTGGTCGTCGTGGTGGCGGCTACCGAGCCGTCCGGACCGGCCACGTGGGCGACGAACTGCTCCATGCCCGTCCAGGTCGGCACGTAGTCGACGCTGGCGACGCCCTGGGCGTCGGTGGTGGCTCTGCCGATCTGCATGAGCCCGCTTCCGGCGAACTCGTGGGACACCACGAAGAACGTGACGGTGCCCGCCGCGTCTGGGGCCGCCGGCGTACCGACGGTGGCCCGGAGCGCGAGCGTTGCCTTGCCGGCCGACGTCGGGGCCACCGCCAACGACACGGGGACGGCTCCCCCAACCGCGGACCCGGTCTGGGCCGCCGCGGCAGACACAGCGGACCCTCCTGCCGGGGCTGGTTGCGACGACGCCTGGGTGAGGGTGACCGCCCCGGCAGGCTTCGCACCGACGCCGACGCCGACCACCGCTGCCGCGCCAAGGGCAACTGCAGCGACCACGAGAGCGAGGGTGGCACCCCTCGGACGGCGAAGTGACCAGCGCCGCTGCGGGTGCGCGTCGGCGCGCACGCCGGCGGCTGCCAAGGCACCGACCGGCTCGCGCACCCCGGTCCCGATGGTCCCCTCGGCAAGCGCCTTCTCCGTCTCGGTCGAGACCTGCTCGAAGGAACCGATCGGGCCAGCCTCCTCCATCTCGTCGATGGACAGCACGGGGACGAACCGGAAGAGGAGCATGAGGAGCAGCGGGATGGCAGCCGTTCCGGCGAGCGTGATGGTGATCGACACCCAGGTGAAGTGGTACGAGCCCCACGAGCCGGCCACCAGCGGCTGGGTGACGGGGGGCAGCACGATCACGATCCGCTTGACCCACAGCGCGACGACCACGCCAACGCTGGCGACCGTCATGCCGCCCACGGTCCTCGTCCTCCTGACCGCCACCAGGACGATGGGGAGGATCTCGCCGACGACGACGTAGAACCAGAACGCCGGGGCGTAGGAGCCTGTGACCGTCTGACGGATCCACCCGCTCGTGATGCCGGTGTAGCCCTCGGAGATGAGGTCGGCGAAGGTCAGGTAGGCGTAGACGAGGCCGAGGGCGGCCATCAGGTAGCCCAGGCGCACGAAGTGCCGCTGGGTGATGAAGCGCTGGAGCCGGTAGCCCCTGCGGAAGGCAGCCGCCGTGACGACGACCAGCGCGGTCCCCGAGTAGAGAGCAGCCACGACGAAATACGGCGGGAACACCGTCTCCAGCCAGCCCGGCCGGCTCGTGACGGCGAACGCCCACGACAGCACCGAGTGGACGGAGACGGCGAGCGGGACGATCAGGAGTGCCACGATGGTCAGCGCGCCGTGCAGCAGCCGCCGCTGCCGGGCGTTGCCCAGCCATCCGAAGGAGAGTGCTCGGTAGGCGGCCCGGCGCACCCCGCCCTCGGCCGAGCCCAGCGTCCGCTGCACGATGGCCAGGTCGGGGATGAGGGGCAGGTAGAAGAAGATGATCGTCCCGACGCTGTAGGTGGCAATGGCCAAGAAGTCCCACACGAGCGGCGAGGACATGTTGGGGTAGGCCACGATGTTGAGGAAGCGCTCTGGGCGACCCAGGTGGGGGAAGATGAACGCGCCACCGATGAGCACGGTCACGAGCGCCATGCCCTCGGCCAGCCGGGTGAGCGGGGCCCTCCAGCTCTGGCCGGTCAGCCGCAGGATCGCCGAGATGACCGCGCCCCCGTAGCTCACCCCGATGAAGGTGATGACGTCGACGAGGTAGACGGCCCAGAACGCCTGGTCGTTGTAGCCCGCCGACCCAAGGCCATGCTTGAGCTGGTAGCCCCAGGCGGCGAAGCCGGCCAGCACCACGAGCGACAGGACCGCCACCCCCGCCTTCCACACCCCGCTCGGCCGCTCGAGCATCGGCCGCATAGCGGCGGCGCGCACGTCTCGCGACCACTGCGGGTCGACACTGTGTCCCGCGTGGCCGGGCACCGCCTCGACTCCCTGTTGCGTCTCGCTCACTGTCGCCTCCGCGTTCCTGTTCGTTCCCGTCCGTCCCTGTGCCTTGCCGTCGTCCGCCGATCGACCGTTGCCGTTCGTCACCGTCACCCCCGTCAGCTCGAAGCGCCCGGGGTGTCCTGGCCGGCGTCCGCGTCCAGGTCCTGACCGTGGCCGAGGATGTACCAGACCCTCGGGTGGGTGTTCTGCGAGGGCTTGAAGGTGACGGCGTCGTTCTCGTCGAGGAACGTGGACAGCTTCACGGTGTTGCCCATCGAGTTGACCGCCACGTCGGTGATGATGTCGGCGTTGTAGATGGCCCCCATGGGACAGCCGGCTGCGCACTCGCTCATCAGCCCGTTGTTGAGGTTGCCGACGCAGAAGGTGCACTTACCGACCGTCCCGAGACGCTGGGGCACCGGGAACTCGGCGTCCGCCTGCTGACCGGTCTTCGGATAGACCGTTCCCGCGTTCCAGTTGAAGTAACGGGCCTGGTACGGGCAGGCGGCCATGCACATGCGGCAGCCGATGCACCGAGTCTGGTTGACCAGCACCACACCCTGGTCCTGCCGGAAGGTGGCGTGCACCGGGCAGACGTGGAGGCACGGCGGGTTCTCGCACTGCATGCACGGCCGGGGGAACGGGTACTGCTGGCCCGTGCTGCTGGTCATGGTGAAGACGTCGATCCACGTCTGGTCGGGGGTCAGGTCGTGGGCCTTCTGGCACGCTGCCGTGCACGCCTTGCACCCGTTGCAGCTGCGCAGGTCGATGACCATGGCCCACTGGTGGTCGGGTGGCGCCGCCTGGTCGGCCATCGAAGCGGCCGCCCCTCCGCTCACCATGCCGCCCTTGGTGGTCCCGTTGGTCGTCGCTGCTGCCGCGTACTCGCGGTAGGTGACGAGGCCGACTCCCGTTCCGGCAACGGCCGCACCGGCCCCCAGTCCGAGCAGACGTAGGAACGACCGGCGGGAGACCGACGAGTCGTCGTCACCACCGTCACCACCGTCGGAGACGAGGCACGTCCCGCCCGGAAGGGGGGACCCTGCGGGGCACGACGATCCGGCGCTACACGCCCCGAGCGCCGGCGCCCCGACAGGCACGCCGTTCTCTCCCGGCTCGCCCGGGTCCAGATCGATCAACCAGCTCACTTTGGTTCTCCCTCGTGTCTCACGTCGTACCGGGTCTCACGTCGTACCGACTGCACCGAGGGCCTCGTCGCCGCGGGCCCTGGTGCGACCGGGCCTGCTCAGGTGAACGTGACCGACCCTTCCATCCAGCCGTTGGTGTTCATGGCCCCACCCATCCCCGTCGCGCCGCTCCCGCAGGGGGCGGCGCACAGCCAGTGGAACGTCCCCTTCTTGGTCACGCGGAACGTGAAGGTGACGGTGACCGGGTGGGCGCTCGAGGACGCTGCGGGAACCGGCACGTTGACCAGCAACCCGGGAATGGTGAAGGTGTGGGACACCTCGTCGTTGGGCACGGCGCGCACGGGCTGCCCGTCGACCAGTTCGGTTCCTCCAGAGGTCTCCCCGAAGGTGGCATCGGCGCCCCACACCTGCCCCCACGGCGACGCCGGGGGAAGGGGTGCGGTGCCGTCGTCGTGGTTGACGATAGTGAGGACGACCGTCGCTCCGGCCGGAGCGGTGAAGCCGTCGGGCACGTAGCGTGGCCAACCGGGCCGACCGTCCATCTTGCCCGTCTGGATGACCAGCGTCCGGTGGACGACCACCGAGCTCGTCTCGAGCCCGTTCCGGGTCGAGCCGGTGCCGGCGGCACCGGTAGACGACGAGCAGGCGGCAAGGGAGACAGCGAGGACGACCCCGGCCCCGAGCACGGCGGCCCGGCGAGCGAGGGGACGACGCCACCTGGCGCCGCCGCTCCTGTTGGTCACCCGGCCGGTCCGCCAGCCGGCGGGGTCCCCCCCCGCCGGCTGGCCTACCACTGGCTCGTTCCGTTCCGGTTCCATTCCCTTCGTCCTCCTTCGCCTGCCGAGCTCTGTCGTCATGGCCGCTGGTCGCTACCGGTTCCGGGGCGGCTCACGCCACCGTGAGCTGGCCCTCCATGTCGCCCATGGTCGCCATGGCTCCGCTCATGCCATCCGCACCGCTCCCGCAGGGAGCCATGCACTTCCAGGTGAACGTGCCGGCCTTGCTCGCCGTGAAGGTGAAGCTGACGACGAGTGGCTGCTTCGCCCCGCTCGTCGCCGTCGGCGCCGCAGCGATGGGCACGTTGATCCCGAGCTGCGGGACGGTCCACGTATGGGACACCTGGGCTGCCGTCACCGAGGTGACGGGCTGTCCGCCTTCGGTGAGGCCGCTCACCCCGGTCGCCTTGGCGTACATGGCCATGCTCGAGGGGAGGGGTGCCGTGCCGTCGTCGTAGTTGTAGATGGTCATGTCGACCGTCGCTCCCTTGGGAACGGTGAAGCTCGACGGCTGGTAGATGGGCCAGCCGGGGTTCTTGGTCATGCCGCCGGTGAGGATGACGGTGGCCAGGTGCACGGTGACCGGAGCCGTCGCCGGGGCGGACTTGGTGCCGCTGGCGCTGCTGGTGCTCGAGCAGGCGCTCAGCAGCCCGGCCGCGGCCAGAACCCCGGCCCCGAGCGCAGCCCAACGCCGGGCTCGACGCGGTCGGCGGCCGGCCGGGATCACTGCTGCGTGTCCCTCACTCATCGTCTCCATGGCGCACAACCTCCTTGGCTCGGCGCGTCGTCTGACGCGTCACGCTGCACTGGTCCGGGGCCCTCTACGTGGTCGACCGGTACCTTCAGGGATTGTGCGCAAGAGCCGTCCGGCCGTGCAGCGAGCTACCACCGTGGTGGACACCCGTAATTCCTCGGTACGTGCGCCCCAGGGCGCCTCGAGGTCGACTCGAGCCGGGCCGGGCGGATGTCTCCCGTAGCGGGAGGTTCAGGACCCGGAGATGGATCCGGAGATGGCAACGGCGACGGTGACGGTGGTCCCCCCCGAGGGGCCTGGGCCCACCTCCAGCCGGGCACCGACCGCCTCTGCCCGCTCACCCATGCCGAGCAGGCCGAGGCCGCGAGGTGCATCGGCAGCGAAGCCGGAGCCGTCGTCGGCGACGGTCACTCGGCACGCTTCCGGCGTGAAGGTCATCGTGACGTCGACCGCGGTTGCCCCCGAGTGGCGCTCGGCGTTGCGGACCGACTCCTGCACGATCCGGAAAAGGGCCAGCTCGACGGGAGAGGTCAGCCGGCGCGGCGTGCCGTCCACGACGAGGGAACGGACCGTCGTCCCGCCCGGCTCGTCGAGAAAGGCCTGGACGGCAGCGACCAGGCCGAGGTCGTCGAGGACGGGTGGCCGGAGCCCACGAGCCAGTGCCCGGAGCTCGGCGATCACCTCCAACGCTTCGCTCCGGGCAGTGCGGATCGACGCAGGCAGGACGGCTTCTGCGTTCGCGCTCCGGGCGGCAGCTTCTTCGGCAGCGAGCAGCCGCTGGCTCAGACGGACCAGCCGTTGGACCGGCTCGTCGTGGAGCTCCTGGGAGATCCGGCGACGTTCCTCCTCCTGCACCTCGACGAGGTCGCTGGCGAAGGCACGGGCGTCCCGCCCCTCGCGGGTCTCGGAGGTCACGTCGTGCAGCACGACCTGGACGGCCTCGAGACCGGAGGCATCGAGGCCGGTCACCACGGTGGACTCGACCCGGAGCTCGCGGGCACCGTCCCCTGCGCCTACCACCAGTCGGCGTCCAGCATGGCGCGACGTGTGGTCCGCTGCCGGCTCGGTCCGTGCCCGTCCGTCCATCTCGATGCCCAACGAGGCAGCAAGGCTGCCGGTGACGCCGTCGCCGAAGAGCAACCGGGCGGCCGGGTTGGCCAGGACGACGGTGCCGGTCTCGTCGACCACCAGGGTGGGCGACACGTGGGCGTCCAACAGGCTTCGGTAGCGGTGCTCGGCTGCCCGGTGGTCGGCGTCCGCCTGTTCGGCGGCAGCACGGGCGGTCCTCTCCCGCTCGATGCGGAACCCGACGAGGACGGCGACAGCCGTGATCAGCGTCAGCTCCACGAGGTCGGCATACGGTTGACCCTGGTCGCGAGGCAGCAACAGGTCGGGCGTCCACACCACCCACGCCCACAGTGCGGTGGCCACCGACGGGCCGAGGCCGAACGCCGCTGCGGCGTAGGCGACGGGGACGAGGAGCAGGCCCACCGTCTCGGAGGCCGGAAAGGGCGTCGTGCGCAACAGTCCGGCCTGGTCCACCACCAGGTGCATCCCGGCGATGGCGACCACGAGCACCTGGACCACCCAGAAGCGGACGTCCCGCAGCGGTGGGTGGCACGCGTCCCACAGGGCACGACGGATCATCCCGACGGCGACCCCGAGGCTGGCGCGACCCCGTGACGAGCAGCCCACAGCGCCGCCTCGGTGCGTGAGGCGACCCCCAGCTTCGAGAGGAGCTCGGTCACATAGCCCTCGACGGTGCGTACGTTCAGCCCGAGCTGGTCGGCGATGTGGCGGTTGGTCCACCCGGACGCCAGACAGGTCAACACCTGCATCTCGCGGGAGGAGAAGCCGACCGGCGACGAGGGGTCGGCTTCGACCGCCGGATGGGCAAGCAGGTGGACCAGGCTGTGGTCGAGGACGACGGCACCTGCGGCCACCGCTCGCACCGCGCCGGCCAGTTCGTCGCTGGTCGCCGTCTTGAGCAGGTAGCCGGACGCGCCCCGTGACACGGACTCGGTCACGTAGGCGGCGTCGTCGAAGGCACTGACGATCAGGACGCGCACGCCGAGGTCGTCTTGCTCGGCACGGTCGAGGACGTCGAGGCCGCTCCCGTCAGCCAGACGGAAGTCGACGAGCGCGACGTCCGGCTGCTCGGCGGCGAGGACGGCGAGAGCGGCGGCGACCGACGCGGCCACGCCGACGACGTCCAGGTCGTCATGCTGGGCGAGCAGTTCGCAGATGCCCTCGCGGACCAAAGCGTGGTCGTCGATCACGACCAGTCGGATCGTCCGGTCCGGCACCTGTCCGTCCACCGACGGCTCGCACGAGCCCACGCCGGCACCCTATGCCTGGTCGGGGTGGTCGGGGAGCGAGGAATCACGGGAATCCCTCCCGAGATCCCACGGTTTTCACGCTGTCGGTGGCGACACGACCGGCGGATGATGGGCCGTGAGGAACGGCGCGGTCGGTGCGCTCACCGGACCGACGCCAAGAGTTTCCCGTGACCACGCCCGAGCGGCGGTGCCGCCCGGTGCCTCGGCGCTCCGCCCGACGCGGAGCGCCCGATCGACGAGAGGACAGGTGCACCATGGCATGGCTGGCAGCAATCGCGCTCGGCATCGCCGCCCTCGCGCTCGTCGCCGTCGCCGCCGAGTGGGCCGTCGTCGGGACCGTCGCGGTGGCCTCCGTCGCTCATCGCCTGGTGCGTAGCCGCAGGGACCCCGCCAGTCCTCGCAACCTGGCGCGCTCGTTGCGCCCCGACGACATCGCCGAGTTGCGCGACCGCTTCTCCGACCTGCTGGCCGAGCCGCCGTCGCACGCAGAGCCCGCTCCCCCCTGGCCGGCAGCGTCGTGACGACCTCACGACCCTGAGCAGGGACGGCGACCGGGCGGACGCCTCCGCCTCCGCCTCCGCCTCCGCCTCCGCCTCCGCCTCCGCCTCCGCCTCC
>JBMFXC010000002.1:10462-27813 GCA_049964655.1 Acidimicrobiales bacterium
GCCTCCGCCTCCGCCTCCGCCTCCGCCTCCGCCTCCGCCTCCGCCTCCGCCTCCGCCTCCGGCCGACGAGGCTTGGTCTGTCACATGCCGGTACGACGGCCCTGATGGCCCCGACGGCCCCTCCGACGTGCTCGCCACGCCGGTCAGTTCCCTCAGGGAGCCTCCGGCGTTCCCACCACACCGCCGAGCACAGGCTCTGACGGTGGTGGTGTCGCTCCCACGGAACGAGGGACGGTGCGCTGCTGGTGCCCGGGCCACCAGGCCCGCTCGCCGACGAGGGCCGTCACCGAGGGCGTGAGGAACATCGCCATCACGAAGGCGGCCGCCGCGATGCCGAAGGAGATAGCGAAGCCCATCTGGCTGAGCGTGGAGCCCCCGGCCAGGATGAGCGAGGCGAACGTCCCGGCCAGGATGAGCCCGGCCGACGCGATGGTGGGCCCAGCGTGGCGGACCGCCATCGCGGCGGCGTCGTGGGGGCCACGCCCCTCGGCCGCCTCCTCGCGCAGACGCGACACCATCAAGATGTTGTAGTCGGTGCCGAGCGCCACCACGAAGAGGTACATGACGATCGGCAGGATGAAGGTGAGCCCGCTGCTGCCACCCGCGTGCTCGAAGACGTCCACGGCGGCACCCAGCGTGGCGGCAAACCCGAGGCCTACCGCTGCCATCAGGTACCACGGCGCCACGACGCTGCGCAGGAGCAGCCCGAGGATGACGAGGATGAGCGCGGCCGCCACCGGGAAGACGATGGCGTAGTCGTGGTCCATGGCCTTCTGCAGGTCGACGTAGACGGAGGTGATACCCCCGATGAGAGCCCGACTGCCGGGGGGTGTGGCGTCGGCCGCCCGCTGGAGCGGACCGCGCACGGTGTCCATGGCGGCGTTCGACTGACCGGGATGGTCGAGGACTACCTCGAAGTCGGCCACGGTCTGCCCCTCGGCGACCTGAGGCGGAGCCACCTCGGCGACACCAGGCACGGCGGCAAGTCGGGTGCGGTACGAGGCCAGGGAACCCGGAGAGAGTGGCCGGTTGGTCGTCGACTCGAGGAAGACGTCGGTGGGCTCGGTGGCGCCGGCGGGAAAGCCCTTCAGGAGAACGGTGTCGAAGACCGCCGACTGGCTCTGCGCGCTCGAACCCGAGTTCAGGTCGAAGGTGGGCCGGAACCCCAGGGCCCCGACGGCCAGCACCGCCAGCACGCCGCCGCTCACCAGGGCAAACCGACCGGGGTGTCGTCCGAGGGCATCGCCGAGGGCGGCGAAGCGTGCGCCCTCCGGCTCACGCTTCCACCCCGCCGACGGCCAGAAGACCTTCGTCCCGAGCAACGAGACCACTGCCGGCACGAGGGTCAGGCCGGCGACCAGGGTGGTCGCCACGGCGATGGCGAGAGCCGGCCCGAGCGAGCGGAAGAGGCTGAGGCTCGACAGGGTGAGGGCGAGGAAGGCGATGATGACGGCGCCCGCCGCGGTGGCGATGGCAGGCCCGACGCGCCCGACCGCACTGACCATGGCCTCCTTGGCATCCTCGCCGGTGCGGAGCCGTTCGCGGTAGCGGAAGAGCAGGAAAAGGATGTAGTCGGTGCCCACCCCGAAGAGCACCACGATGAGCATCGCCGTCACGGTGCTGTCGACCTGAAGGCCGAACGCCTCGCTTGCCGAGGCGATCAGCCCGGTGGCCATCTGCGAGACGACGCCGATCACCACGATCGGCAGCAGGGCGATGACTGGGCTCCGGAAGATCACGAGCAGCAGCACCAGGATCAGCCCGATCGTCGCCCCGGCGACCACCTTGTTGGCACGCTGCCCGGCCTTCTGCTGGTCGACGAACTGTGCGGCGGTGCCCGTCACGCCGGCTCGCAGGCCGGTGCCGGCCGTGAGCGCTGCGAGGTCGGTGCGCAGCGTCCGGATGGCGTCGACTTGCCGGGTGCTCAGTTGTCCAGCAGCATTCGGCATCTGGATACCGATGGTCTGCACCAGTCGGTTGGGCGACGTCGGACCGTTCTCCACGGCGGCGATCGCCGGGAGGTGCCGGGCGGCCAGCGCTGTGCCAATGGCGTCCACCCGGGCCGCGTCGACGGCGGTGAGCGGCCGGCCGTCGGCCCGTTCGACGACCACGATCGCCGCCGGCGCAGCCGCCTTCGGGAAGGCCCGCTTCTGCAGTTGCTGCGCCTCCACCGACTGGTAGTGGGACGGGAGGAAGGAGGCCTCGTTGGTGGTGGTGGCCAGCTTGGGCGCCAGGCCGATCACGACGACGGCCGCAAGCGCCCACAACCCGATCACTCGCCACGGGTGCCTCACGACCCCGCGTCCCAGACGCACGAACATCGGCGGCGGCTCCCTTCGCAACGCAGTCCGCGTCACCGGTCACCGACCGACAGCCGGTGGCACCGTGGACGACGATGGGCGGCGATCGCCGGCCCGTGGTCGACCGTAGAAGCTTGCTTGTCGCCCGTCAAGTCAGCTGCTACGGTTGGCGTTCCTCGCCCGCGGTCGGCTGGGTCACGACGGACCGGTCGGACGGCGCTGGCGTTCGCGACGAGGAGGTGCCGTGGTGATCGGAGGGGCATCGGGGCGCAGCTCGGGTGAGCCGACTCGGGCCCGGATCGTCGAGGTGGCCCTCGAACTGATCGCCGACCACGGGTTCTCGGCGACCACCACGCGGGAGATCTCCGAGCGGCTCGGGTTCACCAAGGCGGCTCTCTACTACCACTTTCGAACCAAGGACGACCTGCTGGCCGCCATCGTCGCCCCGGCCATGTCCGACCTCGAGGCCTTGGTGGAGGACGCACGGCCGGTCACCGAGCCGGTAGTCCGCTGCTCGGTGCTGGCCGGGTACGTGGACTTGGTGGCCGGGCACGCCGACCTCGTCCGTGTGCTCTCGGCTGATCCCGGTGTCCGGCACTCCCCTGCCCTAGCGAGCGCCACGCCCCTCTACGAACGCCTGGCCCAGCTGCTCGCCGGCGTCGAAGCGCCGGCGACGGTGGAACGCGTCCGGGTCCGAGCTGCCCTCGGCGCCGTCCACGCCGCCCTCGTGCACGCCGAGCCCGGGGAGGACCCGGCGGTCGTCCGGTCGGCGGCGCTCGCCGCGGCGTGCGGTGCCCTGGGGGTGCCCATGGCGAAGGCCGGGTAACCGCAGTGCCCGCTGTGACTGCGGGCACGACCGGCCGATCAGCCCGCCAGGAGGGCGTGGACGTCCACCCCCTCGAGCTGTCCGCGCCCGCGGAGCGCGGCGATCTCGAGCAGGACGGCGATCCCCACCAGGTCGGCACCGGTCCGCCGGACCAACTGGGCGGCGGCGGCGGCGGTACCACCCGTAGCCAGCACGTCGTCGACGACGAGCACGCGTCGCCCGGGCTCCAAGGCATCCACGTGGACCTCGAGCTCCGAGGTGCCGTACTCGAGCGTGTAGCCCTCCGACAGTGTGTCGAACGGGAGCTTGCCCGCCTTGCGCAACGGCACGAACCCGGCCCCGAGAACCACCGCTACCGGTGCTCCGAGGATGAACCCGCGCGCTTCGATGGCGGCGACGACGTCGACTCGTCCGACGAACGGCTCGGCCAAGGCGGTCACGGCATCAGCCAGTGCCTGGGCACTCTGGAGCACCGGCGTGATGTCCTTGAAGACGATCCCCGGCGACGGGTAGTCGGGGATCTCCCGCACCAGGTCAGTGAGCCCGGTCATCTGGCTCGGGCGGTAGCGTCGGGCCGGAGCGACGGTCCATCGGGATGGTCGGAGGGGGCTGGTGCGGGCACGGCACAGACGTCGCCTTCGCAGGCGTCTCCCTGGCCGACGTCGCCGTGGGCGACCGGGGAGCCCGGAGCGGCGACAACTGCCGGGTCGTCGCCTGGCCCGTCGGGGTGGGCCGTCGCCCACGCTCGTCGCAGCACGGCCAGGATCGTCTCGGCATCCTGGGCACCGGGGATGCCGAACTTCCGGTCCAGCAGGAAGAACGGCACTCCGGTCACGCCGAGGTCGAGGGCTTCCTGCTCGTCGGCCCGGACCTCGGCCGCGTAGCGGTCGCTCGCCAGTACCGCGCCGCACTCGTCGGCGTCGAGCCCGGCCTCGGCGGCCAGGGCGGCAAGCACCTCCGGCCGCCCGATGGCCTCGCCCTCGGTGAAGTAGGCCGCGAAGAGGCGGTCCTTCAGCGCACCCTGCGCGTCCGAGCCCACACGGCCGGCATGGTGGAGCAGCCGGTGGGCGTCGAACGTGCACCCCGGCCGGACCCGCTCGAAGTGGAAGTCGAGCCCCTCGGCGGCTGCCATGGCGGTCAGCCGGGCGTTGGCCCCCAGGGCCTGGTCGCGAGTCATCCCGTACTTGCGAGCCAGGCGTTCGGCGTAGTCGCCCTCCACCTCGCGGGGTGCACGAGGGTCGAGCTCGAAGGCCCGGAACACCACCTCGACCTCGCCTGCGTGCTCGAAGTGGCAAAGTGCCGCTTCGAAGCGGCGCTTGCCGATGGCACACCAGGGGCAGACGACGTCAGAGAAGATCTCGACCAGCATGGGTTCGTCAACCCCTGCAGGTGCGCCGACCTTCCCGGGGCGTGCGCTCGGCGCGCTGCCTGCTCGGCCGGTGGTCACCCCGCGCACCGCACGGGCTCGCCCATCCGGAGAGCAGTCGCCCGGAGAGCAGTCGCCGGGGGGAAGACCACCCGGTAGCCGTGGCCGGCAGCGGTCTGCTTGGCGCTGGCGTCTGGCATCGTCCTCGTACCTCCCGTCGGGTTACTCGAGGTGTCGGCGGCAGGAAAGCGCTCCGACGCTAGCGCCACGCACGCGCGTCCGGTCGGGACCTTAGGCGACGGAGAGCACGTCACCGGCGCCGAGGTCACGCGCCCACGGCAGGATGCGACCGCCGGGGGTCGCTGCGTCCGGCGACCAGCGACCGAGCGCCTTGGTGCGACGGCAGGCCCGGCCGGCAGCTCAGCTCCGCGGCACGGCCGACCAAGCCACATCTTTGTCGACCCGCGGCTCACCAGGCAGGCCGAGGACCCGTTCGCCGACGATGTTGCGCTGGATCTCGGAGGTGCCACCCTCGATCGAGTTCGCCCGCGAGCGAAGGAACATGGTGCGCGACGACCCAGGAGGCCCCGTCAGGCCGAGGTTGGCCGAGCGGCGCATCTCGTAGTCGTAGCCGACGAGGGCGGGGGCGCCCAGCAGGTCGACGCACAGCTCGTAGATCCGGGTGTTCACCTCGGCGAACATGAGCTTGGCGATCGAGCCTTCGGGCCCGGGGTTCCCTGCCCGGCGGTTCTGTGACGCCCGGATGTTGGTGAGGCGCAGCACCTCGGCCTCGATCCACCGCCGCACCAGCTGGTCCTTGGCGACCGCGGTCTTGGACTGGGCTTCCTCGTGCCAGATGCGGACGGCCTCGGCGATGGCCCCCGAACCGCGAGCCGGAGGTGCCCCGCCGCCGCCGATGGTCGTGCGCTCGTTCATGAGCGTCGTCATGGCCACCCGCCAGCCCTCGTCGACCTCGCCGACCCGGTCGCTGTCGGGGACGCGGACCTCGGTCAGGTACACCTCGTTGAACTCCGCCTGGCCGGTCATCTGGCGTAGTGGGCGCACCTCGACGCCCGGTGCGTGCATGTCGAGGGCGAAGTAGGTGAGCCCCTTGTGCTTGGGCTTGTCGGGGTCGGTGCGCGTCACGAGCATGCCGCGGTCGGCGATGTGGGCGAGCGTGTTCCACACCTTCTGGCCGGTGATGACCCACTCGTCGCCGTCACGCACCGCCTTGCAGGACAGGCTGGCAAGGTCCGAGCCCGAGCCGGGCTCCGAGAAGAGCTGGCACCAGGCATCCTCTCCGGTGAACATCCTCCGGAGCAGCCGGCCGCGTAGCTGGTCGCCGCCGTGGGTGACGATGGTGGGGCCGGCCATCGTGAGGCCGAAGAAATGGCGCTCGGTCGCAGCGGGTGCGCCCGCCTCGCGCAGCCGACGGTCGACCTCCTTCTGCAGGTCCGGACGGACCCCGAGGCCACCCCACCCCTCGGGGAAGTGGACCCAGGCGAGCCCGAGGTCGTACTGAGCGCCCCGGAGCACGACCGGGTCGGTGCTCGACGGGTCGTGCTCGGCGAGGAGCTGGTCGACGCGCTCGGCGACGACAGCGGACTCGTTCATGGTGTCCTCCTTGCCCCCGTGCACTCGGCACGATCTGCGGCCCAGCGGGGTGCTCCTGGTCGAACACCCCGGTCCAGTGTCGGATCGGCCCGGGCGAGCAGCCCGATCGCCGTCTTGCCAACGATCCTGCCACGGACCAACTGGAACAGCTGGGATCCTGCCACGGACCAGCTGGAACCAGCCAGGACTGAGGCGAGCGGCGGCGCTTTCGTCCGAGCGAGCCCGCGCCATCGCTCCTTGCCAGCGCCGAGAATAACTGTTATTCGTGGAGCCGTGGGGATCGAACCGGCCGCCCAGCGACTCGAGCCGGCAGACGACGAGGGGAGCGACGACCTGCGCGAAGCGCTCCTCGACGCGGCGGCCCGCGTCGTGGCACGACGGGGCTACGACGGGACTCGACTGGCCGAGGTGGTGTCGGAGGCCGGTCTGTCGACCGGGGCCGTCTACGGCCGGTTTCGCTCGAAACACGAGCTCCTCCGTCAAGCAATCCTCACCCGCTCCGTCCCCCAGACGCGCGTCGTCCCGCCCGACGACACCCGGGTGGCCGACCTCTTGCGAGCCCGGGCGACCCGTCCAGCCGGACCACTCACCGACGGCGAGGCGCTCCTCCTCGAGGCGCTGGTCACCGCTCGGCGAGATCCCGAGGTCAGCGAGGCGCTCGCCGATGCGACCCGACAGTGGCGGGACGCCGTGACGCCGCTCGTCGAGACGGCGGTGGCCGATGGCACCGTCGACCCCGAGCTCGACCCCGAAGCCGTCCTCCATCTCACCCGGGCGGTCCGGCTCGGGCTCCTGCTCCTGCGGGGTTCGGGGCTTCCTGCGCCAGACCCAGTCGCCTGGGACAGGCTCATCGAGCGGATCGTGGCCAGCTTCGGGGTCGCCGGGGCGGACACGGCAGGACGAGCCGGGGCAAAGCCGGCAGCAGCAACGCCGGTATGGCAAGCACCACGTCCACCCGGCCGGGGGTAAGAGTGAGGCAGCTCACGCTGCCGTAAGGGGGAGCGATGACCACGAGCATGCAGGACGCATCGGGGCCGGGGGACGGGAGGGCTGCGGTCAAGGAGATCGAGGACCACGCCGTCCGCATCTTCACCTGGGACTACGAGCGGGACCGCACCCAGCTGGTCACGCTCTACAACAAGGCAATGGGAGCGCAGTGGAACAGCGTGACCGACCTCGACTGGGACACCGACGTCGACCCCGAGCGGGTGGTCGCCGACATGGGAGACGACGCCGTCCCGCAGCTGTTCCGCGAAGCGGCCGCCCTGAAGGGCTCGCCGCTCGCCTCGTGGGGCGAGGTCGAGTTCACCCGCCTGGGCGTCGAGCTCCTCTCTGCCCGGCTCAGCCAGTTCATGCACGGCGAGCAGGGGGCGATGCTGACGGCGGCCAAGCTCGTCGAGACCGTGCCGTGGATCGACGCCAAGTACTACGCGGCCACCCAGACCATGGACGAGGCTCGGCACACCGAGGTCTTCGCCAAGTACCTCGACACCAAGCTCGGGGCGGCCTACCCGATGAGCCCGTTCCTCGACGAACAGATCACCACGTTGCTCGAGGACGGCCGGTGGGACATCGCCTACCTCGGCATGCAGATCGTCATCGAGAGCCTGGCGCTCGCCGCCTTCGGCGAGATGCACCGGACGACCACCGAGCCGCTGCTGAAGAAGCTGCTCCGTTACGTCATGTCCGACGAGGCGCGCTACGTCGCCTTCGGCATCCTCAGCCTGAGCGAGCTCTACCGCGACTTGAGCGCGGCCGAGCTACACGAACGCCAACAGTTCCTCGTCGAGAACACCCTGCGCAACCGGGCCCGCTCCACCACCCCCGAGATCTGGGAGCGCCTGGGCGTCCCGGTGGCGGCCGTCGTGCCGTACCTGGTCGAGGCTGCACAGAAGACCGGCGGCGGCATCTTCGCCGCCTTCCAGCGGGCGTTCTTCGCCAAGCTCGTACCCAACGTGCGCAAGCTCGGCCTGCTCGACGCCAACGACGGCTGGTTGCGCGAGCAGTGGGGCAAGGCCGGGCTCCTCGAGTTCGAGCACGCGCCCGACACCTCCGAGGACTACCTGACCTACGACGCGATCAGCGCTGACCGCCGGCACACCGACGCATGAGCGACCCCATGCGAGCCCGCGCCGCCATCGTCGGCGTGGCCGACGACGCCTCCCCGACCGGCGAGCTCGAGCGAAGCGGACGTGACCTCGAAGTCGCCATGGTGGCCGCCGCCCTCGAGGATGCCGGCCTCACGCACGACGACGTCGACGGGGTCTGTCACACCTCCTCCTCCATGCGGCTCGCCGAGGCGCTGGGCATCCATCCCACCTTCACCGACTCGACCAACACCGGGGGCTCGAGCTTCGAGGTCCACGCCGAGCACGCCGCTGCCGCCATCGCCGCTGGCCTCTGCGAGGTGGTGGTCAGCGTCTACGCGTCGACCCCTCGGTCCGACCGGCGTGCCGGGCGGACGCGCCGCCGGCCGGAGCGGGACCCGGACGACCCGATCGTCGAGTGGGAGCTCCCTTACGGCCTCCGGCTCCCCATGGCGCCCTATGCCATGGCGGCCTCACGTCACATGGCCACCTTCGGCACCACGTCCGAGCAGCTGGCCGAGATCGCCGTGTCGACCCGGCGGTGGGCGTCGATGAACCCCCGGGCCCGTTACCGCGACCCGATCACCGTGGACGACGTGCTCGCCTCGCCCTACGAGTGCGAGCCGCTCCACCGGCTCGACTGCTGCCTCGTGACCGACGGTGCCGGCGCCTTCGTGATGACGAGCGCAGAACGGGCACGCGACCTCGCCAAACCGCCGGTCTACGTGCTCGGTGCCGCCACGTGCCACGACCATTCGATGATCTCGCAGATGCCCGACCTCACCATTACGCCCGGCCGCGTGTCCGGCAGCCGGGCCTTTGCCATGGCGGGCCTCGGCCCCGCCGACGTCGACCTCTTGATGGGCTACGACAGCTTCACCATCACCGCCCTCTTGCACCTCGAGGACTTGGGCTTTTGCGCCAAGGGAGAGGGTGGGCCGTTCGTCGAGGGAGGCCGTACCGCACCGGGGGGAAGCCTGCCGATGAACACCAACGGCGGTGGCCTCTCCTACACGCACCCGGGCATGTACGGCATGTTCCTCATCGTCGAGGCAGTCCGCCAGCTCCGGGGCGAGTGCGGCGAGCGCCAGCTCCCCGAACCCCAGGTCGCCGTGGCCCACGGGTCCGGCATGGTGCTCTCGTGCATGTCCACCCTCGTCCTCGGCACCCAGGCGACGGCGTGAACGGAGCGGCCTGATGGACGGAGCGGTGACACCCGGCAGTCGGCTCGAGCCAGGGACCGGACAGGGGGCCGAGCCCTTCTGGGAGGCGACTCGCCACAGGCAACTGGTCCTGCCGTGGTGCACGGCGTGCGACCGGCCGTTCTTCTACCCGCGGCCGTTCTGCCCCCGTTGCCTGGGTCGTGCCATCGAGTGGCAGCCGGCAGCCGGTACCGGGGTCGTCTACGCCTTCACCGTCGAGCACCGGGCCGAGGTCGGTCCCTTCGCCGCCAGCGAGCCGTTCGTGGTCGCCCTCATCGAACTGGCCGAGGGGGTCCGGATGCTGAGCAACGTCGTCGGCTGCCCACCCGGAGAAGTCGGTGTCGATCTGCCGGTCGCCGTCTGCTGGGAACCGCTCTCCGACGGCCGCCACCTCCCCCAGTTCGCCCCGGTAGCGGCAGGGGTGCCGTCGTGAGCGTCAGCGGGTCGGCGAGCAGCCCGGGCCTCGGCGCGGCGGCTGACGGCGACCCCGCCGCCGAGCGCGCCGCGCTGGCCGCTTGCGGCATGGTCCTGGCGTACTGGGCCCGGCACGACCCGGAGCGCTTGGCGATCCTGTCGGCCGACGGAAACCGGACCTTCGGGGCGCTCAACGCCCGCTCCAACCAGGCTGCACGGGCGTTTCGGCGGCTCGGCCTCGGTGCCGGCGACGCCGTGGCGCTCCTGTGCGGCAACCGCCCCGAGTTCGTCGAGGTGCTCGGTGCCACCCAGCGGGCCGGCTTCCGCCTCACGCCTGTCAACTGGCACCTCACCACTGACGAAGTCGCCTACATCGTGGACGACTGCGAGGCGAGGGTCCTCGTGAGCGACCGCTCCCACGCACAAGTCGCCTTCGCCGCCGCCCGCATGCTCGACGACCCCCCGATCGTCGTCGTGGTCGGCCAGCCCCTCGAAGGAACCGTCAACTACGACGCCCTGGTCGCCGCCGAGGAGGCCGACGACCTCGAAGACCCTCAGCTCGGGTCCTCGATGCTCTACACGTCGGGTACCACCGGCCGCCCGAAGGGTGTCCACCGTCCCCGGGGCACCGCCAGCTCGGCTTCGCTCGACATCTTCGGCTACCGGGAGGACGGCAACGATCGCCATCTGTGCACGGGGCCCCTCTACCACGCCGCCCCGCTGCTCTTCTCCCTCGTCGTGCCGCTCACCTACGGCGTCGGCGTGGTGGTGATGCAGCGTTTCGACGCCGAGGAGGCCCTCCGCCTGATCGAGCGGTACGAGGTCACCCACACCCACATGGTCCCGACCATGTTCCACCGACTGCTGTCACTGCCCGAAGACGTACGCGCACGCTACGACGTCTCGTCGTTGCGGTCGGTGCTCCACGGCGCGGCACCCTGCCCGGTGACCGTCAAGCAGCGGCTGATGGAGTGGCTCGGACCGGTGGTGTGGGAGTACTACGCGGCAACCGAGGGGCTCGGGACCTTCGTCGACCCCGCCACCTGGCTCGCCCACCCCGGGACGGTCGGCAAGCCCCTGGTGGAGGGCATGGTCGTCGTCGGCGACGAGGAGGGCCGTCCGCTGCCGGCCGGTGAGACCGGGCTCGTCTACCTGAGGCCACCTCCAGGGACAGCCTTCGAGTACTACAAGGACCCAGACAAGACGGCGGGCACCTACGTCGGCGAGTACTTCACGCTCGGAGACGTCGGGCACTTCGACGAGGAGGGTTTCCTCTACCTGACCGATCGCTCCGCCAACCTGATCATCTCCGGAGGGGTGAACATCTACCCGGCCGAGGTCGACGCCGTGCTGCTCGAGCACCCAGCAGTAGGGGACGTCGGCACGATCGGGGTGCCCGACGACGAGTGGGGGGAGGTGGTCCTCGCCGTCGTCGAGCCTCAGCCGGGCGCCGTCGCCGGACCCGAGCTCGAAGCCGAGCTCCTTGCCTTCTGCCGCCAGCGCCTGGCCCGCTACAAGTGCCCGCGCTCGGTGGTCTTCGTCGAGCACCTACCCCGCCACGACAACGGCAAGCTCTATCGCGCCGTGCTGCGCGAGCGCTTCGCCACGGGCAGCACGTGACCAGCCGGCCCACCTCGTGCCCGGCTCGGACCCGTGCGGCTCCACTACCGTCGAGACGGTCGGAGGACGTAGGAGCACGACCGGGGCGTTTCGCGACCGACCATCCGACCCTGGGGGGAGCACCATGACCGTGACGACAAGCGAACAAGCAGCACCGGGCGAGGAGAGCGTCCTGGCCGAGCTCGGCCGATGGCTCGAAGCCAACTGGGATCCCGACTTGACCGTCGGCGCATGGTGGGAGCGCCTCGGGCTCGCCGGCTGGTCGGCACCGACGCTCCCGGCGCACGCCTACGGACGAGAGCTGAGCCGCAACGGCGCGGTTCGCGTTGCTCAGGAGATCGCCGCGTTCGGAGCACTCGGAGCCCCGGCCGGCCTCGGGCTCCTGCTGGCAGCACCCACGATCGCCACCCACGGCACCCGCCAACAGGTCGAGACCTACGTACGGGACATCGTGACGGGGCAGCGAGCCTGGTGCCAGCTCTTCTCCGAGCCGTCAGCGGGGTCCGACCTGGCGGGCCTGCAGACGCGCGCCGTCCGCGACGGCGACGAGTGGGTCGTGAACGGGCAGAAGGTATGGACCTCGGGCGGCCAGTACGCCGACCTCGGCATGCTGCTCGCCCGCACCGATCCCGACGTCCCCAAGCACCAGGGCATCACCTACTTCGCCGTCGACATGCACCAGCCCGGCGTGGAGGTCCGCCCACTGCGAGAGATGACCGGGCGGGCCCTGTTCAACGAGGTCTTCCTCACCGACGCCAGGGTGCCCCACGACGCCGTCATCGGCGGGGTCAACCAGGGCTGGGCGGTGGCCAACACCACGCTTGCCAACGAACGGGCCGGGCTCGGCTCAGGGGGAGGCAACGGCGCGGCGGAGGTGGCCCAGCCAGGCACCGTGGTCGGCGACCTCGAACGGCGGGCAGGCGACTTCGTGCAGGCGAACGGGCAGCGAGGCGAAAGCGCCACGCTCCGGGCCATGCGCGGCGGAGCGTCGGTCCTCATCGACCTCGCCCGTGCGCTCGACCGGCTTTCGGACCCGCTGGTACGCCAAGGGCTCGCCCAGCTCTACACCTGGGGGGCGATCGGCCGGTTCAACAGCCTCCGCCTCAAAGCAGCCAAGGAGGCCGGCTCCGACATCCCGGGCATGCCGAACATCGCCAAGCTCTCGATGAGCCACATCATGCGGCTCTCTCGCGACCTCGGTCTCGAGATCGCCGGTCCGGCCGGCATGCTCCACGGGTACGACGACACCGAGCGGGCCACCCTCTCCTCCGACGTGGTCCACCCGCTCGTCAACCTGGTCACCGAGCTGGCCCTGCTCGCCCAGGCGCCGCCCATCTACGGCGGCACCGACCAGATCCAACGGAACATCATCGGGGAACGCGTCCTCGGGCTGCCCAAGGAGCCCGCCAACGACCGTGGGACCCCGTTCTCGGCGCTCCCCAAGAACGCGTGATGGCCAACGTCACCTGGGAGACCGAGGCGGACCCTGTGGCAGCGGGCATGGACGCCGAGCGCCTCGAACGACTCACCGAGCACTTCCGCACCCGCTACGTCGAGCCCGGCAAGCTGCCGGGGTGCCAGCTGGTCGTGGCCCGGGGAGGCGTCGTCGCGTATGCCCGTTCCCTCGGCCTGAGCGACCGGGAGCGGCAGCGCGAGGTCGAAGCCGGCACGATCTGGCGCATCTACTCGATGACCAAGCCGCTCACCTCGATCGCCCTCATGCAACGCTACGAGCAGGGCGACTTCCTCCTCACCGACCCGGTGTCCCGCTTCATCCCTGAGTGGAGCGACCTGAAGGTCGAGATCACCTCGGAGGACGGGAGCACGCGCCTGGTGGAGCCCGAACGTCCCATGAACGTGCGCGACGCGCTCATGCACACGACTGGGCTGGCCGGCGCCGTGGTGCCGAGCCACCCGCTCGACTACCGCTACGCCAAGGCCGTCCAGGAGCAGCGCTCGGGCATGACCCTCGAACGGGCCTGCACGATGCTCGCCGAGTACCCCCTCAAGTTCCATCCCGGCACACGATGGAACTACGGGCTGTCCACTGACGTCTGCGCCCGGCTGGTGGAGGTCCTCTCCGGAACGCGCTTCGACCACTATCTGGCCGACGAGATCCTCGCTCCCCTCGGCATGCACGACACCGGGTTCGTCGTGCCCGACGAGGCCTCCGAGCGGTTCGCCGCCTGCTACGCCTACCGCAAGGGAGCGGAACCGGCACTCCTCGACGACCCGGAGACGAGTGCCTACCGCCGTCAACGCTCGTACCTATCGGGCGCCGGTGGGCTGGTGTCGACCACCGGCGACTACCTTCGCTTCTGTCAGATGTTGGTGGCAGGGGGAACGCTGGAAGGCCGACGCGTCATCGGCCGCAAGACGCTCGAGCTCATGACCGCCAACCACCTTCCCGGCGGGACAGACCTCCGCCACCTGGCCACCGGCGGCTTCGGCGAGTCGGGCTTCGACGGCGTTGGCTTCGGCCTCGGCTTTGCCGTCAACCTCGGACCTACCGCCACCGCCGGCGTCGGATCAGCCGGCGAGTACTCGTGGGGCGGTGCCGCCAGCACGGCGTTCTTCGTCGATCCCGCCGAGGAGCTGACGGCGGTCTTCATGACCCAGCTCATGCCCTCGACGTGCTACCCCATCCGCTCGCAACTGCGGTCCCTCGTCTACCAGGCCATCGCCGACTGACCGCTCGATGCTGCCCCCACCGTGGCCGGTGGCGTGGCGCGCTGCTGCCCCCCACCGTGGCCGGTGGCGTGGCGCGCTGCCATCGTTTCGGCGAGGCGACTGGTAGCATGGCTTGGCCCGTGAATGCCGACCAGCGAAGGAGGTGAGCCAGGTGAGATCGGAACCCCCCAGTACCTGGCGTTCTCCGTCGCTCTCGTCGCCTCGGGCCTGACAGCGCCGTAACCGGCCCCCGGCCAACCACCGGCCGCACGGTGTCGCGTCGGTCGACCACCTGAGCGCCGACTCCGTCGGAGAGCGTCCTGCTGCGCACTGCGCGTGCACTCTCGTGCCGCCTGCTGCCGCGTACCGCACACCCCTTGTGACTGCGCTTCGTCGCGCTCCTCGAGAAGGAGTCCTCCCATGCCCTTCAACGCGCTCGCACCACCCGGCCGGCCCCGCCGCCGGACCTCCATCCCCACCTCCCCGGCGACGTCCACGGCCCGGCCGGAGCTCGCCAGGAAGCGTCCTGTCCGGTCCGAGGCAGGACAGCCGGCTGCCCACCTGCGTGCGGATCCCACCCCCGACGCTGCTTCGGCCGTCCTCGACGCCGCGCACATCGGCGACATCGAGGGGTCGTTCGGCACCATCTCGATGCACGACCACGCTCCTCGGAACGGGTGGCGTAGCCGCATCCTGGCGTTGGCCGCCATCATGGGGCCCGGCCTCATCGTCATGGTCGGCGACAACGACGCCGGCGGCGTCCAGACCTACACCCAGGCCGGCCAGCGATACGGCACGTCGCTCCTGTGGGTCCTGATCGGCTTGTTCGTCGTCCTCTACGTGGCCCAGGAGATGGTCACGCGGCTCGGGGCCGTGACCGGAGTGGGTCACGCACGGCTCATCAAGGAGCGCTTCGGCCGTTCGTGGAACGTCTTTTCGGTCGTCGACCTGTTCGTGCTCAACTTCCTCACCCTCTTGACCGAGTTCATCGGCGTCCGGTTCGCCTTTGCCTACTTCGGGATCTCGCAGTACCTGAGCGTCCCTGCCGCCGCCGTGCTCCTCTTCTCCTTCGCCGCCACCGGGAGGTTCCGCCGCTGGGAGCGCTTCATGCTGCTGCTGGTCGTGGCCAGCCTCGTCGTCATCCCCTGCTTCTTCCTCGCCCACCCCGCGGCAGGGCCGATCCTGCGCGGGTTCGTGCCGGGGGTGCGTGGTGGGATCACCGGTTCGGCCATCCTCTTGATCGTGGCCGTGGTCGGGACGACCGTCGCCCCCTGGCAGTTGTTCTTCCAGCAGTCGAACATCGTGGACAAGCGGATCACCCCCCGCTGGCTCTCCTACGAGCGCACCGAGACCTTCCTCGGGGCCATCCTCACCACGGTCGCGGCCGGCGCCATGATCGCCTTCGCCGCCTTCGCCCTCGGGCATACGAAGGCCTTCGGTCCCTCGGCGACCTATCTCGACTCCGGCTGGTTCGACAGCGCCATCCGCTCCACCCTCGGGCCGCTGGCCGGAGCACTCGCCGCCGTCATGCTGCTCGTCGCCGCCCTCCTCGGCGCCGGTGCGGTATCGCTCTCGACCTCCTACGCCTTCGGCGACACGTTCAACCGACGTCACTCGCTGCACCGCGGCGTCCGCTCCGCCCCGGGCTTCTACGGCGCCTACGCCGCGCAGATCGCTGCCGCCTGTGCCGTCGTGCTGGTGGGCAGCAACCAACTGCTCGGGGTCCTCACCCAGTACGTCCAGGTGTTGGCCGGCATCCTGTTGCCCTCGGCGATCGTCTTTCTGGTGCTGCTGTGCAACGACACCGAGGTGCTCGGCCCCTGGGTGAACACCACCTGGCAGAACGTGCTCGACTTCACGATCATCGCCGTGCTCGTCGTGCTCTCGATGGTCCTCGTCGTCTCGACGCTGTTCACCTCCGTCAACGCGGTGGTCCTGACCGAAGTGCTCTTCGCCGTCGCCGGTGCCGGCGGCGTGCTCGTCGTCGCCCCGCTCGCCCTGCGGGCACGGCGCCGTGCCGCCAACGCGGCCGGGACCGCCGCCACCGGTCGGGCAGCGGTCCGGCACCTCGACCGAGAGACCTGGCGGATGCCGCCCCTGCACCTGCTCGGACACCCCACCCTGTCGACCGGACGACGCGTCGGGCTCATCACCCTGCGCTGCTACCTCGTCGCCTCGGCTGCCCTCGTCGCCGTCCGGGTGTTCGCCTCGTTCGTCCACTGACCGGCCGACGCCACCCTGCCCATCCTGCTCACCCCGCCTGGGTCGTCCGCTCCGCCCGACCACCCAAGGCCGGGTGCCTGCGGGCGAGCAGGGGGAGGAGGACGGAGTGCGGGGCCAGTCGGGCCGCCGTGGTGAGCACCCGGTTGGCAGCGCCCGGAACAACCAGGGCTCGGTCGGCATCGAGGCCGTCGACGGCGACCCGGGCCACCGTCTCCGGGGCGACCCACAGCGGACGCGGGACGACGCCCTCGAGGTCGGCGTCGGACCACCCGGCTGCCTGGGCGAACTCGGTGGCCACCGGTCCCGGGCACAGCGCGGTCACGGTCACCCCCCGATCGTGCACCTCGGCCCGGAGCGCCTCGGTGTAGGAGAGGACGAACGCCTTGCTCGCCGCGTAGCCGGCCTGACCGGGCAGGGGCTGGAAGGCGGCAGTCGAGGCGACGTTCAGGACCGCCCCCCGGCGCCGCTCCACCATGCCGGCGACCGCCCGGGTGCAGAGGTCGACTACCGCTTCGACGTTGGTCCGCACCATCGCCACCTCGTCCTCGGCAACGGCACCGTGCACTGGCCCGAACGTCGTGAACCCGGCGTCGTTGACCAGCACGTCGACGGCCAGGCCGCGGTCGGCCAGCTCGGGAAGGAGCCGGGCTCGCTGGTCGGGGTCGGCCACGTCGCACACCACGACCTCGGCACGGACGCGGTGGCGCTCTGTCAGCTCACCGGCGAGCGCGTCGAGCCGGTCGCGCCGTCGGGCCACGAGCGTGACGCCGTGGCCGCGGGAAGCGAGCTCGCCGGCGATGGCCGCTCCGATGCCCGACGACGCTCCGGTGACGAGGCTGGTGCGGTCGGGTCGGGGCGTAGGGAGCGTCATGGTCGTAGCGTATGCACCGACGCAGAAGTCGGCTCCGGGCGGCCCGGTCCGTGCCGCTACCATGACGCGGTGCCCGAGGACGACGTGCCGGTCCGGCGCTCGGACGACGCCGCCCCTCCTGGCTCCGACAGGCCCGGCAGCGGGCCCGGCAGCGGGCC
>JBMFXC010000002.1:27913-68334 GCA_049964655.1 Acidimicrobiales bacterium
GGCCCGGCAGCGGGCCCGGCAGCGGGCCTCACCTCCCCCGGCGCCGCTTCCTCGCTGGAGCAGCGGCGGCCGGTGCCGTCGCCGTGGTGGCGGGCGTCGTCGGCGACCTGGCGGGTCGTCCGTCGGCGAACCGCGTGCCCGCCCGCCCCCGTCGGGTGCGGCCGTCGCCGAGGTCACCGGAGGTGGCCGACACCCGGACGCCGGACGGGGTGGTCCTCCCCGTGTCTTCGGCCATCGTCGCCGAGAACGCCAAGCCGGGAGCTGCCTGGTGGGTGACGACCCCTCAGCAACCCGGAGACATCTGGGGCTACGCCAGCACCACGAGTGCCGTCCAGGGCGACGACGTCACCCTGTTCGTGTCGACCACTGCCCCCCACTTCCACGTGGAGGCCTATCGGATGGGCTACTACCAGGGCATCGGTGGCCGGCTTGTCTGGCAGTCCGACGAGGTCACCGGCGCCATCCAGGCCCCGCCCACGGTGGTGGCACCGACCAACACCGTCGAGTGCCACTGGACGCCCTCGCTCACGATCCGGATCGACCCCACGTGGCCGCCCGGTGCGTACCTGCTCAAACTGGTCGGCCCCACCGGGCAGCAACAGTTCGTCCCCCTGTGCGTGCGCGACGACCAGTCGACCGCCGCCGTCGTCCTCCTCCACTGCGTGACGACCTGGCAGGCGTACAACCGGTGGGGCGGCTACAGCCTCTACTACGGCAACACCGGAGGAAAGCTCACCTTCACCCACGCCCCCGGGGGCGGCGACTACCAGAACCGGGCGCGCATCGTCTCCTTCGACCGGCCCTACGACTGGGACTGGGCCTCGGGTGCGGCCGACTTCGTCGGCAACGAGCTCCCGGTGGTGTTCCACGCCGAGAAGCTCGGCCTCGACGTCACCAACTGGACGGACATCGACCTCCACGCGCGAGGCGACCTGCTGGCCCGCCACCGGGCCCTGGTCAGCCTGGGGCACGACGAGTACTGGTCGTACGAGATGCGCGCTGCGGCCCGGGCTGCCCTCGACGCCGGGGTCAACCTGGCCTTCCTCGGGGCGAACGCCTGCTACCGGCAGATCCGCCTCGATGCCACCGCCATCGGGCCCCACCGTCACCAGGTCTGCTACAAGTCGGCCGCCGAAGACCCCTTCACCGGCCACGACAACGCTCGGGTCACCGTCAACTGGCCTGAGCCGCCGGTCAATCGACCGGAGAGCAGCCTGATCGGCGACATGTACCAGGACATCGGGGCGGTGGCCGACCTGGTGGTCACCGACGCCTCGGCGTGGTTGTTCGCGGGGACCGGGCTCACCTCCGGACAACACCTGGCCAAGGTGGTCGTCGGCGAGTTCGACCGGTACGTGCCCGGCGGTGCCGGCCCCGCCAACTGCGACGTCCTCGCCCACTCGCTCGTGGCCAACCGGGGCGGCAACTACTCCGACGTCACCTGGTACACGGTCCCCGGCGGAGGCGGGGTGTTCGCCTCGGGGAACGCGTCCTGGGTCGGCAACCTCGTCCAGCCCTCGCTCATCCCCTTGAACGTCCTCCCACCGGCAAACCCAGCCAATGCAGAGGCGCTGGTGCGCATGACCGAGAACCTCTACGGGGTCATCGCCCTCGGGCCGGCCAGCGCCACCCAGCCCTCCCAAGGCACCTGGCGGGCCGCCTACGGCGTCCGTGCACCGACGCTGCCGGGGCCCAGCCAGGCCGTCGGCGCGTGAGCACCGCCTGGGCGGGTGCGCCCACACGACGTCGGCAGGCCCGCTCCTGCGTCCGCCACACCCGGGCGGTGCGGCGTCGTTCGCGAGTGCGGCGGGGCCGCCTCCCCAGACCATGGACCCCCTGTCAGTGACCGGTCGGTCGTCCAGCCGACCGGACCGGGCCCTTGCCGTCGTGGCGGTGGTCGCCCTGGTCGTCCCCTTCGCCGTGGCCGTCGGCCACCTGATGACGACTGCCGGCGGCCACGTCTACCTCCCCGACGACCTCGCCCTCATCGACCTGCACACCCGCCAGGCTCTCCGCTGGCGTCAAGAGCTCGGCCCGTTCGACCGCTACGGATGGCACCACCCGGGCCCCACCTACTACTACCTGCTGGCCACCGTGGCTCGGGTCCTCGGCTCCGGAGCCCGAGCCGAGTTCGTCGGAGCGACCCTCATCAACGGCCTGGCTGCCGTCGGGGTCGTCTGGGTGGTCCGCCGCCGGGCCGGTGCGGCGGCGGCGGCATGGGCCGCTGCGTGCGTGGCCGCGCTCTGCATCCAGCTGGCGATGACTGGTCCCGCCGACCTCACCTACTCCGAGAGCCGGCTCGGGGCACTGGTCAGCCCGTGGAACCCGACCGTGGTGGTCCTCCCGCTGCTGCTGACCGTCGTCCTGGCCGCCGCGTCGGTGCGGTCGTGGCAAGCACTGCTCGGCGCCGTCCTCGTCGGCTCGTTCGTGGTCCAGACCGACATCTCGACGCTGCCGCTGGTCGCTGCGTCGCTCGTCCTCGGCGCCAGCTCCCTCGTCGTCGCCTCTCGCCGCGCCCGCCGCCGAACAGCTCGTGCTGGTCTTGCCGGTAGCCGGGGTGAGCCGACCCAGTCGACGGGGGTGCGACCGGAGGACGGTGACCCACCGCTGCGAACTCGGCACCTCCAGGTCGGCCGCGTGGTCACCGGGTTGGGCGTCGTCGTGCTCGTGGCCATGTGGGTGCCGCCGGTGCTCGAGCAGCTCACCCACCACCCGGGCAACCTGACGCTCCTGTACCGGTTCTTCACCTCCGGTCGGCCCGGCCAGGGAGCCACAGCCGCCGCCTGGTCGACCGTGGCTGCCTTCGGCGTAGCCGTCCTCGGCCCGGCCGAGACCATGGCGCAGTTGCTCGGCGGTCAGCCTGCGCATGCCGGAGTCGCCCTCGCCGTCACGGTGGCCACCGTCGTCGTCGGCGCGGTGGTGGCCTGGTCGGCCTGGCGTCGCCACCACGCGTTCGCTGCCACGTTGGGCGCGCAGGTCGTCCTGGGTTGGCTGACCTCGGGTGTGGCCATCTCGCGCATCACGGGCTTCGTCACCGGGTACCTCGTCCTCTGGGCCGTGGTTATGCCCACGACGGCGGCCATCGCGCTCGCCATGCTGCCGTGGGGCGACGCCTCCTGCCGGCTCCGGACCGTGCTGGCCGGTGCCCAGCCGGCCGTGCCCTCCCGCCGACACAGCGTGCTCCCGACCGGGAGCCGGGGCGCCGTGCTCACTACCGCCGTCCTCGCGCTCCTCGCCGGAACTGCCCTCACCGTGCAGGCGGCGCGCCTCCCCCCGCTCAGCGCGGCGTCGAGCCCGGTCGTAGCCCGGCTGGTGTCGGTCGTCACGCCGGAGCTCCGGCCAGGCCAGGCCGTCTACGTCGGCGACGACTGGGCCAACCTCATCGCCGTCGAAGAGTTCATCGGGCTCGTCAACGAGCTCGATGCACGCGGGTACCACCCTCAGGTCAGCCCGTTCTGGACCGTCCAGTTCGGTCGCGCCTACGTAGGATCGGGAGCGGGCATGACGACGGTGTCGCTGTCCCGGTGGACCGCGTCCGCTCGGCGCCAGCCCGGCTACCTCGGACAGGCGGGCGGGTTCGCCGTGTCGATGACAGCGACGCATTGACCTCGGTCGTCCAGCTGCCCGCCCGTGAAGGCCGGGGCGGCGTGGACAACCACCGCGCCGTCAGACGACGAGGGCGCGACGGCGCCAACGGGTGAGCGGCCGCTCGATGAAGTGCCAGCTGGGAACGGCGATCGCCAGGATCACCGCGATCCGCAGGCATTGGGTCGGCCAGTAGCTCCAGTGCATCGTCCCCGGGCTGATGGCCAGGTAGACGGGAAAGTGGACCAGATAGACCGTGTAGGAGAGGTTGCCGATGTAGACGAACAGCGGGTTGCCCACCACCCGCGACCCGATGCCGTTCGGCACGACCACGAAGAAGACGATGACGACTGCGGAGGCCACCTCGCTCGCCGGCATCCAGAACAGGAGCAGCGAGCGGGTCCACAGCGGGACGAAGAGGCTGGTCCACGCCAGGAGCGCACCGGAGGCAAGCGCAGCCACGCTGAGGACCCGCTTGGCCGTGCACCCCCAGCCGCTCAAGTGCCCGTCGGCAGCGGCCAGGCCCAGAAGACAGCCGAGGAACAGCGCATCGGCACGGGTGTCGAAGGCGTAGTAGACGCGGCCGAAGGCCAGGTGGGTGAAGTGGGCGGGCGTGAGGGTGAGGTACACGCGGTCGGCCACCGAGGCCACCACGCCGAGCACGCCGACCGCGTAGGCGGCCCGACGTCGTCCGACGGCCACGGCGGCCACCATCAGGACGGACCAGATGACGTAGAACTGCTCCTCCACTGAGAGCGACCAGGTCTGCGCCAGAAAGCCGAAGAACGGGGCGTGCCCGAGCGCCTGGCGGTAGTCCGCGTAGTAGAAGAGCGCGGCGAGGATATCGCCCCACACCCGTTGGGCAGCATCCGCTACCGGTACGAAGGCCGCGTAGATGGCGATACCGGCCGAGGTGAGGAACAGGGGCGGCAAGAGACGCAGGGCCCTCCTCGCGTAGAAGTGGCGCAAGCTGACCTTGCCGGTGCGCTGTCCCTCGCCCGAGAGCATCGCCGTGATCAGGAAGCCTGAGAGCACGAAGAACACGCCGAGCGCAGACCACGCGCCCGGGAAGGACCGGAAGTTGGAGTGGTAGGCGAGCACGGCGAAGAGGAGCGGGGTTCGGATGCCGGTGAGCGGAGGCCGGTTTCCCAGGTGGAACCGCGGGCGCTGCGGTTCCGCCGTCGCCGGGGCGCGCTCGGTCACGACCCCCGAGCTCACGACCGACCCCCCTTCACTCCCTGCAGCACGCACCGAGCCACGATCGTCCCGCGCTCATCCACTGTCGCGCCACTGTTGTCACCGACGTCGGCACAGGCGACCAGCGCGGGCACCGTCGTCGGCACCGGTGGTGCGAGAGTCGTCCCGAGCGACCACACCCAGGCGCCGTCGTCGGCACGCGGTACGGCACCGAGCACCGCGGTCAAGAACGCGACCCCGTAGGCATCACCTCGGCCTCGGTCGTAGGAGGCGAGCGACACTCCGTCGGGGACCACCACGGTGGTCACCCCCCACCGGCGAAGGGCAGTGCGCACGGCGTCCAGCGAGGAACGGTCGGGAACGGGCGGCCGGGCCGTGGGAAGCGAGGCGTCGCGGAGGACGGAGAACCCGGCCAGGTGGGACCGTGCCACCGTGCCCGCCGGGCCGCCGCCGCCGGGCATGGCGAACCGGAAGCCGGCCAAGGCCTGCCAGAGCAGGGCGCTCTGGGTGTCGGCGGTCGGGAACGGATAGGGGAGGACGACGGAACCGGCCGGGAGCTCCTGCCCCGGTCCCGTGAACCACGCCGGCACACGGACGGGCTGCACGGCGAGCGGGAGGTTGGGGGCGAGCGCCACGACCAGCGGAACCGTTGCGACCACAGCGCAGGCGGCCGCGGCGGCCACGGCGGCCCGACGGGCTGGGCTGACGACCCCGGGGAGGCGCGCCGAGGGCCTCGGCTGCCGCGTCGGTCGGGCGGTGCCGTCTCCCCGACGGCTCGGAGCACTCCGAGGAGCGAGCCTAGCGGCGGCAGTCCCGTCGGCGGCAGTCCCATCGGCGGCCAGCCGGTCGACAACGACGGCGACTACGGCAGCCGCGCACAGGTCGACGACCACCGAGAGCCTGGCCTGGACGACGTTGTCGAGCACAGGGAGGTGCTCGACGAGAGCCCACGGCGACCAGTGGGTCGGTCCGGCACGCAGGGACAGCGCGGCGGCGGCGGCGGCCAGTGCCGTCGTCCCCCACAGACGACCGTCCCGCCTCCATCGCCACAGGGCAAATGCCCACACGACAAGCACCCCGATGCCGAGGTCGGCGGGCGAGGGAAGCGGTGGCCCGGCGTAGCCGCCGAGCACCCGAGCCAGGTGTGTGAGTTGCGACGCGCTGACCGGCCCCCACTGCCCCTGAGCGCTCACGAAGTTGGCAGGTGCGTTGCCCAGGTCCCCGGGGACGGCGTTCGACCACACGGTCCCCGACAGGTGCCCGGGGCCGGCGAGGAAGTACCACACGGGCACGGCGAGCAGCACGACGGCGACCCCCGCGGCCACCCCCAGCCCGGGGAGCGCCCGTCGGACTCGCCGAACGGCGCCATGGCGGTGGCGCACGACGTCGGAGACGACGGCCCCGACGAGTGCGAGGCCGAGGGCCACCACGAGGAGCAGGCAGAGCTCGCTGCTCACGAAGAACTCGACGACGACGATCGCCCCGAGTGCCGCGCCGGCCCGCCGTTGGCGGGGACCCGGACGAACAGTCGCGACCGTGGCGACGGCGGCGAGAGGGAAGAGGGCGACGAAGGCGAGGTCGAGCCAGCCGAAGGCCAGCTGGACCAGGACGAACGGCGAGAAGCCGAAGCACAGTCCGCCGAGCCAGCGCGCCGGGAGCCCGAGCCCGGCCCGGCCCAGGGCCCACCACATGGCGAGCGCCCCGGCAACTGGGGTCAAAGTGACCAGGACGTTCATGGACACCACGGGTCCGGCGACGAGGGTGAGCGGCGTGGCGACGACCCCGAGGGCGGGAACACTGGTGTCCACCAAGGTACTGAACCCGCCGGGGTGGAAGAGCGCCGTCGAGTACCACGGAGCCTGTCCGTGGGCGAGGGCATGCGCCGTCCAGGCCAGGTACCACGCGGTGCGTCCCGCGTCGGTACACGGGCACGTCATCACCGCAGCGGGGGACGCCGCCCACACGTGCCAGAGGACGCCGACCGACAGTGCCAGATAGGACGCCGCGGCAAGGATGCCGGGCCAGGTCCGGCCCCTCCGCCATTCGGCGCGCGCCGCTGGCGGGCAGGACGCCGTAGGCGGGCAGGACGCCGTCGCCACGGGTGGGGCGGTCCCCACCGTCACCCGGTCCCCAGCACGCACCGGGCGGCGTCGAGAGGTGCGGCGGGCGGGCGGGCCAGGCAGTGCGCCGCACGCGCCGGGTCGACTCGTCCGGTGGCAGCGGCGACGGCGGAGCGTACCTGCCACACCCAGGCACCGTCTTGCTCGAACGGTGGCCGACCCGTGACGGCGGTGAACAAACCGACGGCATAGGGAACCGGACGGCCGCGGTCGTAGGACGGCAGACCGGCGGCGTCGGGCACGACGACGGTGTCGACGCGCCAACCGGCCAGCGCGCCCCGCATGGCGGCAAGGGTCGCGGGGGTGATCAGCGGGGGAGGATCGAGCGGATCGGAAGCCCGGGCCAGCAGCTCGTAGCCGGGGCGCTCGGCACCGGCTCGACTCGGGACCACGCCGGGTCCACCACCTCCGGGCATCGAGAAGCGCATGCCGCCAACGGCCAACCAGGCCATCGACGACTGGATGCCACCGAAGGACGCCGGGTAGGGAAGGACCACCTGGCCCGGCGGGAGACGGGTAGCGCCGGTCGTGAACCACCGTGGCGGCGTCGTCGGGCGCACGGTGACCGGCAGGTTCGGCCACAGGTTGACGAGGAGGGGCACAAGAGCGACAGCGGACAGCGCCACGGCCACCGCGGCAGACGGGAGGTGCCAGCGGGGTGACCTGCCCATGGCACGGTCGACGACCAGCGCCACGCACGCGGCGGCGCAGAGGTCGGTCACCGAGGCCAGGTTGACCGGCACCACGTTGACCAGTACGGGGAGGTGGACGAAGAGGCGCCACGGGTACCAGCCATCCGACCCGACCCCGAGCGAGAGCGCGGCGGCCACGACTCCTACGGTGGCGAACAGCCACAGGAGCCCCGACTGCCTCCATACGACAAGCCCGACCACCACGATGGCCACCACGCCCGCTCCGACGAAGGTGGGATCGGGCAGAGCCGGGCCCTGGTAGCCGCCGAACACGTGCATGACGGCCACGAGCGGCGGAACGAGACGACCCGAGACGAAGGAGGACACGGTGGCACCCACCGTTCCCGCAGGTGAGTCCGGCCAGGCGCGCCCGACGAGGTGGGCAGGACCGGCGAAGAACGCCCAGAGCGGATAGGCCAGCAGGGCACCGGCGACGAGGGCGGCAACGAGCAGACCGCGGCCCACCCGAACGGCCCGGTCGGCGACGGCCGGCCATCCCCCGTCAGCCCGGCCGGCCACCACGACCACCACTAGGACCGGCACAGCGAGCAGGGCGACCAAGGCGAGCACCTCGACGCTCACGAAGAACTCGGCGACGACGAGGAGCCCGAGGAGCACGCCCCGCCACGACGCACGGCCCCGCCCGGTGACGAGGTCGTCGAGCACACCCACCACGAGCGGCGGGACGACCGCGAACCCGAAGTTCGGGTGGGCGAGCGCGAGCTCGGTGAGCACGAAGGGTGAGAAGCCGTACAGCAGCCCGCCAAGCGCCGCCGGCACCGGCCGCACCCACCGCCCAAGCAGCCATGCCATGGCCAAGGCCGACAAGGGCGGCCCGAGGGCGTCGACGACGTTCATGGTCGCCACTGGGCCGGCGAGCCAGGTGACCGGGGCGAAGAGGACACCGAGGCCGAGAGAGTTGGGCGCCATGTCGATGCCGTGTGGGTGGAAGAGCATCGAGGAGAAGAACGGGTTCTCGCCGTGGGCGAGGGCGTGGGCAGGCCAGGCCAGCACCCACAGCGTGAGCGCGCCGTCCCCGCAGGCGCACGTCGTCACGGTGGCCGGGTGCGCCCACACGTGCCACCAGAGCACGAGCGACGCCGCCGCGTACCAGGCGCCAGCCCAGGCCAGCGGGTGGGCCGAGACCAGCAGCGCCCTGTGCCGTCCTGGCCGTCGTGCCGAGGTCCCAACGCGCCGGATCGGAGCAGTGTACCCACGTCGGGGAACGCCTCGGAGGAAGGGGGTGCCTGGGCCATAATGGGCGCGATGCGCGCTGTCGACGACTCCGTCCGCGCGCTCCCCTGGCCACAGCGGTCCACCGTCGCCACCCGGCCCGGCCCGGCTCCGCGGCGACGCAGCGAGGCCGAGGCCGAGGCCGAGGCCGAACCCGAATGACGTCACCGTCGGCACCCGAGCGCACCGTGCCGTCGCGGCCGGCGGACCTGGTGGCTCCTGTCAGGCAGACCGTCCGCGTCGCCCGCTGGCTCCAGCGGTGGTGGCCGGTGGTGGTCCCGCTGGTGGTCGTCCTCGCCGGGTCGTGGGCCTACCGGTGGGTCGATGAGGACGCCTTCATCAACTTCCGGATCATCCACAACCTCCTGGCCGGGCACGGCCCGGTGTTCAACGTCGGCGAGCGGGTCGAGGTCGACTCGGACCCGCTGTGGGTGGCCACCCTCGCCGCGCTACGGATCGTCTTCCCCTTCGTCGGGCTTCCGTGGCTGTCGGTCGTCCTCGGGCTCGCCTGCACGGCAGGAGCCTTTCTGGCCGGGGGACGCGCCGTCGTCCGCCTCGCCGGGCGCGGCACCTCCGGCACCGTCTATCCCGTCGGCTTGCTGGTGATCTCCTCGGTTGCCGGGGTGTGGGAGTTCGCCACCTCGGGGCTCGAGATGTCGATGGTGTTCCTTTGGTTCGCCACCGGGCTCCTCGCGCTCGTCCGGGTCGAGGCGAGGCGCTCCAGGCCGGTCTGGACGGCCGTCCTGCTCGGCCTCGGGCCCCTGATCCGCCCCGAGCTCGCCCCGGCCGCCGGCGTGCTGCTGGTCGCTCTCGGCATCGTCATGACCGCACCGGACTGGTCGGGCCCGGTGTCGCGCCTGCGCCGCTTCGGCGTCCCCCTCGCCGCAGCCCTCGCTCTCCCCTGCGCCAGCGAGCTCGCCCGCATGGCCTACTACGGCCTGGTCGTCCCCAACACCGCGCTGGCCAAGACGGCCGGCTCCTCCTGGTGGTCGCAGGGGCTCGCCTACCTGTGGAATTTCGTCGCTCCGTACTGGCTCTGGCTGCCGACACTCGCCTGTGCGCTTCTCTTCGGCCTTGCCGTCCGGGACCGTTGGCGTAGCCGGGACCGCCTCGCCGTCGTGCTGTTCGCTGCCCCCGTCGTGGCCGGCGCCACCGATCTCCTCTACGTGGTCTACGTGGGCGGCGACTACATGCACGCCCGCCTGCTCCTACCCGCCTTCTTCGCCATCTTCCTCCCGGTCACCGCCACTGGCCGCCAACTGCGGACCGCCGTCGCCGTCCCCGTCGCCGGTGTCGCCCTCTGGTCCGTCGTCTGTGTGGGATGGCTCCGCTACGGTGCCCCTCCCGGCAACCTGAACCCCCAGGTCATCTCCATCTCCAACGAGCGAAACACGTGGGTGAAGGCGACCGGCAACACCCACCCGATCACCACCGCCGACTACGACCACGCCCTCTCGGGTATCGCCGGCCATCTGCTGGCCCGAACAGCAGCAGCCATACCGCCCGGACGTCAGCGGCTGGTGGTCGACACCGACCCCTACGCGCCCGTTCCGGTGGCCTCGGCCGTCCCCGCTCACTCTTCGCTCCCGTTCTCGCTGGTCGTGAACGTGCCGGCCATCGGCGTGATCGGCGACCTCGCCGGACCGAAGGTGTACATCTTCGACACCTTCTCCTTGGCCAACCCCGTCGGCAGCCACATCACGGTGCCCGTGCACCACCGGCCGGGCCACGAGAAGGAGATCTCGGCGGCGTGGATGGTGGCCCGCTTCACGGCGCCGGGGACACACCTGCCCCCGGGCGGGCCCTCGCCGCACGACGTTGCCGCTGCGCGAGCCGCCCTGTCGTGTGGGCCGCTCGCCGCCTACCTCCATGCCATCACGGCGCCACTCACCCTGAGCCGGGCCCTTTCCGACATCGCCCATGCGGTGGGTTGGACCACGCTGTCGTTCAGCGAGCACCCGGTGCGCGCCGAGCACCAGCTCTGCGGTCGCACGACAGGCCATGGTCGCTGAGGCCGCCGGCCTGCGCCCGGACGCCGCCCAGGTGCCAGGCGCCCGACCGCCGGCTCTTCGCAGGTCCGACACGGACTCGCGAGGTTGGGGACTGGTCGTCCTGGCTGGTGCCGTCTACCTGGTGCTCGCCGTCGGGCTGTGGTGGCACGTGTGGACGTCGCATCCGTCAGCGGTGACCACCTGCGGCTGTGGGGACGCTGCCCGCTTCACCTGGTTCTTCGCCTGGCCGGTGTTCGCCCTCGGTCACGGCCAGAGCCTCTGGCACTCGACGTGGCTGTTCCACCCCAGGGGCTTCAACCTCCTCGACGACACGAGCGTGCTCGCGCTCACCGTGCCACTCGCCCCGGTCACGTGGCTCTGGGGGCCGGTGGCGGCGATGAACGTGGCGGCGACGCTCGCCCCGGCGACCTCGGCCCTCGCCATGTTCGTGCTCCTGCGCCGGTGGGTGCGGCCCGTGCCGGGCGCCTTGGTCGGCGGTCTGCTCTACGGCTTCTCGCCGTTCGTGCTCACCGAGCTCGCGCTCAACCAGCTCAACCTGGCCGTACTGGTGGTGCCACCGCTCCTGGCCCTGGTGCTCGTCGATCTCGTCTCGGGGAAACGCTCCCCCGTGCGCAGCGGGGTGTTCCTGGGCGTCCTGGCTGCCGTGCAGTTCTTCCTGAGCACCGAGATGCTCCTCATCGTGGTGGTCACCGGCGCCTGTGGGCTGCTCCTCGCCCTCGTTCGATGGTGGTGGCGCTTGCACCGCGGTCGGCTCGGCGAAGACGGTCCGGCCATCGCCCGACGAGTCGTCGGCGGACTGGCGGCTGGGGCAGCGGTCGGGGCCGTCCTCCTCGCTGTGCCGGCCTGGTATGCCACGGCCGGTCCGTCGCACCTCTCCGGTCCGATCTGGGGGAACAGCGCCATCGACCACTTCGGCTCGACGCCGGCCACGTCGGTGGCACCGAGCCCCATGGCTGGGCTGGCCGCCGAGATGCACCACTTCGGGGGCTACCAAGGCCCGGCGCTTCCCGCGCTCGGTTACCTGGGAGCCGGAGTCGTCGCCCTCGTGGTCGTCGCCGCCCCCGTCTGGTGGCGACGGCCTCGGTACCAGCTCGTGGCATCGGTCGCCGCCGCCTCGTGGCTGCTGTCGCTGGCGCCGTCGGTGGCACCGATCGCCCCTTGGCGCGCCCTCGTCGACGTCCCCCTCGTCGGCAACATCGTCGAGGTCCGCTTCGCCGCGATCACCACGGGGTGCCTCGCCGTGTTGGCCGCCGTGGTGGTGGACCGCGCCAGCTCGACGGCCCCCGCGCTGCTTGGGCGCCGATCCGCCACGACCAGTCGACCCGTTGGGACCGACACAGTCGGCCCGTTCGCCGGGACCAGCCCGGGTGGCGCGGCAGGCCTCGTCGCGACAGCAGGCAGCAGGACGGCCGGGCACCCCCGGTGGCCTCGTCGACCGGAGCGCGGCGAAAGGCCGGGTGACATGGCCGCAGCCGTCGCCGTCGGGCTCGCCGTCGCGGTCACCCTCGGGGTGGCCGTCGGGCCCTCGGCCGCCGCCCTGGCCTCCAACCTTCCCCTCGTCGTCCAATCAGTGCGCGTTCCCCGATGGTTCGCCGATCCGCCCACTTCTGCTGGCCACCTCCCTGTTGTGCTGGCCTATCCGGCACCGTTCTCGGGGATCCAGTCGTCGATGGCGTGGCAGGCCCTCGGCGGGCTCCATGTCGCCATGGCGGGCGGTGGCGGACCGGCCAGCCTCCCGTCGCGGGCAGGTACCGCCCAGCCCGGGCTCGACGTGCTGTCGGCTGCCAGCATCGGCCTCGGGCCACCTCCCGTCCTCGACCGCACCGCCCTCGAGTCCGTCCTCGAGGCACTGCAGCTGTGGCGGGTGACCGTCGTCGTCGTCCCCCAGACGTCGTCGCTGCTCTCCTACGACCGTGGGCGAGGTGACCGGCTCGCCGCCACCTTGTTCACGGCAGCCATCGGCCGGAGACCCCTGCTCCAGAAGGGGTCCTGGGTGTGGATCGTGCCCGCCGGGTTGGTCCGCCCGGTGGCAGCCTCGGCCAGCCGGCTCGCCACCTGTGCAGCGCTCCCCGTCGCCGCGGCGGCGACGTGCGTCCTCGGAGGGTCGACGTGAGGACCGGGCCGACCGATGATGACCCGGGTCGACGCCACGGACACCACGGACACCACAGCAGGACGGTGCTCCTCGGAGCGGCGCTCGCCTACCTCCTCCTCGCCGTCGTCCTGTGGTGGCAGGTGTGGTCCTCGGACCCGGCCTCCGTCACCACCTGCGGGTGTGGTGACAGCTCGTTGTTCACCTGGTTCCTCGCCTGGCCGGCGTGGGCCATTGCCCACGGGCACTCGGTGCTGTGGTCGCGTGCCCTCTTCCACCCGCAAGGGGTGAACCTCCTCGCCAATACCAGCGAGCTCGCCTTCGGCGTGCCGCTCGCCCCCGTCACGTGGCTCTGGGGACCGATCGCCACCCTCGACGTGGCGCTCACCCTCAGCCCGGCGCTCACCGCGTTTGCCTGCTTTGCTCTCCTCCGTCGTTGGGTAGGCAACGGCCCGGTGGCCTTCCTTGGCGGGCTCGTCTATGGCTTCTCGCCGTTCGTGGTGGTGAACCTGTCGGACGCCCACCTGATGGACGGCACCTTGCTCGTCCTCCCTCTCGCCGTCCTTGCCCTCGACGAGCTCCTCGTCGGCTCCCGACTCCGCCCGGTGACGGTCGGCGTACTGCTCGGTCTCCTTGCCGCCGTCCAATTCTTCCTCGGTACCGAGCTACTGGTCATCACGGCCATGGGGATCGCTGTCGGGCTGGTGCTCGTGCTCGCCTGGAGCCTCGCACGATCACGGGACCTCGTACGGCGACGGTGGCGACGGGTGGCCGTGGGTCTCGCTGCCGCAGCAGTGACCGGGGTGGTGCTCCTCGCCTACCCAGCCTGGTTCGCCCTGGCTGGGCCGTCACACTTCGGCGGCCTGATCTGGCCTCAGCTCCCTCCCCGCTTCGGTGGCGTCGCACTCCGGTCCTACGTCGACACGGCCGGGACATCCCCGTCGCTGCTCGCCCTCTCCCATGTAGTCGGTGGGTACCAGGGTCGGCGTCTCGGCAATCCCGTCTACCTCGGATGGCCCTTGCTCGGCGTCGTGCTGGCCGGTCTCGTGCTCTTCCGGCGCGATCGGCGCCTGTGGCTGGCGACCGCGGTCGGTGCGCTCTGCGCCTCGCTGACCGTCCAGGTCTTCGGCCACCCGTTTGCCCCCTGGCGGCTCTTCGGGCACCTCCCGGTCCTCGAGGACATCGTGCCGAGCCGGTTCCTTGCCGTCGTCGACCTGTGCGCGACCGTCGCCGTGGCGATCGTCGCCGACCGGGTCGGGTCGTGGGCATCCGGCAGGTGGGGGCGCCGTCAGTGCTCCGTCGCGGAGCCCACGCGCCTCTCCATCGGCACGTCTGCTCCGTCGATCCACGGCGCGCCACTCGTTCCGGGTACGCCGCTCGGCCATGGCCAAGCGCCTCGGGCCGGTCGGGCCGGTCGGGCTATCGGGGCCCTCGCTTCTCTCGCCGTGGTCGCCGTGGCGTTCGTCCCGATCGCCGCCCAGGTCGTGCCCGACAGCCCCCTTACCGCCGTGCGCGTGGCGGTCCCCCAGTGGTTCGCCCACCCACAGCCGGGGGCCGGACCGGGCGACGTCGTCCTGACCATCCCTGCGCCGTTCACGCTCGAACAGGGGGCGATGACCTGGCAGGCCGTCGCTGGCTTCCGGTACTCACTGGTGGGCGGCGGTGGTCCGGGGTCGGTACCGGCACGCTCGGGACGCGCCGGGCCCGCAGTGGCCATCCTTCAGCGGTTGGCCACGCCCGGAGGCGCTCCGCTGACCCTCGACCCCCGTGCCGTCGCCGAGCTCGACGCCGCGCTGACGGCTTGGCAGGCAACCACCGTGGTCATCGTGGACCAGCCCGACCTGCCCCGCTACGACCAACCGGTCGGGGCAGCTCCCATCGCCGCGCTCCTCACGGCTGCCATCGGGCGTTCCCCGCGACGAGCGGCCGGCGCCTGGGTGTGGACCGGTGTCGCCAGCCGCCACCCCCGACGGGTGCCCGAAGGAGCCCTCGCCGCCTGTGCCGATGCCGACCGCACCGGACCAGCCGGCGTCGGCGCGGTGGCGACATGCGTGCTCGTCGCGGCGTCGCGGTCAGGCTGAGCCCGGAGCCCGCGAGCGCCACCGGGACCGCCGGTGAACTGCGACCCACTCGGGATGCAAGTGGACGCGCTTCCCCTGGCTGGTGTCCGCGGTCGGGGCGGGCGAGAAGCTGGGGTCGCTGGTCGGCGTGCAGCGACCCAGGACGACGCCCTGTCGTCCCGGGTCGGCAACCGTCAGTCGAGCGTGATGGGCTGCTCGTCCGGGTCAACGACGGCCGCCTCGTCGTCTCCTGTGCCATCGCTGTTGCGCGCCGCTAGGTGGTCACGCACCCGCTCGTCGATCTCCGCCATCAGCTGCGGGTTCTCGAGGAGGAACGTCTTGACGTTCTCGCGGCCCTGGCCGAGCTGTTCTCCCTCGTAGGTGAACCACGCCCCGGACTTCTTGATGAAGCCGAGCTCCACGCCGACGTCGAGCAGGGAGCCTTCGCGGCTGATCCCCTTGCCGAAGGTGATGTCGAACTCGGCCTGCTTGAAGGGCGGGGAGACCTTGTTCTTCACCACCTTGACCCGAGTTCGGTTCCCCACCTGGTCGGCACCGTCCTTGATCGTCTCGATACGCCGGATGTCGAGCCGCACCGAGGAGTAGAACTTGAGCGCGCGCCCGCCCGGCGTGACTTCGGGCGATCCGTACATGACGCCGATCTTTTCGCGCAGCTGGTTGATGAAGATGGCGATGGTGCGCGACTTGGAGAGCGTCCCGGTCAGCTTGCGGAGTGCCTGGGACATGAGCCGGGCCTGCAGGCCGACGTGGGAATCACCCATCTCGCCCTCGATCTCCGCCTTGGGGGTGAGGGCGGCGACCGAGTCCACCACCAGGACGTCGAGCGCTCCCGAGCGGATGAGCATGTCAGCGATCTCGAGCGCCTGCTCGCCGGTGTCCGGCTGCGAGATGAGGAGGTCGTCGATGTTGACTCCGATGGCCTTGGCGTACACCGGGTCCATGGCGTGCTCGGCGTCGATGTAGGCACAGATCCCACCGTTGCGCTGCGCCTCGGCCACCACGTGCATAGCGAGTGTCGACTTGCCCGAGGACTCGGGGCCGAAGATCTCCACGACCCGACCCCGCGGCAGGCCGCCGATCCCCAGGGCGAGGTCGAGCGCCAGGGCCCCGGTCGGAATGGCCTCGATGTTCATGTGGAGGTTCTCGCCCATCCGCATGATCGATCCCTTGCCGAACTGCTTTTCGATCTGGCCGAGCGCCATGTCGAGCGCCTTGTCGCGTTCCATGTCCTCGCTTCTCCTCGATGCCGTCGTTGCTCCGTCGGGGCGACCCTACGAGCGGGGTGTGACGTCGGCGGTTCCTACGTCCGGCGGGGCCGCGCCGCACACTGTAGACCCGAACGCGTGTTCGATGGTGGATGGTTGGCCGTCAGCCGAGCCCGACCCGGCGGAGCACCCCGTAGCGCCCGCCCGAGGAGCGTTCGGCGCCGGACGGCACGGGCTCCGAGGCGGCCAGGACCACCTCGGTGACCCGCCAACGCGCACCGGCTCCCGGCACGGGAAGGCCGGCCGCTGAGCGGAGCGCCCCGCCACGCTCGCCGCGTGTCGCTGCCCGGCGTGCTCGGGCCACGGTGACGTGCCCGACAAATGCTCGTGACGACGAGCCGTCGGGAACGACGACCCCGGACCCGCCGACCGCACGCCGGAGCACACCGGCGAGCCGGTCGAGGCCGACGACGGGCACGACGAGCGCACCGGCACCGAGAACCAACGTCTCGGCGCCGACCACGGCGTCGACGGGCGCAAGACCGACCGCGTCAGCCCCCGAGCCTCGAGCCTGCCCCTCCAGCGCGTCGAGACCGGCGAGGACCGGCGCGACGGAGGCCCGGCCCAGGTACACAAGTGTGGCGTGACGGTCGACCTCTGGCACGACCCGCAACGCTGCGAAGGGCCGGCCCGTCTGCGGTGGTGCCGAGGGGTTCGGCGGCTCGTCGGGACCTGGGACGCCCGAGGCCGGCCGGTCCGATCCCGGGGTAGAGCGGGCGACAAGCTCCTCGGGGAGCAGGGTGGCGGCGAGCGCCGGAGGGGGCCAGGCGGCCATGAACAGCGCCACGGGCTCATTCTCGCCCACCCGACGGGTCGGATCGGTGCTCGAGGAAGCGTCCGGGGAGGCCGGCGAGCGACGTGGACCGGGAGCAGAAGGCCTGGCCGCAGTGAGCAGGCGCCCCTACCCCCCTCCGAGCCCCGACTAGCCTGCCGGGACGATGAGCGATCCGACCTCTCCGACCCCGTCGCGCTCCGGTCGCGGCTCCGGTACCCGTACGCCCACCCGACGGGAGCTGCAGGGCCGTCGTGGCGGCCGGTCATCGTGGACCTGGCGCGTCGTCGCCGTCGTGGCGGCCGTCGCGGTGGTCGGCGGGACGATCGCACTGGTGGCCACGTCACACGGGCGGACCAGGCGTGCCGCTCCTGGCTCGAGGTCCCCATCGACCACCGCGGTACCGACGGCCACCGGGCCGACCTGCCCGCTCACCGGTCTCCCGGCGCCGGGCGGCGCCGTCCCACGACGACCTGCCTTGGCCGTGAAGATCGGCAACTACCCCTCCGACCGACCGTCGGCCGGCCTCGACCACGCCGACGTCGTCTTCGAGGAACCGATCGAAGGCTCCATCACCCGCCTCATCGCCGTGTTCCAGTGCCAGAGCCCACCGCTCGTGGGTGACATCCGGTCGGCTCGCGAGCCCGACGTCGCCATCCTCTCCCAGCTCTCCCATCCCCTGTTCGCCCACGTGGGAGGCATCAACCCGATCCTGAACCTCCTCAGCCAAGCCCCCATCACCGACCTCGACATGCTGGGCGGTCCCCCCGCCTCGGTCATCGTCCACGAACCGGGCACGTTCCCTCCCTACAACACGTTCGCCAGGCCCGCCTCGCTGTGGTCGCTCGTGCCGTCGGACACGACCCCACCGCAGCCGATCTTCACGTACTCGACCGCGCTGCCCGCCGGAGCGGTCGCCGGATCAGGCGCCTCGCTCCACATCCCCTTCTCCCACTACTCGGACGTGACCTGGACGTGGAACCCGTCCGGCGACGACTACCTGCGCGCCTACTCGGGGGTCCCCGACCGGCTGGTCGACGGGTCCCAGACGTCGACCACCAACGTCGTGGCGATGACGGTGCAGACGTTCCTCGGTCCGTGGGTCGAGAACTCCGAAGGCAACCACGAGGTCGAGGTGACCGCCCTCGGCTCCGGCCCGGTGACGGTCGTCCGCAACGGAGCCGTCATCACCGGGACGTGGAACCGGACCTCGCTCACCTCGCCGGCCACTTTGACCTCGACCAGCGGGACGCCGATCACGCTCGCCCCGGGCAGGACCTGGGTCGAGCTCGTCCCCCAGGGGATCCCCGTGGTGGCCTCCCCCGGCGCACCGGCATCACCAGCTGGCTGAGCGCCTGCGGCGACCGCCGGCGCCACTCAGTCGGCAAGCAGGACGGGCAGGCGCCGACGCAGCAGATCGAGGGCGCTGATCGTCGCGTACTGCCGGATGCGTTGACGGTCGCCAGGGACGGCGAGCTCGGCCGACTCGGTCGCACCCCCCACGTGAGCGATACCGACGAACACCGTCCCCGGTGATCGACCGTCCTGCGGGTCGGGGCCGGCCACGCCGGTGACCGACAGCCCGACATCCGCACCCAGCACCCGGCACGCGCCGACGGCCATGGCTTCGGCGGCGGCGGCCGACACGACCGGGCCTTCGGGCACCTCGAGCACCGAGTGCTTGACCTCCGTCGCATAGGAGACGACGCCACCGCGGAACCACGCGCTCGCCCCGGGCACGTTGACGAGCCGCGAGGAGACGAGCCCGCCGGTAAGGGACTCGGCCACGCCCAGCGTCAGATGTCGGGCGGTGACCGCTTTGGCGACGGCGTGCTCGATCGCTTCGTCGTCGACAGCGAAGACGACGTCGCCAGCCGCGTCGGCGAGGATGCGGCGGATCGTTTCCTCCTCGGCGTCCAGGCGGGCGCTGGCCGCGGCGTCGTCGGCAGCTCGCACGGTCACTCTCACCTTGATCCCCTCGATCCCGCTGGCCAGAAAGGCGATCGTGGCCGTCTCGCCGCTCGAGGAGATTGCCGCTTGGTCGAGTGAACCGATGTGGGCTGCCAGGACGTCGGCGAGGCGCGACTCGGTCATCCCCCACGTGCGCAACACCCGACTGGCGATCACGCCTTCGGCCTCGCCGCGCTCACGGAGGCGACGCCGGAGATCGGGGACGATGCCGCGCTCGAACATGTCGGCCAGCTCGTAGGGAACACCGGGCACCGCGTAGACCACCTTGTGGCCGACCGGGCAGATCAACCCCGGAGCCGTCCCCTTGCGCTGTGGGATGACCGTCGCTCCCTCGGGAACGTCGGCCTGACGGGCGTTGGAGGGCGACATGGTGCGCCCTCGCGAGGAGAACAGAGCGGCGATGCGCTCGAACACCGCCTCGTCGCGCGCGAGTGGGACGTTCATCACCTCGGCGATGGCCTCGCGGGTGATGTCGTCGTGGGTGGGCCCGAGCCCGCCGCAGACGATCACGCCATCACTCCGGGCCAGAGCCGTCCGCAGGGCAAGCACGATGCGGTCGTGGTTGTCGCCCACCGCCTGGTGGAAGTGGGAGGCGACGCCCACGGCGGCCAGGTGCTCGCCCAGCCAGGCCCCGTTGGTGTCGGCGATCTGGCCGAGCAGCAGCTCGGTGCCGACCGCCACGACCTCGATCCTCACGCTGGCCCGATCCGTGCCACCCCGGTCCGTGCCACCCGGGTCTTCATGACTGTCCTCGCCCGCCAGCAACCGCCCGACGCGCCGCCCCGGCGCGCCGCCCGTCGACGAGGTACTGGACACCGGTCGTGACGGTCAGCAACGCCGCCGCCCAGATAGCGACGGTGAGCACGGTGCGGTGGGTAGCCACCGGCGGGATCAGGCAGAGGCCGATGGCGACGTCCTGGAGGAGCGTCTTGACCTTGGCGCTCCGGCGGGCCGGGACCGACACTCCTTCGCGCCCGACCACGACGCGATAGGCGCTCATGGCGATCTCGCGCACGGCGATGACCGCGACTGCCACCCACGGGACGAAGTGCTCGTCGGCGAGAGCGACGAGCGCACCGAGGACGACGACCTTGTCGGCAAGCGGGTCGAGGAACGCCCCCGACCGCGTCGCCCCCTGACGCCGAGCTACCCATCCGTCGATGCCGTCGGTCGTCGAGAGGACGACCCACAGGGCGAGCGTCCCCCAAGACGAGCCATGCCAGACGATCAGGGCGACGAGGAGCGGGGTGACGGCGAGGCGCAGTGCCGTGATGCCGTTGGCCGGCGTGAGCACTGCCGAAGGCCCGAACGTCTGGGCCCGCCGTTGCTCACCGGCTGCGGGCGGCACAGGCGTGGCCGCCGATGGTGGTGGTGTCGCCGGCCGCTGCGCACCAGTGGCGGCCAGCGGACGGGGATCGCTCACCGGACGGTCCCGCACGAGACGAGCTCCGCCGAGAGATCGGGACCCTCGGCCGCCACGACGGTGGCACGCACCACGGTTCCCACCTCGGACGCGGAGGGAGTGCCGGGGACGTCGACCAGTTCGACCACCCCGTCGATCTCGGGCGCCTCACGGTACGTGCGGCCGCGGCCGGGCTCGTCGACCAGCACCTCCACCGTCGCACCGATCAAGGCGTCGCGGCGCGTGGCCGTGATGGCGTCCTGCAGCTCGGTGCACTCGTCGATGCGCCGACGGGCCAGGTCCTCGGGGACCCTTCCGTCGAGCACGGCAGCAGGCGTGCCGTCCTCGGGACTGAAGAGGAAGAAGCCGGCCCAGTCGAGCTGCGCTTCGGCCAGCCAGGCCAGCAGGCGGTCGTGGTCGTCCTCGGTCTCCCCGGGATAGCCGACGATGAACGACGAGCGGAACGTGGCACCGGGTTCGCGCGAGCGGATGGAGGCGATGCGCTCCAGAAAGCGGTCCCCCTCACCCCACCGACGCATCCGATGCAGAAGCGGACGCGACACGTGCTGCAACGACAGGTCGAAGTACGGAACGCCGGTCGCCAGCACAGCGTCGACCAGCTCGTCGTCGAGCGACGACGGGTAGAGGTAGAGCAGTCGCACCCGCGGGACTCGTTCGGCAACCCTGCCGACCAGGTCGACGAGTGGACGGGCAGCACCCTGCCCTGGGCGGACGCCCCCGCTCGTGCGGTCCAGGCCGAAGGAGGCGAGGTCCTGCGCCACCAGGACGACCTCGCCGAGCGGCGTGGCGCCGGAGGCGAGTTGGTCGACCTCGGCAAGCACGGCTGCCGGGGCACGAGAGCGTTGGGGGCCACGGAACGACGGGATGGCACAGAAGCCGCAGCTGCGGTCGCACCCTTCTGCGACCTTCACGTAGGCCCACGGGGCGCGGGCCGGCGGGCGGGGGAGCTCGAGGAGGTCGAAGGCGTTGGACTGAGGAGCCGCACTGCTCGGTCCACGCCGGGCAGTCCGCCCGGAGCGTCCGCCTTCCGGAGGGACCGTTCCCAGGAACGTGACCGGCTCGGCGACTGGCTCGGGACGGGCTCGGGAAAGGAGCGGAGTGCCGAACGGTGCCACCAAGTCGACCTCGGGGAGGGCCCTGGCCAGTTCGTCGCCGTAGCGCTCGGCCATGCACCCCGTGACCACGATCCGGGCGCCACGCTTTGCCCCATCCGCCAGGGCGAGGACGGTGTCGATGGACTCCTGACGGGCCGCCTCGATGAAGGCGCAGGTGTTCACCACGACCACGTCAGCCCGGCTCGGGTCGTCCGCCAGCTCGAGCCCGTCGCCGACCAGGGTGCCTGCCAGCTTGTCCGAGTCCACCTGGTTCTTCGGGCAGCCCAACGTCTCCAACCAGTAACGCTCAGGCACCGCAACAATCTACCGGCAGCGCGGTGCCCGAGCACCGGCCGCCACCCAGCGGAGAGGGAGGGATTTGAACCCTCGGACCCGGTTACCCAGGTCAACTCATTAGCAGTGAGTCCGATTCGGCCGCTCTCGCACCTCTCCGTGCCGCCTCTGCCTCGCTCGAGCCACCGTCCCTCGCATCACCGGAGAGACAGGGGTCGGGGTCGGTCAGCGGCGCCGGCCCAAGGGTACAGGATCGATCCGGCCACTCGACGGAGTCCGCCACTGGACCCCGGTCCCCCTCGAGGCCGGGTCCCGTTCGTCAGCCCGGACACCCCCCACCTTCCCCGGTCGCCGCCTCCCCGGGGCGGTGCTCTCGGATCGGTTCCGATCAGCCCGGTTCGGCTTGGTCTGGTCTGGTCTGGTCTGGTCGACAGTGCTGCGACGGGTTGGGTACCGTGTCGTCGAGGCTCCACCGGAGGTTCTGGCCTGCGGAGATGGCGTCACGGCGGCCGAGGCGGTCGGTGAACGGGGGGACGGAATGCGCGTCATGTCTTGGCAGGGCGGGCGAGGTCGACCGCACCGTCGGCCGGTACCGTTCGTAGGGGCAGCCGTCCTCGTGGCGGCCGGTGCGCTCCTCCTGGCCGCGTGCAGCTCGTCGGCAGCGTCCTCGGCAGCAGCTCCCGCCAGCACTCCCGCCCCGAAGGGCTTCCCGGCCTTCTACGCCGTTCCCCGATCGCTCCCGACCGCTCCAGGGGTGCTCCTCAAGGACACCCCGGTGACGGTGGCGGGCGTCGACGGGACCACCTACCGCGTCATGTACACGTCGGAGGACGAGCAGGGCAAGGTCGTGGCCGTCACCGGGCTGGTGTTCGTGCCGCGCTCGGCCCCGCCGACCGGCGGGTACAAGGTCGTCGCCTGGGGGCACGGCACGAACGGCATGGCCGACCAGTGCGCTCCGTCCCTCACGCCCAGCCAGGCCGTCCCCTCGCTCAACGCCCTGCTGTCCAAGGGCTGGGAGGTGACCGCCTCCGACTACCAGGGAGAAGGCACCCCGCCCGGCGTCCTCGCCTACCTGGTCGGCAACCTCGCTGCCGAGAACACCATCGACCTGGTCCGGGCCGTCCAGCACGTTGGCACCTTCCACGCCAGCTCGGACTACGTCGTCTGGGGCCACTCCGAAGGCGGCCAGACCGCCATGTTCGCCTGGCACATCGGGCCGACCTACGCACCGAGCCTCCGCCTGCTCGGGGTGGTGGCCGGGGCGCCACCGTCGCAGTTCCAGTACATCTACGACGCGCTCCAGCACAGCAAGTACGCGTTCTACCTCTACATGGCGGCCATCGGGTTCAACGTGGCCTACGGCAACGTTGCGGCGCCCCTGTCGGCCGTCACCACGCCACAGGCCCGCACCCTCGTCCCACTGGTGAAGAAGGGCTGCTACAACTACCTCCAGACCACCTTCGACAAGTACCCGCTCACCTCGCTGGTCACCCACAACCCCTTCACCGTCCCCCAGTGGAAGGTGCTCCTCGAGGAGAACGACCCCGGCGCCTTCTCGACGCCCACCAGGGTGCCACTGCTCATCATCCAGGGGACGGCCGACGGTCAGATCCCGCCGATCTCCACGCAGCTGCTCGCCAAGCACCTGTGCTCCATCGGAGCCGAGGTCCAGCGGTGGATGTACCCGGGCGAGCACCACGCCCAAGTCATCGGTCCGTCCACGCCCGACATGGTCCACTGGATGGCCGACCGCTTTGCCGGACAAGCCGCTCCCGACCCCTACGTGCCCCACGGACTACCCGACGTCCTCGCCCAGGACTGCGCCACACCCGGTGGGTTCACCACGCCGGCACCGTGACGTCCTCCCGGCCTCTCCGCTTCGCCACCGAGGTCACCCTGGCCGGTCCGTGGCGTTCGCCAGCCCAGATGCTCGCCGACCAGGTCATCGACGGGCACGCCTCGGTCCACGACGCGGATGCCGCCGCGTCGTTGGGCCTGGCTGGGGCGCCCATCGAGGGACCGACCCACCTGAGCCAGCTCGACCCGCTCGCCACCCTCGTCTGGGGCCGGCAGTGGTTCGAGCACGGGTGTGCGAGCTGCCACTTCCGCACCATGGTCGTCGAGGGGGAAGAGGTGCAGGCCACCCTCGTCGCCGACGGCAGCGACCTCGCCACCATGGAGGCCCACAAGCGAGACGGCACGCCGGTGCTGACCGGCACCGTGTCGGTCGGGGAGGCCGGACCGACCGAGCTCGAACGGCGCCTCGCCTCCCTCGATCCCCCCGGCGAGCTCTTCGTCGTCGACCGCCTCGAGGTGGGCATGCGCGTCGACGCGGGGATCGCCACCCTCTCGCGCCGCGAGCCCAACGGGCCGCTCTACCCGTTCTCGCTCGACGACAAGCTCGCCCGGATCACCGAGCCCCACCCCTGGTACACCGCCGAGGGCGGTGCGTCCTCGCCGTGGGGACGGGCTGTCGTCCCCTTCGAGATGGTGAGCGTGCTGGCCCACAAGTCCGGAGGAGCGCTTCCGGTCCGGTCGCCGGCCCTCGGGCTCTTCCTCGACCTCGAGGTCCGCCTGGTGAACGGACCGGTCTTCGTCGACCAGCCCTACGTGCTGGCTCGTGAGGTGGTCGGCCTCTCCCAGAGCCGGCGCACGGAGTCGTACTGGACCCGCACGACGCTGACCGACACCCAGCACGGCACGGTCACTGCCGAGGTCCTCCTCCACCAGGGCGTGTTCAAGGCGTCCTACCCCGGCTACCCAGCCGACCGCCTGACCTGACCTGACCGTCCTCACGCCCTCTGGAAGGTCAGGGCGACCCACTGAGCGAGCGCGACCTCCACGGCGTCGACCGCCGTCCTCGCTACGCTGCCAGCGATGGAGGCAGTGGAGCGACCGTGACGACGTCCGCCACGAGCACCGGCCTGGACGACTTCGTCGTCGCCAAGAACCCCGATCCCTCCTCCACGCTTCCCTACCTGGTCCGCGTCCCGCTCGGACCCGAGGGCATCGTCTTGAAGGCCCGCGACGTCTGGCCGCGAACGGCCAAGGTCTACTGCCACCCCGCCACCGGTTGGCCCGACCAACCCGAGATCGTCGACCGGGCCTCCGTGCGCTCCTGCGCTCGTCGCGGCGCGGCCATCGACTTGGTCCTTGACCGAGGACGCGAGAACCGTTCCCAGTTCGTCTTCGCCCAGGCCCGAGGGCGACAGGTCATCTTCTGGCAGAGCCGCCGGACCAATCGAAAGGCCAGGCCGGCCGTCGTCCTCCCCACCCGGCGGGCGTCCGGGTCGGTGGTCGACATCGTCGTCGACACCCGCGAGCGGTACCCCTGGCGGTTCGCCACCCAGCAGGCCACCACCCGCCGCGGAGCGCTGCCGGTCGGCGACTACGCCGTCGAGCACGAGGGCGTGGTGGTGGCCGTGGTCGAACGCAAGAGCTTCGACGACCTGACTACCACAGCGAGCACCGGTGGCCTGCCCACCCTGCTGGCCGGCCTCGCCGTCGTCGAACGTGCCGCCCTGGTCGTCGAGGACCGCTACGGCGCCGTGTTCCGGCATCCCCACGTGCGCCCGGGCGTGCTGGCCGAGCTCGTGGCCGAGGCCCAGGTCCGGGTGCCCGAGGTGCCTATCGTCTTCGCCGATACCCGCAAGCTCGCCGAGGAGTGGGCGTTCCGCTATCTCGGAGCCGCCCTCGCCCACCACCTGGCCGACACCCTCGCCGGCGACCTGGTCGAGCCGCTCGCCGGCGCCGGGCCACTCGAGCCGCTGCCGCCCACGGCTGCCGACATCCGAAAGTGGGCCCACGCCGCCGGCCTCGAGGTCGGCGAACGGGGGAGGGTGCCGACGGCGGTCGTCGACGCCTACTGGGAAGCCCACCCCGAAGGGGGCTGACCGGTCTCCTCCAGGCCGTCGACGCCGACCTCGTTCAGGAGCCGCCTCCGGCGCCAGACCGACCACCTCGGAGCGCGTCGGCCAGCGGCACGAGGGGCAGCCCGTGGGCCTCGGCCACCGCCGGGTAGACGACCGCTCCGTCGACGACGTTGACACCCCGCGCCAACGCAGGGTCGGCGGCAACCGCGGCGGCGAGCCCGGCCCGGGCGATCTCGAGGACCGAAGGAAGCGTGACGTTGGCAAGCGCGTGCGTGGAGGTATGGGGGACGGCACCGGGCATGTTGGCCACGCAGTAGTAGAGGACGTCGTGGACGGCAAAGGTCGGGTGCGAGTGGGTCGTCGGGCGGCTGTGGACGAAGCACCCGCCCTGGTCGATGGCCACGTCGACGAGGACGGCTCCGGCCTTCATCCGACGAACGAGGTCGTCGCCGACCAGCTCGGGAGCTCTCGCTCCGGGGACCAGCACAGCGCCGATCACGAGGTCGGCGTCGAGGACGACGCGCTCGACCTCGAAGGCCGTCGAGGCAAGGGTCTGGACGCGGCCCTGGAACACCCGGTCGACCCGCCGCAGCTTGTCGACGTCACGGTCGAGCACGCAGGTGGCGGCACCCATGCCGACGGCGACCGATGCCGCGCTCGTCCCGACCACCCCGGCACCGAGGACTACCACCTCTGCGTCACGCGCCCCCGACACACCGCCGAGGAGCACCCCGCGCCCGCCCGACTCGCGTTCGAGGACGTGTGCACCGACCTGGGGAGCCATCCGACCGGCCACCTCGGACATGGGTGTCAGCAGCGGGAGGGTGCCGTCGGCCCGCTGGACCGTCTCGAAGGCGACGGCGGTGACCCCCGAGTCGACGAGCGCCTGCGTGCACGAGCGCGAGGCGGCAAGGTGCAGGTAGGCGAAGAGCACCTGACCGACACGGAGCCGCCCGTACTCCTCGGGGACGGGCTCTTTCACCTTGACGACGAGATCGGCACCCTCCCACACGGCGTCCGCTGTCCCGACCACGTCGGCACCGGCCGCGGCGTACTCGGTATCGGCGATCGACGAACCCGTACCGGCGCCGCGCTCGACGAGGACCCGATGGCCGGCCCGCACCAGCTCGTGGACGCCGGCCGGCGTCATCGCCACGCGGTACTCGTCGTCCTTGACCTCCTTGGGCACCCCGACCCGCATGGGCTCCACCTCCTGTCGACTGGCCGCTCCGGCCTCAGACCTGCCCCACCGCCCGGGACCGGGCCTACCCCACGCCCCGGGGCCGGGCCTGCCCCACGCTCCGAGGCCGGGCTCAGCCCACGATCACCTTCAGGGAGCATCGTCACCACGGCTACCCCGGCGACCGGCGCCGTCGCCGACACCTCCCGCACTCGTTCGCCGTGGACCGGCATCCCAGTCGGACACGGGTGCCGTGCCTCGAAGACGCCCGCCAGACACAGTCGGGGTCGGGTCGACGGGTGGGTCTCGAACAGCCGCAGCACGAGCGGCACGCCGACGGGCGGCTCGGCGGCGCACCCGCAGGCGCGCCAGCACCAGGACGATCATGGCCAACAGCACGATCGCGACGGCGGCGAGCCCTGCGATCAGTGCCGTGTCCGCCCGTCGTGCCGGGGGGCGGGCGCGACGGGCCGGCTTCGGGCGTGTCGTGGTGGTCGACGACGTCGACGGGGTCGACGACGGGGCCGGCTGGCGGGCGGCGGCGATGACCTGGGCGGCTTGCAGCGCTGCCGGGCACCCCGGGGTCGGGGTCGCCTGCACGACGGGGGGCACTTCGGGTGCCTCGGGCATCCCGAAGAGCGTCGTGGGAATGGCATCAGCCATGGCCACCTGACCTGCCGTGTTCGGGTGCAGGTTGTCGGCGGTGAAGTACGGAGGGTACGGCAGGTTGGGCTGGCACGCGCCGTTGTAGACGTCGCCCATCACGGCAGCCAGGTCGACCACGCCGTCGAAACCGGTGTTGGGGCCGAGCAACCAGGCATTGACCGCCTCGAGTGTCGCCTGCTCGGCGGCCGTCCACACCTCGGGCTTCTCCCCTGCCGGGATCTGCGACGCGAACGAAGAGCTCCGAGGCAGCAGGGTGATAGCGAAGACCTTCACACCCACTGCGTGGGCCTGTTGGACCACCTGCTCCATGCCGGCGATGATCGCCTGGGCTGTGCCATAGGCCGCCAGGTGGTCCGTCCCGCCGAACCAGATGTCGTTCGTCCCCAGAAAGACCACGACGTCCTTCGTGCCGGGCAGGTCGAGGGCATCCTGGTCGAGGCGTTGGACGCCTGGTATCCCGCCTGACGTACGCGCGTAGGTGGTCCCCGGAGGGAACACCGTCAGGGTGTTCCCCGAGATGCCCTCGTCCACCACGGCCATCTGCTCGTTCGCCGGAAGCTGGTCCACCCGCTGGACGAGCACCTCGGGCCAACCGAGGCCGCGGTTCATGAACCCCTCGGTGATCGAGTCGCCGAGGGCGACGACCGTCCCCTGGGCCGGCGTGCCCGAGACGGCGACGGCCGACAGCCACGTCATCCGCAAGTCGGCGGGCGCGACGACGAACGGCGCCGCGGTGGCATTCGTCACCTGGTTGCCACCACCGTTGGGCGTGGCATAGGTGACGATCTTCCCCGCGCAACAGTCGTGGACGTCGACCTCGGTCGACCCGGGCACCCACAGGCTCACCGCCACGGCCTCCCCGGCATGGACGGCGAGCTGCACCGGGTCGCTCATCACCTCCTGGCCGGCCGGGATCGTCACCGTGGGACGACCGGAGAAGGTGACAGGGACGACGGGTCCGCTGAGCGCTGCTCCACCCGACGGCGCTTCGGCGGCGGCGGTCACGGCACCGAAGGTCACCGGCAAGGTGCCGAACGTGTTGGACAACCGCAGCTCGATCGACGTCCCGCCGACCGCAACAGTCGCGATATCACGCACGGTCGCATTGACGGCCGCGTCGGCCGGATAGGGGTAGAGCAGGTCCATGGGCGAGGTCCACGCCGCCTGCCACTGGGGTGGCGGCGGCAGTGTCGTCGTGGTGGTCGACGACGCCTGAGCCGACGTGGACGACGATCGGTCGGGCTGGGGTGCCGCTCCGACCGCCGAGGAAACGGTCGGACCAGCGACGGCAGCGAGCGCTACGGCCACCAGGGCGGCAAGCAGGAACCGAGGCCGGCGAGACCGGCGGCTGCCCGTCATAGAACGAGCCGGCGATACACCAAGAGGCAGCACCGACACGACAGACCGGTGGTCGAGCGACGTGGCCGAGCCCGCCGACACGGTCTGACGCCGACGCCTCCGGTCAGCCGGAACGACGCGGAACCAGGTCGCCAACGAGTCACCGCCAGAGGTCCTCCAACATGCTTGGTCAGTGTACGAGGCGCGACGTCGACGGCAAGGGCGGCCGTGGCGACCATCCGATGGGCCCGCTGCCTACCATCGTGCCGTGAGCGGCACGGAGCGACGGCGACCCGGGTACAGCCGGCCGAGAGCGTACCGGCATGCCTGATCTCCGCACGGTCGGCACCGAGCTGGGCACGGCACTCGGCATGCTCGGTGCGGTGCGGCTCGACGACCTCGGGGACCAGCCTCCTGGAGAACTGCTCGGCGTCGACCAGCGCCGGTGGTCCCAACTGGTAGCCGCCGCGCACGGCACCCACCGGGCTGTCGTGTCCACAGCGGTCGCCAACGGTCAGGCGTTCCTCGGCGCCGACGACGGCTTGCGCGGACGGGCACCGCTGCGGATCGAGTGGAAAGGACCACACCGGCCACCCGGCTACGACCTGCTGCCGGCCGATCTCCGGGTCGACCACGTCTACCTCGTCTCGTGCAAGTACTCGTCGAAAGTGCTGGTGAACGCCGCTCCGGCCCACCTCTTCGATCGTGGGCTGCAAGACCGTCCCGGTTCGGCGTCGGCCGACTGGTACCAGATGGTCGCCCCCGACGAGCTCGAGGCGCTGTACCGAAGCGTGCGGGCGGTCGTCGACCCCGGCCTTCCGGCGTCCACGGCTGAATTGACGCGAGCAGCTCGCGATCGGATCGCCGCAGCATGCGCTCGGCGCTGGCCGGATCCGCTGAAGGCGCCGGCTCGACAGTTCGCCGAGACCGTGGCAACTCGGACGGCAGCGCGGTGGAGCACGGCACTCGGCTCCCTCCACCAGCGGGAGCTCATCCTCTGGAGGCTGTTGCGCCTCTCCGACTCGCCGTACTTCGTCCTCGGCACCGGGCCGAGCGGCAGCCTGCGGCTGAGGATCGCCACGCCCTGGGACTGGCGCCAGCACTTCGAGCTGCTCGGTTTCGACGTCGACGCCGAGCCGAGCGAACAGCCCCGCGTGGCGTGGCGTGCCCGAGTCGGCGAGCGACGGAGCGGGGTCGAACGCGTCGTTCGTGGCCACGTCGAGATCCGTTGGAGCCACGGGCGCTTCTGCGGCATGCCCGAGGCCAAGGTCTACCTCGACACACCACATGACCGCGTACCGGGTTACGTTCCCCTCGAAGCGCCATCCCAGGGTTCGCTCTCCCCACTGGAAACGCAGTCCTGAGCCTGGATCCACCGTCGCGCCGCGGACGTCTTGCGACCGGAAACGACTCGTGGCGATGTCGTATTGGGGCTGCACCATCGGCAGGCCGCACAGCCCCTGGGACTGCACAGTCCCAGGGGCCGCGTGTCACGGCCCGGCCGCACCGTCGTCGTACGCTGGAGCGATGTCGGACGAGCGAGTCGAAGCGGCAATGGAGCGCGTCCGGGCAAGCGGCGGACGGGCCACCGTCGATCGACGGGCAGTGCTCGAGGCACTGGTGCGCACGGTCCACCACGCCACTGCCGAGGAGATCGCCGGGTTGGTCCAGGCCGAGCACCCCGACTGCAACCTCGCCACCGTCTATCGGGCCCTCGAGCTCTTCGAGCGCCTCGGGATCGTCTCCCACGTCCATCTCGGCCATGGACCATCCCAGTGGCACATGGCGGAGTTGGCCCACCACCACCTGGTCTGCGACTCGTGCGGCGCCGTCGTCGAAGTCGGTGACGACGTCTTCGACCCGTTGAGACAACGGATCCTCGCCGACACGGGCTTCGTCCTGGACCCGCATCACTTCTCGCTGAGCGGTCAGTGTGCTCGCTGCGCCGCTGCCACTCCGCCTGCTGCTGGACAGGCGCCCTGACCGGTTCGTGACCGGTTCGTGACCGGTTCGTGACCGGTTCGTGACCGGTTCGTGACCGGGGAGACAGGGCCGAGGACGGGGTCGGGGCGGCCAAGCGGAAACGCAACCAGCCGTCACGGTGCCCGTCGTCCTGGCTCGACGGTGCGATCGGATAGCGTCGTAGCCGTGTCGGAACAGTTGTTCGAGCGTCCTGCTCCCCTGGCCGGCGCTCCACCCCGCTTCGGCGGGATCCGCCTGTTCGGCCGGCTGCACCGCGACAGCCTGAATGCCGCGATCAACGCCGCGTGGGACTGGGTGTGTGCTACCGGTGCCAGCGGCGTAGGCGACCGGCGGACACGGGACTTCGGCGCCTTCGGCGATCGCAGTTGCCTGTCGTTCCCGCCCGGGGCGATCTTCGGAGAACGCTCGATCCGCATCGGCGCCAACACGCTCATCGGCCCCTACGTCAGTCTGTCGGCCGGCATGATTCCGGGCCAGCAGATGATCACCGACCCGGTCGTCCGCATCGGCGACCGCTGCATGATCGGGCGTGGCAGCCACATCGTCGGGCACTTCGGCATCGACATCGGAGACGACGTCCACACCGGGCCGTACGTGTACATCACCGACCAGAACCACGGCTACGAGGCGATCGACGAGCCGATCCACTCCCAGTACCCCACCGACCGCCCGGTGCGGATCGGCGCCGGCAGCTGGCTCGGTACGGGCGTCGTCGTGCTCCCCGGCACCGAGCTAGGTCGCAACGTGGTCGTGGGGGCGGGTGCGGTGGTCCGGGGCACCTTTCCGGACCATTGCGTGATCGCCGGTGTCCCTGGCCGCGTGGTACGTCGCTATCGCCCTGGTGCCGGTTGGGAACGCCCTTCGGACGACGACGGCTCGACCGGCTGAGCGAGCGGCTTGCCGCCGTGCTCGGACGAGGGAGAGGCGGCTGTGGTCAGATGCCCTTCGCCTTCGCTGGTGCCTTCGCTGGTGCCTTCGCTGGTGCCTTCGCTGGTGCCTTCGCTGGTGCCGGCAGGCTCGCCGGTCCTGTCCGGTACCTCGGACGACGACCCGCTCTCGATCCGGATCCGCGGCAGGCGCGCCGCGAGGTTCTGGGCCGAACGCGGCACCGAGCGGAGGAGCTCGCGAGAGCGGGCGTCATCGACCAGCCCGCGCAGCCTGCCCACAGCCCGCCGCACGTCACGCACGGACAAGCTCGCCGGCACGGGATCGTCGTTCCACCCGACCGCCGATCCCCTGGCAGGAGCCCGGTCTCCCTCCAACCAGTTCGCAGCGGCGTCGCCGGCCGGTCCGCCGACCGGTCCGCCGACCGCTGGTCCCGAAGTCGGAGGCTCGTCGGGAACGGACGAGCCACGCCCCGTCGACCCCGGGGGCGCCAGTCCGTCGGCATCGCCCGTGGACGAGGTCGTCTCCGCTCCCATCTGTCTGTGCTCGTCACCTCCGTGCACCGGCACAGGGCGGCCATCGTGCGTCGACCCACCCAACCCGAGCCGGTGGAGGATCCCCAGTGCAGCAGCCCGCCCCTCAGCGATGAGCGCGTCGGTGTCCGAGAAGTCCGTGTAGTCGTGCGGCGCGGTGTCACCGGCACTGCAGACCACGAGGTCGACCCCCGGAGGGACCGAGGTCAGCTCCCGAGCGAACCGGGCGTGCACGGCGATGAAAAGAGCGTTCAACATGACTTCGACCGGCCGTCGGACTGGCGGCGGTGCGTACTCGAGTGGCCCGCAGAGCAGCACGACGACCCGGGTCGCTCCATCCCGAATGGCCCGACCGATGGGGACGTTGTCGACCACGCCGCCGTCGATGAGGCGATGCCCGTCGATCTCGACGGGCGGGAAGATAGCCGGGATCGCCGCCGAAGCCAGAACGGCCTCCACCACCGGCCCACTGGTCAGCCACCGTTCGGATCCGTCGACGAGCGACGTGGCAACGACGGCGAAGGGGACTCTCGCATCCTCGATGCGCTCGAAGGTGAGCCCGGACTCCACGACCTTTCGGAGACCCGTGTTCGGGTGCACAGACGGTCGCTGCTGGAGGAACTGCCACGGCCCGTGGACGAGGCGCTGGGGATAGACGTCGCCGCTCTTGATCCCCCTCCAGACCTGGGTGATGCGCTCGACCCCCTCGACCGTGGGGTCGCCGGCGAAACCGGCGCCGTTGACCGCTCCGACGGACGCCCCATAGATCCGGTCAGGCACGAACCCGTGCTCGGCGAGCACCTGGAGCATGCCCACCTGGACCGCGCCCCGCGTCCCGCCACCTCCGAGCACGAGGGCGGTCACGGGCCGAGGGGCGGACCCGGCCTCGGGACCATCGGGCGCCGTCGGTTGTGCGGCCGCCCACGCCCGGCGTGCCGCCGCCCCATGACGGAGGATGAACGGGATCACCAAAGCCAACAGGGCGACGACCCCGACGACGAACACACCGAAGACGACGTCGAACGCCGTGATGGCAGCCGCACTCGTCATCCAGCCAAGGCTAGCGGGGGTGGGGTCCCCCCAACGGTTCCGGGAGGAGGGCACGAGACAGACCCGCTGCCGGCTCCCTGTGACACCCCCCCGGCACACTCGCTCCCATGCCCGCTCCCGAGCTCACCACAACGCCTCCGGGTCCCTCGGGAACCTGCACCGAGCCCACCGAGGCGCCTCTGCCCGCACTTGGGCTTGGACGCAGCACGGGCAGCGGCAGTGGAGCCGGCGACGCGCCTGGCCGTACGGAACCCCACGGCGAGACTCGCCGAGCGCTCTCGCTCCTCCGCCTGCCCGGCCAGCCGAGGTTCACCGCCGAGCTCGACATTGCCAAGCACCTCGCGTCCCGCCTGGTCACCGCGCTGGGCCCGGCAAGCGCCGCACCGGCACCACGCAACGGGGAAGCGGCCCCGGCACGCGGTCCGGCAGTACCACCTGTGACGACCGACAGGCCGACCCGGCTCGTGCTCACGCGGTCGGCTGTCAACCAGGCACTTGCCTGTCCGACGCATCTGGCGATGCAGCGCGCTTCCGGCATCGACGGTCAGGACAACCTGCCCTTTGCCCGCGCCGTGCTGGTACGTGCCCTCTTCCGTCAGGTGGTGACCCTGGGATCGATCGACGACCCGTTCGCCGACGCCCTCGATGCCATCGAGGCAGACCCGGGCAGTGCCGGGCTGGTGAGCCGAGTGCGCTTCCTCCCCCGGGACCAACGGGACGAACTGGAGCACCAGGTCAACGGGCACGCTCGCCACCTGGCCTCACAGTGGTCGCGCCCCCCGGCCAACTGGCTCCCCCGCACCGCCGTCCGCTTCCACGCCACGATGGAGGCTGCCAACCTCGAACTGGTCGGGGCCGCCGACCTCGCCATCGGTGTGCCGTCTCCAGATCGGGCTTCGGTAGCCCTCGTCCTGCTCCGTACCGGCGACCAGAGCCGGGCCCACGCACTCGACAGACACCTGACAGCACTGGCACACACCTTGAGCCAGGGAATGCCACCCTTCGCGGTGGCCACCTTCTACTCGGCGACGGGAGTTCTGGCCGTGGACGCCGTCGACCTCGCCATGCTCGAGCGCGCCGCCAGCCAATGCACGGCAGCAGCCAGGCGGATGATCGGAGCCGACGCGTCGCGCTGGAGCGATACCTCCGACATCGCGTCTCCGGAAGCCTCCAGCTGCCCATGGTGCGGTGACGTGCCGGCGACCGGCAGCGACGCCGCCGAGGCCCTCGAGGCGGCCTCTTCGGGGCAGCAAGGAACCAACCGAGGAGACCCAAGGCACCGATCAGACGCTCTGCGCGCCGCGGGCCGAGCGCACCGGGCCGGGGCGTGCCGCAGGCATTACCGGCGATGACCTCCCTCACCGAGCTCGTGGTCCGCGCACCGGACGTCGTGGTGACGACCGCCGACCTCTCGGCGGTCCGGGACGCGCTCCGTCGGCAGCTCCACCACCCGGCCGCCAACGGCGTCGACCTCGACGTACGGCCCGACGTCGTACGCGACCCGAGTAGAGCCCTCGGTTCAGACCCGTTCCGATGGTCCCCGGCCACGGTCCGGCGCTCGCTCGGACTGGCCTCTCTCGACGCGTGCGCGTCCGGCAGGTATCGGACCCCGGCGGAGGCCGTCGCGTCGGTTGCCGATGCGGCCGTCACGGCCTGGTTGCAGACGGGCTGGCGGCAGTTTCACTGGGAGCCGTGGATGGCTCGGCTCGGTCTGGGCGCTCGGGGTGCCGTCCTTGCCGAAGCAACGACCTGGGCATCGCTCCTGTGGACGATGCTCGACTGGCGTTGGCTCGCCACGGAAGACCTCCTCCACGTCGGGACACCCCCCCGACGGGTGACGTTCTCGGGACGTCCCGTGGTGCGGCTGCGCGCACGACCCGACATCCGCATCGGTCGGCGCGACACTCCACCGGCGCCTCCGAGCGGCGACCCAGGGTCGAACCTCGACGAACCGTCGCTGGCCGGACACCAGGGGAGGACACCCTTCCCGCCTGCTCCGTCCGCCTCCAGAGAAGGTGGAGCACCCAGCGGAGCGGTGCGGGCAGCGGGCAGTGCAGACATACAGACCCTGGTCGTGGCGCACCGGGGTGCACCGCCACAGACGTGGCAGGCCGAGCTTGCCCTCGTGGCCCTTGTCGACCTACTCGCCGGCACGCCCCGCCCGGCTACTCGCCGCGTCGTCGGTCTGTGGCCCGAAGCGGGCGCTGCCCGATGGCTCGACGTGGGACAGGAAGAGCTCGAGCTTGGCGTCCGAGCAGTTTCCGACGTGGTCGACGCCGCCGTCGGGAGCAGTGGGGCGCCATCCCCGCACGCCACTGCTCGCACGTCCTCGAGCAGACAGAGAGTGATCGCATCCGGCTCCACCAGCGACCCACCGACGGGGGAGCGCGCCGACAGGACCGGGACCGCCGACGGAGTTGCGACGGCCGACGGAGTTGCGACGGCCGACGGAGTTGCGACGGCCGACGGTACCGACGCCGGGACCAGTCCGAAGAACCGGGAGCAGGCTGCCTGACCGGCGACGGCGTGGCGGCGTCACGGGCGGCGACGGCGTCACGTGTAGCGGCTGGCGGCCTCGCGGACCATCGACGGGTAGCCGTTTCCGAAGAGAACGGCGTGCACGAGCAAGGGGACAAGCTGGAAGAGCGACCGCCGGTCGAGCCAACCGTCGGAGAGCGGCTGCACCTCGGTGTAGGCGGCCAGGAGCCGACCTGGGATCGGACCGAAGAGGGCCAACATGGCAAGGTCCTCCTCGGGATGTCCGCCGTGGATCGAGGGGTCGATGAGCCAAGCCCGGCCGTCAACCCCCCAAAGCACGTTCCCCCACCACAGGTCGCCGTGGACGAGCGACGGACCGTCGGGCGGCAGGAGCTCGACAAGACGGTTCACCACTGGGAGCACGACGTTCTCGAGGTGGGCGGCCCGGGCCAGCTCGGTGAGACGGTGACCGTAGAAGGTCGAGGCGTCGCCGACGGGCACTGCATCCACCGGGCAGCCGCCCACGAACGAAGAGCCGCCTCCCCACTCGCCCGGACGAGCACGGTGCAACTCGGCGAGAGAGCGGCCGAGGTCCTCGTCGTGGGAGAGGGTGCGCTCAGTCGTCGTTACCCAGGTGGTGACCAGGAGCCCCTCGTCCTCGTCGACCGCGACGACCTCAGGAACCGGTGGTGCGCCCGGAACAGCCGCCAGCGCGCTGAGGCCCCGTGCCTCGTCGAGCACTCCACGTCCCTGCTTGGCGACCAACCGACGTCCGCCAACCACGATCCGCCACACCCCGGCACCCAGGGATGACCGCTCGGTGACCGGACCAAGCAGGTCAGCGACGACCGACAGCCAGTGCGGCGACGAGCCCACGGCAGGCACGTTCGATGAGGTCGAGTGCACGGTCGAAGTCCGCATCGAGCCCGCCCCATGGGTCGGGGACCTCGTTGTCACCAGGCTCAGCGTCGGCGTCGAAGGAGCGCAGGAGGCCGAGCTGGGGAGCTGCCGTCCTCCCCACCCGGAGATGCGTCCGGTCGACCGGATCGAGCCGAGCCCCCATCGCAGCAGTGCCCACCTGGCCGTTAGCCACCCCGAGATCAGCCACCCCGAGATCAGCCACCCCGGCCGAACCGGCCACCCGATGCACCTCGGCAAGGTTTGCCCGGTCAGCGCACAGGACGAGGTCGAGCCGGTCGAGGTCGCGGCGACGCAGGTTCCGGGCCCGATGGTCGCCGACCGGCCAACCGCGTCGGCGCAGGGCCGCTTCGGCTTGAGGATGGGCCCGCTCGCCAACGTGGTAAGAGGCGGTCCCGAACGATTCGATCGACACCAGGTCGCTTAGTCCCGCTTCGCGCACGAGCGCACTGGCAACGGCCTCGGCCATCGGAGATCGGCAGATGTTCCCGAGACAGACCATGGCGACGTCCATGACCGGCCCAGTCTGGCAGGCTGCACGACGAGGTCAGTCACGGCGACATCGGGACCAGGGCGAGAGGACGCCGCGATGGCCGTGAATCGCTCCAGAACCGCCGTGTCGACCGCGGGTTGCCCCTGACCTGCGGAGGGAGTGGGATTCGAACCCACGGAGACCGAGGTCTCGCGGCTTTTCAAGAGCGACCCCGGCGGTCTGCCGAGTTGGCTGATTACCGCCTGACCAGGACTTTCTCTCGCCGGTTGTCCAGGCAATCGGTCTCCGATGGACCCAGTTCAGCTGAATTTATGGACAGAATTATGGACAGCGAGGTCGAGTTGGCCGTCCGTTCGTCGGCACGGGTTCACTGCTCGGTTGCCCTGGAAGACGCCCGAGACGTGCCGATCAGCGTGCTGGTCGAGCCCCGGAGGGAGACGACGAGGGCCCGCTGATCTGCACAGCACGTTCTGCTCGGCGGTCGTGAGCTGGTCTAAGTTCCCGAGCCGTCGATCTGGACTGATCGGGCATCCGTGTGGCCGGGGATGGCGGGGAGCCAGATCAGGATGTTCTGGGCGTTCGCTGGCGACGACGACCACCCTCGTCCTTCGGGCTGCAAAGGACGTGCGAGGGCCCTACCGCTGTCGCCGATAGCCTCCCGTAACTTGGCATCTCACCGGGCGGCCTATACGGGATGGGCCCCGGCCCACACCAGCGTTCACCTGCGGCGTTCCCATAGGGGGTTCCTTCATCAGGACGCGGGAGCGCCCCAGCTCGTGGCAGGATCCTTGGGTGTTTGCCTTGTTCGTCGGAGGGGGCGGTCCGACCGGGTGGCGGCAGCAGTGATCCACATCGCCGTCTCGGTCGTGGGATCCCTTGTCGCAGCGGTCGTGGCATTCGGTCTCGTGCGGGCATTACTCCACCGGCGCGGGCCCGCAGTCGGGGATCGGGGCTTGGCGGCCCAGCTGGGCGTGTTGGCCGGGCGGCGCACCAGGCGGGTTGCCGCGGTGGTGGTCGACCTTGACGCGGCTGTCCGCACGCGGATGGCCTTCATCGACGCCGACAGGGACACGCCGTTCGAGATCGGCTCGGTCACCAAGGGGCTGACCGGCATGCTGCTCGCCGACGCCGTCGAACGCGGGGAAACGGGCCTGGACACGACAGTCGCGGCGCTGTTGCCCGAGACGACGGGTTACCCGGTCGGGTCCGTGATGCTGCGCGAGCTGGCCACGCACACCTCCGGGCTGCCCCGGTTGCCCCGATCTCCGGTGACGGTGGCCAGGATGCTTGCCGCCGGCTACTTCGGTGTCGACCCGTACAGGGGCAGCACGGTCAGCGGAGTGGTCGCAGCCGCTTGCCGCCAGCGGCTGCTTGGGCGGGGCAGCTACCGGTATTCCAACCTGGGCGCTGCGGTGCTCGGTCACGGCCTGGCCCGGGCCGCCGGCTGCGGCTATGCCGACCTCCTGGACGCTCGGGTGTTCGCTCCGCTGGGCATGACCGGCTCGGGCAGTGATCTACCCGGGGTGCGGCGCGGCTGGACCGCGCTGGGGCGCAGGTCCTGGCCCTGGCACGCCGGCGGGTACGGCCCGGCCGGCACCGGGGTGGTCTGCACGCCGAACGACATCGCCCTGCTCGCGACCGGGCTGCTGGAGGGATCGGCGCCAGGTCGGGTGGCGATCCGACCGATCGCCCAGGCCAGGCCCGGCCCACCGGGCCGGTCCACCGGTCTGTTCTGGGTCATCGACCACCACGCCGACAGCGGGCGGACGATGGTGTGGCACAACGGACAGACCGGCGGCTACTCCGCCTTCTTGGCCCTGTACCCGCAAGCCCGCCGGGCCGTCGCCGTCCTCGCCGACACCGCCAACGTCGCCCGCCAACAACGCATCGCACTCGGACTCACTCGATGGCTGATCAGCAGCACTCCTGTCGGCACCCCTCCAGCCAGCACCGCATGAGGATCGGCTATCGCTCATAGACCTCGCGGCGGTGCCCCATGCGAAGGACGAGGACTACGAGTTCGTTGTCGTTGATCTCGTAGACGATTCGGTAGTCACCGGTACGGACTCGCCACTCGCCCGAGCCACCGACGAGTCGGGTCGCGGCTGGGGGCCGAGGCTCGACAGCGAGCAACTCAATGGCGGCTTGGATGCGTCGCCTCACGTCGGGGTCGAACTTGCGGAGCTGGCGCGCGGCTGAGGGTGCCAGGGCGACCCGGTAGGTCATGTCAGGCCGAGATCGACCTTGACCTGCTCCCAGGGGATCGGCGTCTCGCCGGTGGCTTGCATCTCGGCGCGAGCCGCTTCGGCGGCGCGAATGTCTGCCATGTCTTCGGCCAGCTCCAGGATGGCGTCGAGGTCGTCGGCGTCGATCACGGCTGCCACCCGACGACCGCGCCGGGCCAGATAGATCGGGGTGTGCTCAGAGCGGGCACGATCAATGATCTCCGCCAACTGCTGGCGTGCCTCTGAGACGGAGAGGGCTGCGGTAGCGGACATGTACAAACTGTACCCCTAACAGCATTGATGTACAAGTCGGCCTCCGGTGGCCTCGTCCCCCGCCCCCGATAGCCGATCCTCATGCGGGAGGTCGAAGGTCCCTGCACCGGGCAGCGTCAGACGATGCCCCGACGCCTCCGCACTGCCTCGGAGCACCGCAGAACTGAGTGATCGGAGCACTCGGGCGGGTCCATGAGAGGCCTGGGGCGGAAAGCGCCGATTCGGCGTTATTCGTGCATCGGGGTCGCTGGTCCTGGGCGCCGGCGAGTTCTCCCTGGCGCCCAGAACGTCGGGTCAGCGGGCGGCGCCGGCGATGTAGGTGGACACGATGTAGGTGGCGTGGCGGTCAAGTGAGACCCTGGCCCGGTCGTAGCGCATGGTCGTGCGTGGATCGGCGTGGGAGGCGGCCTCTTGGACGTCGCGCAGCGGGACGCCGGCATCGAGGGCGGCGGTGATGAACGCGTGGCGCAGGGTGTGCGGGCCGATCGGCTTGACGATCCCAGCCCGCTTGGCGACCCGCCGGACGATCCGAGCGGCGCCGTGGCGGTCGAGGCGGTGACCACCGGTGGCGGTGAAGATCGGGCCGGTGGCTCGCTCACCGACGGCCAGGTCGACGGCGCGGGCGGTGCGTGGCGCTAAGGGGCTCTTCGGATCTCAGCGGGGTCTGACCCCCGCGAGGAGTGACCAGTCGGGCCT
>JBMFXC010000003.1:0-28525 GCA_049964655.1 Acidimicrobiales bacterium
CCCGACCAAGTCGGCTGCCACCAAGTCGGCTGCCACCAAGGCAGCCCCGACCAAGGCAGCCCCGACCAAGGCAGCCCCGACCAAGTCGGCTGCCACCAAGTCGGCTGCCACCAAGGCAGCCCCGACCAAGTCGGCTGCGAGCTCATCGACTGGAGCGGCTTCGGAGCTCGCCACGCCGACACCCAAGCGTGCCGGAAGTCGTTCGCCCGGCAGGGATGCGGCCTCGCCGGCTTCGTCGCCAGAGGCGGGGCCCTACGCCGACGAGCCCAAGTTCTTGGAGGAGCAGCGCGGGCTGCTCGAGACCGAACGCGCCGTCTACCTGGGCCAGGCGACGGACCTGAGGGCCGAAGCCGACGCACTCGCCCAGGAGCGGGAGCCGGGTGACGTGCAGTTCGACGAAGAGTCAGGTGAAGGCGGGACCGTCACCGTAGACCGCGAACGCGACCTGGCCCTCTCCGCACAGGCGTTGGCGGCGGTGGAGGAGATCGACGCGGCGTTGGCCAAGATCGACCGGCGGACCTACGGTGCCTGCGAACGTTGTCACCAGCCCATCCCGAAGGCACGCCTGCGAGCGCTGCCCTACGCTCGGCTGTGCGTTGCTTGCAAGAGCGGGGGACTGTCGTCACGGCGCTGACCGACCCACGCGAGGGCCAGCCGACCGGTGAGGGCCAGCCGACTAGCCAGGCCCAGCCGACTAGCCAGGCCAAGCCGACTAGCCAGGCCCAGCCGACCGGCGAGGCCCAGCCGACTAGCCAGGCCCAGCCGACCGGCGGCGCGCTGGACGCTTCGGACGGGATGGTCGTGGCGCGACGGCGTCGTGCGCGGCTCCTCCTTGCCCTCGTCGTCGCCGCGGTGGTCGTCGCCGCCGACCAGGCCACCAAGCAGTGGGCCCTCGACCGGCTCTCCCACGGGCCCATCCACGTCATCGGACCGCTCGACTTCGAGCTGTCGCGCAACACCGGCTCGGCCTTCAGCCTGCTGCAGGGACAGCGGGTGCTCTTGGTCGTCGTCGCCGTCGTCGTCGGTGCGGCTCTGCTCGCCTACGCCGCGCGTGCGCGCCGACCGGCCCGTGCCATCGAGGTGGGCCTGATCGTCGGTGGTGCGACCGGGAACCTCGTGGACCGGCTGGCTCGGGGTGACCACGGGGCCGTGGTCGACTTCGTGGCGCTGCGGTTCTGGCCGACGTTCAACCTGGCCGACTCGTGCATCGTGGTCGGCTGCGTGCTTCTCGGGTGGACCCTCCTTCGCCGCGGAGCTGAGGCGTGACCGAACCCTCTGGCGGCGGGGCAGCCGACGGAGCTCGACCGGTCGATCCGCCACGTACGGTCGTCGTGCCCGACTCGCTGGAGGGCATGCGGGTCGATCGGGCCGTTGCGCTCCTGGCCGACCTGGCCCGGTCGGCCGTCGACCGGGCAGTGGACGCCGGGTCGGTGCTGGTGAACGGCGAGCGGGTCGGGGCACGGAGCCTTCGCCTCCGAACCGGTGACCGGCTGACCATCCCGGATGTCCCCGAGCCCCTCCGAGCACCCGCAGCCGACCCGTCCGTGGTGGTGCCGGTCCTCTACGTCGACGCCGACGTGGTCGTGGTGGACAAGCCGGCAGGTCTGGTTGTCCACCCGGGTGCCGGCCACGTCCGCGGCACCCTGGTCGAGGGGCTCCTGGCTCGGTTCCCCGAGCTCGCCCACCTTGCGTCCGACACGGACTCGGACCCCTCCCGACCGGGGATCGTCCACCGGCTGGACCGGGGGACGTCGGGACTGCTCGTCGTGGCCCGAACGCCCCACGCCTACCGGTCGCTGGTCAGCCAGCTCGCCGAGCGCACCGTGTCGCGTCGGTACCTCAGCCTGGTCCACGGTCACGTGCAGGCCGCGGCTGGCGTGGTGGACGCTCCCATCGGCCGTTCGGCTCGCACGCCCACTCGGATGGCGGTCTCGGACCGAGGTCGCCCCGCCCGCACTCGCTATCGGGTCCTCGAGCGACTGGGCGCAGGGAGCACTGCCGTGACGTTGGTGGAGGCCCAGCTCGAGACGGGACGGACCCACCAGGTACGGGTCCACCTGGCTGCCATCGGCCATCCGGTCGTCGGGGACGTCACCTACCGGGGTGGTGGGCGTGGTGTCCCGTCCGACCTCGGACGGCCGTTCCTCCACGCAGGGCGTCTCGCCTTCACTCATCCCACCTCGGGACGCCTGCTCCACTTCGAGGCTCCGCTCCCCGACGACCTCGTAGACGAGCTACGCCGGCACGGCTCCGGGGACCCGTCGGGCGGGCTGCGCCCGGTGGCCGGAACCGGGCACGACGTCCCGTCCGAACCCTCTCCTTGATACGAGCCCGAGGGCCGATAAAGCGTCAGGAAGACGGCCCGGGCGGCCCCGGTTCAGGCGGCGGCGTGGGCGGCTTCGAGGACGTCGCTCGACGCCAAGATGGCGAGCGCCTCGGCCTCGGCCTGGCGCACCTTGCGAACGCCGATCCCGAGCCGCTCGGCCGTGGTCTGGAGGGACGCCGGCTCTGCCCCGCCGAAGCCGAAGCGGTGACGGATCACCTCGCGCTGGAGGTCGCTCAGCCGATCGATCTCGCGCCGAATGGTCTCGAGGGTGAGCTCGGTCGTCACGTCGTCCTCGAAGGTGGCGGCGTCGGTCGAGACGAGGTCGCCGAGGGTCGCCGACGAGTCGCTGGTCGCCGGCTGGTCGAGGCTGGCGACGACTCGGGCGGCGCGGGAGAGATCGTCGCGGACCGCCGCCGTGGTGTTGGTGGCGGCATCGAGCTCGTCGTCGTGCGGGGGGCGTTGGAGCTGATGGGTGAGCTCCCAGGTGGCCGCCTCCACCTGCTGGTTGCGCTCGGCGACCTCCATGGGCAGGCGGATGGTCCGGCCGTGCTGCTGCACGGCACGTTGGAGCGCTTGGCGGATCCACCACGTGGCATACGTCGAGAAGCGGAACCCACGTTCCCAGTTGAACTTGTCCACGGCCCGCATCAACCCGAACGTGCCCTCCTGGATGAGGTCGGCCAGGTCGACACCACGGTCCTGGTAGCGGCGAGCCCAGTGGACGACCAGGCGCAGGTTGGCCGCCACCATCTCGCGGCGGGCCTCGTCGTCACCGGCGGCCACCCGTTTGGCCAGCTCGGTCTGTGCGTCGTGGTCGGGCAGGGGGTGGTGGTCGAGGTCCCGTAGGAACAGTCCCAGGCTGTCGGACTCGCTGCTCCGGCTCCGTGCCCCGAGCGTCCGTGCCCGGCCCTCAGCGGAGTTGGTGACCCGGCGCGTCTCCCGGCCGGGCTGCCGCGTGCTCGTGGTCGCCGTCCCCGTCGTCATCGGTCGCTGCACCTCTCTCGCTTCTCGCTCGGTGTCCTGCATCTCTCCGTCCTGCATGCCGCTGTCTCCCGGTGTCCTCCAGCCCGGCTGGCTCTCTCGGACCACCCGGTCCTGCCCAGCGGGACCATCTGTTGCCACCGATGTCCCGAGGGCCCCACCGGCACCTTTCCTCAACCTCGGCCGGTCCGAGAACATTCCGAAAATCATTGTCGATGATCGTGGCGGCGGATGCACGGGCCGAAGAGCCCTTGTTGGCCCCTTCGGACCCCGCCGGCGTAGGTCCCTGGACCGGGTCGAGCTTGCCGAGTGGCCGCCATCGGTGCTCAGGTGTCGGGATGACCGAGCATCACCAGCGCTGCATCCTCCTGCGTCACGGCGAGACGGCCTGGAGCAGAACCCGTCGGCACACTGGGCGGACCGACGTCCCCCTGACCGACGTTGGTCGCCGCCAGGCGTCCGCCCTGGCCGGCCGGGCCGAGCTGTCGTCGGCGGCGGCGGTGTTGACCAGTCCACTGGTGCGGGCGCGCGACACGGCCGAGCTCGCCGGTCTCGGTACCGTCGACGTCGACCCTGACCTGGCCGAGTGGGACTATGGGGCGTACGAAGGGCGGACGACGGAGGAGATCCGGGTCGAGCGGCCCGGGTGGGAGATCTTCGTCGACGGCGTCCCCGGCGGCGAGTCCCTCGAGCAGGTCGCCGAGCGCGCCGACCGCGTCATCGCCCGGGTGCGTCAGTCGGACGGCGACGTGGTCTGTGTCGGCCACGCCCACCTGTTCCGGGTGCTGGCTGCCCGCTGGGTTGGCCTCGACCCCGTCTGGGGGAGGGCGCTGACCCTCGAGCCGGCCTCGCTGTCGACGCTCGGTTGGGAGCGCGAGCACCCGGTGGTGGACGTGTGGAACCTCACCTGACGTCGTCGAGGGCGCCGCTGCGCCGGCCGGTCAGGCTCAGCGCGCCCCGGCGCGGCCGGTGCCCGCCGGGTCGGCGACGCGTCCCTGGGCTCGGGCGACCATGTCGGCCAGGGTGAACGAGTCGAGGTGACGTCGCATGTGCTCGCCGACGTCCGCCCACACGGCCAGCAGGATGCACTGTCCCTCGTGGTCGCAGGCACCGTTCTCGTGGGGTGGGCCGAAGTCGCCGGCCACGATCGGCCCGTCGACGGCGCTCACGATCTGGGACAGGGTGATGTCCTCGGGGGGCCGAGCGAGGACGTAGCCTCCACCCACCCCCCGCTTGGACCGCACCAGGCCGGCTCCCTTCAGGGCCAGGAGGATCTGTTCGAGGTAGGGCTGAGGGAGGCCGGTCCGCTCGGCGATGTCGCGGACGGCCGTCGGACCGTCCTCGTCCGCGTGCAGGGCCAACGACAGCAGCGCACGGCTGGCATAGTCACCCCGAGTCGAGACCTTCACGGGGCCATGCTACTGACTCGGTGCTGGCGAGACGCTCCGTGCCGGGGCCAGGCCGGAGGTGGCACCACGGTGACCGGGCCGGAGGCTGTCGGGTTCAGCAACCGAGGTTCAGCGACCGAGGTTCAGCGACCGAGGTTCAGCGACCGAGGCGTCCGGCCGCGAGGTCCTCGGCCATGGCCCAGCCGAAGGCGATCAGGCGATCACCGGCGGCGACGTCGAGAGCCGCGAAGAAGCCCTCGGCCCCCTCGGGTGGCGTCACCTTGGGGCCGGCGATGTCGAACCCGCCGCAGTCGCACCCGTCTCCGGCGACGACGAAGGTCCGGTCGTCGATGCGGCCGTCGGCGCCGAACCGCTTGGCCAGACGCCTGCCCCACGCCCGTTCCTCGCCGGTGGCCTTGTGGTCTGGGCCCGGCACCACGTCGGCGAGGCCGGCGAAGGCCCGGAACCCTTCGGGGGACAGCAGTTGAGTGCCGACGAGGACGTCCTCGTCCGGGAAAGCCAACAGGGCACGGCGGAGCTTGTCTCCCATCAGGGCGCGCAGCACCGTCTCGGCACGGGCCGTGCGGTCGACGGTGCCCAGGCCGATGAGGAGCGACGGCGTGCCGCCGATCCGCTCGAGGGTGGAGAAGGAGTAGCCGCGCAGCTTGGTCCCCTCGTGGGCGCGAGTCACGAGCACCCACTCCTCGCGTTGCTTCGACAGGAAGCCGATGTCGAAGCGAGGCTCTCGGTCGGCGCACAGGTCGGCCATCTCGGCCAGCTCGGCGTCACTGATCGACGTGCAGTCCTTGGTCTCCACCTGAATGGACATAAGTCGTTCCGTACTCCTCGATTGCGCTGCAGTCTGAGCCGTCGGCCCCGCGCACGCGCTACCCCCCTCGCACCGTCCGAGACGGTGGTCGGACGCTCACGGAACGAAGCCGGCACCCAATTTTACGGGATACGGAGGCGGCTGTCGCCTCCGCCTCCTGCGACTAGGCGGAAACGGCGTCAGGTCCGAGCAGGACGCGCAGTTCGCCGACCAGGCCACGGTGGAAGTCGACGTTGTACTCGGGGGGCAGCCGGAGCAGCTTGCTCCCGACGTGGACGAGCACTGGCGAGTCTCCGGGGTGGTCGATGAGCAGGTCGCGCAGGCGGGTCACCGTGGAGTCGGTGAGGGTCCGCACCGGCAGCGAGATCCGCAGCTCGGAGACGCCATCGGGGGAGAGCTCGGGACGCTGGACCTCCATGCAGACGAGCTTGGCACGTTCGTCTCGCAGGTCGATCCTGCCTTTGACCACGACGACGGCGTCGTCCTCGAGGAGGGCTCCGTACTCGGCCATGGTCTTCGGGAACACGAAGACCTCGACGGAGGCCTGGAGGTCTTCGAGGACGAAGGTGGCCATCAGGTCGCCCTTCTTCGTGTAGCGCCGGCTGAGCTCGGTGACCACGCCGCCGACGGCAAGGACCTGTCCGTCGCCCCCCTGGGGGGTGCCGAGCTGGTCGCTGCTGTCGCGCACCTCGGCCAGGCTGCAGTCGGTGAGCCGTCCGAGCGCAGCCTCGAGGCCGAGGAGCGGGTGGTCGCTCACGTAGAGGCCGAGCATCTCCTTCTCGAACGCCAGGCGCTGGGATTTGTCGAACTCGACATCAGGGATGGGCACCCGAGTGTCCTCGAAGCCTGCCGTCTGACCGGGCTCGGAGACCTCGAGCGAAGCGAAGAGGGAGACCACCCCGGCGTCGTGCTCCCGGCGGCGCTCGAGGGTCCGATCGACGATCTCCTCGAAGACCAGGCAGAGGCCCTTGCGGGGGTGGCCGAGCGAGTCGAAGGCGCCGGCCTTGATGAGCGACTCGACGGTCCGCTTGTTCAGGACCTGGGGGTCGACTCGTTGGCAGAAGTCGTAGAAGTCGACGAACGGCCCGTTGGCGTCGCGCTCGGCGACGATCTGGCCCACGAGCCCTTCGCCGACGTTGCGCACGGCGGCTAGACCGAAGGGGATCGCCCCGATGCCGGCCGCCGAGCTCCGCCTGGGGGCACCGGTATCCTCGTCGGTCCGCGGCCCGACCTCGGCCGTGAACTCGGCCTGGGACCGGTTGACGTCGGGGACGAGCACCCGGATGCCGAGGGAGCGGCACTCGGCCAGGTAGACCGCCGTCTTGTCTTTGTTGTCCTTGACCGAGGTGAGGAGGGCGGCGAAGTACTCGACGGGGTGGTGGGCCTTCAGCCACGCCGTCTGGTAGGCGATGAAGCCGTAGCCGTAGGAGTGCGACTTGTTGAAGGCGTAGTCGGCGAACGGCTCGATGATGTCGAAGAGGGCCGTGCCGATCGCCTCGCCGTAGCCCTGGGCCTCGCACCCCGCGACGAACTTCTCGCGCTCGGCCTGGATGAGCGCGCGGATCTTCTTGCCGCACGCTTTGCGCAGGTTGTCGGCCTCGGCGAGCGAGTACCCGGCGAACTTCTGGGCGACCCGCATGACGGACTCCTGGTAGATCATGAGCCCATAGGTGTCGGCCAGGATCCCCTCCAGGTCCGGATGGAGGTAGGTCACCGGCTGACGGCCGTTCTTGCGGTCGGCGTAGTCCTTGTGCATGTTGGCGGCCATCGGCCCGGGCCGGTACAGGGCGACCAGGGCGGCGACGTCGTCGAAGGTGGTCGGGGCGAGCGATCGCATGAGCGAGCGCATGGGCCCACCCTCCAACTGGAACACGCCCATCGAGTCGCCTCGCCGCAGCATCTCGAAGGTCGGTTCGTCGTCGAGGGGGACGTGGTCGATGTCCGGTCGACGCCCGGTCGAGTGCTCGATGAGGTCGAGGGCGCGCTCGATGACCGACAGGTTGCGTAGACCGAGGAAGTCCATCTTGAGCAGGCCCAGGTCCTCGACCCCGTGCATCTCGTACTGCGTCACCACCGGGGCGTCGTCGGGGTTCGAGCCGTCCGGCTTGCGCTGGATGGGGACGTACTCGGTGAGCGGCTCGTCGGTGATGACCACGGCGGCCGCATGGATGCCGTCCTGGCGTCGCAGCCCCTCGAGCCCCTTGGCCACGTCGATCACCTTGCGGGCGTCGGGGTCGGTCTCGTACATGGTCCGGAGCTCGCTTGCCGCGGCGAAGCCGTCCTCGTACCCGTCTGTGCGCTCGAGGCAGGCGGCGAGCGGGGTGTCCCGTCCCATGATGAGCGGTGGCATCGCCTTGGCGATCCGGTCGCCCACCACGTAGGGATAGCCGAGCACGCGGGCGGCGTCACGCACCGCGGCCCGGGCCTTGATGGTCGAGAAGGTGACGATCTGCGCAACGTGGTCCGAGCCGTAGCGCTCGGCCGCGTAGCGGATCATGTCGGCCCGATAGCGCTCGTCGAAGTCCATGTCGATGTCGGGCATCTGGATCCGGCCCGGGTTCAAGAAGCGCTCGAAGAGCAGGTCGTAGCGGATGGGGTCGAGGTCGACGATCTGCAGGCAGTAGGCGACGCAGCAACCGGCGGCCGACCCCCGCCCTGGCCCGACCCGGATCCCCCGCGACCGGGCGAAGCGAATGAGGTCCCACACGACGAGGAAGTACGCCGAGAAGCCCATGGTGGCGATGACGCCGAGCTCGTAGTCGAGCCGGTCGACGACCGCCGGCGGGAGGGGGTGCCCGTAGCGCTCCTTGGCTCCCTCGAAGCTCAGGTGCCGGAGGTAGCGACCCGCCCGCTCCTCGTAGGTGTCCCCGGTGAACTCGTCGGGGACGGGGAACTTGGGCAGGCTCGGACGGCCGAAGTCGATGTCCACATGGGCTCGTTCGGCGATGAGCAGCGTGTTGTCGCACGCCTCGGGGAGCTCGGCGAACAGGTGCCGCATCTCGGCAGCCGACTTCAGGTAGTGCTCCTCGCCCTCGAACTTGAACCGCTTGGGGTCGTCGATGGTGGCGCCGGTCTGGACGCACAGGAGGGCGTCGTGGGCGACGTGGTCCTCGCGGCGGGTGTAGTGGCTGTCGTTGGTGGCCAGCAGCGGCGCGCCGATCCGTCGGGCGATGGCCACCAGCTGGGGGTTCGTCCGCTTTTGCTCGGCCAGGCCGTGGTCTTGCAGCTCGACGAAGAGGTTGTCCCGTCCGAAGATGTCCTGGAGGCGGCCGGCCAGCGCCTGTGCTCTGGCCTCGTCGCCGGCGAGGAGCGCCTGGAGGACGACGCCACCGAGGCATCCGGTCGTGGCGATCAGGCCCTCGTGGTGCTGGGCCAACAGCTCCCAGTCGAGCCGGGGCTTGTAGTAGTAGCCCTCGAGGTAGGCGGCCGAGGACAGCTTGAGCAAGTTGCGGTACCCCTCGGTCGTCTCGGCGAGGAGCGTCAGGTGGTAGTACAGCTTCTCGCCGCCGTCGACGTCACCCCCGGTGTCGTCGACCTTGCCCCGTCGCACCGGCCGCTCGTGGCGTGACTCGGCCGCCATGTAGGCCTCGGTACCGATGACCGGGTTCACGCCCTCGGCTCGGCACGCCGCGTAGAAGTCGAGGACGCCGTACATGTTGCCGTGGTCGGTGATGCCGAGGGCAGGCTGTCCGTCGGCGGCGGCCGCTTGGACGAGCTCCCTCACCCGCGCCGCGCCGTCGAGCATGGAGAACTCGGTGTGGGTGTGCAGGTGGGTGAACGACGGCGCTGTCACGGTCGTGGCTCCCTCCTCGTGTCGGTCCAAGCGTCGGTCGCGGTGCCGGCGCACCGTGCTCGCCTGCGGAACGGTCCGCTGGTCGAGCTGGTCGGCCGGACCAGCGGGGTGGGGCCGACGACTCGGTCGGGGACCGACCCGTCTCCGGGCGGGCGTCCGGGGACGGTCCCACGGCCAACTGGGCCGGCGACTGGCACCGAGGCGGGCGAATCACACCGCTGTGGTTCGGACCCTAGCGCGATCGGGAACCTGGTGCCGGCGTGCGAGGCGTGCCTGGGGAGCGCCCAGGCACGCACGGGGTGCCGGTGGGCCGCCGCCGGCTGTCCTTGGACCGGCTGGGGCTCGCCGCCAGCGCCTCCCTGGTCGAACTGTCGGCTGAGAGGGTCGAGCTGTCGGCTCAGAGGTACGTCCCGGGTCGCCCCGGCCCCTCGTCGGCGCTGACCGGTAGGGCCCGCTGGCGCATCTCGTCGAGCTGGGCCCGGGCGGCGAACTGCTGCGCCACCAGCGTGGCCTGGATGCCGTGGAAGAGGCCCTCGAGCCAGCCGACCAGCTGCGCCTGGGCGATCCGCAGCTCTGCCTCCGAGGGCGTCGGGGTGTCGAAGGGGATCGACACCCGGTCCAGTTCGGCGGCCAGGTCGTCGGAGAGCCCGTCGGCGAGCTCGCGGATCGACTGCTCGTAGATCTCGCGCAGGCGGCCCCGGCTGGCTTCGTCGAGCGGCGCCTGGCGCACCTCCTCGAGGAGCTGCTTGACCATCGACCCGATGCGGAGCAGCTTGGCCGGCTGCTCGATGGTGTCGCCCGCCCGGCTTGCTCCCTCGCCCTCGTCCGGAGCTCCCGAGGTGCGGGGTGCCCCGGAGGACGGAGTGGCGTTCGCCGGCGAGGGGCTCCCACGACCCGCAGGGCGATCGGCGCCGGTCTCGATGGTGGGGTGCGTTCCGTCCGTCGTCATCCTGTGATGTTGCCACCTCCGTCGAGGGCCAGCAGCGGCACCAGCATCTCGGCGGGGGTGAGGGACCCGTGCCGGGAGGCCAGCCGGCTCTCGCCGGTGTCGGCCGGGTCGAGGAACGCGATGGGCTCGTAGGGGACGAGCGCGACGTCCCCGAGCCGGGCGACGACGTCGGGACGGGGAACACCGCCGAACCAGCCACGTTCGATGATGGTCTGGCGGGTGACCACCCAAGCCCGGTCTCCGTAGCGTTCGGTGGCGGCCTGGACCACGTCGTCGGCGGCACCCGGGAGGGCGTGGAGCCACCGGAACCGTCCCTCTCCGGTGAGCAGTCGGACCCCCTCCATCACCTCGGCCCCGAGGACCTCCACCGCCGGGCCGACGTCGACCTGGCCGTGGTCGGCGGTCACCACCAGGACGGCTCCTTCGGGGAGGAGACCGGCCAGCTCGGCGACGAGTCGGTCGGCGGCGGCCAGCTCGGCGTCGAAGTGCTCGCCGAGCCCGTGGGCGTGGGCGACCTTGTCCAGCCCGTCGTAGTACACGTAGGTGAACCGGTGGCCGTCAGCCAGCAGCCTGCGCACGTCGACGGCGATGGTCGAGGTGACCGCGTAGGGGCTCAGCGGGGCGTCGCCCAGGTGGGCCGCGGTGAAGCCGGTGGAGCCGAAGCCCTCACGGGTGACGACAGGGACGGGCCCCGGTGCACCGGGGAACGGCGGGCACGGCTGCAGCGAGCGTGGCGGGACGATCCGGCGGGCGTCTCGCTGCATGGCTCCGCCGATCGTCCAGCGGAGGACGTTGAGGATGTGGTCGTCGGCGGTTGCCAGGCGGTAGCCGAGCAGGCCGTGGCGGGCCGGAGGACAACCGGTGGTGAGCGAGGTCAACGCACAGGCCGTAGTCGACGGGGCGACCGAGGTGACCGGCCGCCCGGCACCGTCGGCACCGGCAAGCGTGGGAGCGAGCGTCGCCCGGGCGGCGAGCTGTTCCGCACCCAGTCCGTCGAGGACGCACAGGACGACCTGGTTGGCACCGGCGGCAACCGAGGGAAGCCATGGCGGCGGTTCCGCTCCGGAGAGGACGTCGAGGAGGGCGGGCACGACCGAGCCGATGCACGCGCCTCCGTAGTCAGGGACGACCGGCTCGGGCCGGGGGGCGACAGGGGCGGTGGGCACGAGTGCGACTGTAGGCGACGACCGAGGGGAGGCTCGGGCGCCGACGCCGAGGCGGTGGTCGACCGGGACGGTCGCTGTGCTCTGGTCTCACCCCCGAGGCAGCAGCGCTCGGACCGTCTTGTAGCAGTGGCCTGATCGGGGCGCGCTGAGCGCAGCGACGACGTAGTGCGGCTTGAACCCGAGCGCGGATGCCAGGTCCTTGCCGTGGAGCCGGTCGCGGCGGGCGACTCCGAGGGCGCGTGCGGCCACCGGGTCCTCGACCGGGAGCCAGTTGTCGCTCCGACCCCAGCCGAAACGTGCCCAGACCTCTTGCTCCGCTCCCCGCCGGAAGAGGACGGGTCCCTTGCTCGGTACGACGAGGGCAAGAGATGGACGGAAGCCTCGGAACTCCCAGTAGGGGGCCGACGCACCCGGGAAGCCGAGGACGTGCTCCTCGACCGGAGCGGAGAGGCGCTGGAGCAAGTGGCGAACGTGACGCCCGTGGTAGGTGCCCCGGTGACGCGGGAGCCCGTCGACCGTCACGGCTTCGGGCTGGGCCAGGTCGTCCCGCTCTGGGTCCGCTGCCACGACTGCCTCGACGACGTCGAAGGCCTGCAGGTCGGGCCCGTGGTCGGCAGGCCATCGGACCCGGGCGCGAACGAGGGTGCCCGAGGCCAGGTCGACGCCGATGGTGTCCTCGGGGTGCGAGGCGAGCACCAGCAGGGTGAGCAGCGTGCCGGGACGCACGTCGATGCGCTCGCTGGGCCGGACCGCCCGCACGACGTCACGGGCAGTGCCGGCCCGCGGGGTACGGGACGAGCGGCGACGCTCTGGCTCGTGGTGCTCGACGTCGGGCCACTCGGTGGCGACGGCCTCGGTGGTCTCCGGCCCGCCCTCGGGGGGCCGGGTCACGACGCCACCTCGGCGAGGCGTTCCCCGAGAGCGCTCGGCTCGCTGACCGGCAGGGTGCACACCGAACCCCGGCAGACGTAGGCCATCCCGTCCTGCCGTTCCGCGAACAGGGGCGAGGTCGTTCGCTCGCCCCAGACCAGGACGCCGTCGCGTACCCATCGACGCTGGACGACCTCGACGAGGTCCCGCCGGCGTCCGGGGACCACGACCTCGGTCGTCCCGCCGGCGAGCAGCTCGGCGGCGAGCAGGGTCGAGGCGACAGCGGTGGGGTGACGGTCGAGGAGCGGAGCGACGAGCGCGACCACTCCGGCAGCCGCCTCGGTGAACCGCTCGAGGCCGGAGACGGCTCCCAGGCGGACGAGGGCCACCGCCGCCGTGCCGTTCGCCGAGGGAACGGCACCGTCGAGGACGTCCTTGGGGCGGGCGATCAACGACTCGGCGTCGTGGCCGGTCGTGAAGAACCCGCCGTGCTCGGGGTCAAAGAACAGCTCGAGGAGGCCGTCGGCCGTCTCGATGGCCCGCCGCGTCCAGGCGGCCTCCCCGGTCAGCTCGCCGAGGCGGGTGAACGCGTCGACGAGCCAGGCGTAGTCCCCCGCGCAGGCGAGGTGCCGGGCCGGTTCACCGGGCACCCACGACCGCAGCCACCGGCCGTCATCTCGGCGGGCATGGGCTTCGAGATCGGTGGCGATGGCCACCGCCGCCGACGCCCAGGAAGCGTCGCCGCACGCCCCTGCCGCCTCGGCCAGGGAGGAGACGAACATGGCGTTCCACTCGGTGATGACCTTGTCGTCGCGCGCCGGCCGGGCTCGACGGGCGCGGGCGCGGCCGAGCCAGGCTCGGGCTGCTTCGACGTCGTCGGGGCCGCGGAGCGGGGCGCCTGGAGGTCGACGGAGGACGCTGGCGCCGGAGGCGAAGGTGCCCGCCGCGGTGACTCCGAAGAACGTCGTCACGGCATCGGGTCCGGCCGTTCCCTCGGGAGCGTCGGCGAGGGCAGCCCCCACCTCTGCGGGTGTCCAGACGTAGAAGCGCCCCTCGACCCCATCGCTGTCGGCATCCTCGGAGGAGGCAAGCCCTCCGGTGCCGTGGGCCAGGTCGGTGAGGACGGACGAGACGATGCGGTCGGCCACCCATCGGTAGTCGGGCCGGCCGGTGACCTGCCAGCCGTGGAGAAAGGCTCGCAGCAGCCCGGCCTGGTCGTAGAGCATCTTCTCGAAGTGGGGGACCGTCCAGGTGGCGTCGGTCGAGTAGCGGGCGAAGCCGCCGCCGAGGTGGTCGTGGATGCCGCCGGCGGCCAGCGCGTCGAGGGTGGCGACTGCCATCGACTCGGCTTCGGCGCCGACTGGCCCGGCCAGGGCGCCCCGTCCGGTCCGCCCGGCCGCCGCGGCGTTGAGCAGGACCTCGAGCAGGACGGGTTGCGGGAACTTCGGCGCCGTCCCGAAGCCACCGTGGTCGGCGTCGAAGGAGCGGGACAGCTCCTCGACGGCCTGGCCGAGCCGGGTTCCCGGAGCGGGCCCCGGGCTCGTCGGGGCCACCGCGGAGGTGGTCGCCCCGACCCCTGAGGTCGCCCCGGTCAACGTCGTGCGGGCGACGACGGCCTCGGTGAGGTCGTCGGCCTCGGCCAGGACCTCGGCTCGTCGGTCGTGCCACGCGTCGATGACGGCCCGGAGCACGGTGGTGAACGACGGCATGCCTGGTCGCCCCTGCGGCGGGAAGTAGGTGCCTCCGAAGAACGGGCGGCCGTCCGGGGTGCAGAAGACGTTGAGGGGCCATCCGCCCGAGCCGGTGAGGGCCGAGACGGCCTCGAGGTAGATGGCGTCGACGTCCGGGCGTTCCTCTCGGTCGACCTTGACTGCCACGAAGTGCTCGTTGACGAGCTCGGCGACGGCTGGGTCCTCGAAGGACTCGTGGGCCATCACGTGGCACCAGTGGCACGAGGCGTAGCCGATCGACACGAAGACCGGGACGTCTCGCCGGCGAGCTTCGACAAAGGGGTCCTCTCCCCATGCCTGCCACTGGACCGGGTTGGAGGCGTGCTGGCGGAGGTACGGGCTCGTCTCGTCGGCGAGGCGGTTCACGGCGCCGATGCTAGGGCTCCCGCCCTGCGGTCGGAGCCCGCCTGCCGCGTTGGTGGTGGGCGGGGAGCGATGCGGGCGGTAGCCCTCCGTGACGACCTCCAGTGAACCAGGCGGTGCAGCGCCGGTGCGCCGGGCCTAGGGTTGCGCCCATGGAGCTCAGGTTGGACGGTCGGCGCGCGCTGGTGACCGGCGCGTCGAGGGGGATCGGCCAGGCCATCGCCGCCATCTTCGCCGAGGCAGGAGCGTCGGTGCTGCTGACCTCGCGCAAGGAGGCGGGCCTGGCCGAGGCGGCTGCAGCCATCGAGCAGGGTCTCCCCGAGCGATCGGGCGCGGTGGCCTACGAGGTGGCCAACGTGGGCGAGCCGTCCGACGCCGAACGGTGCGTGGCCGCCATGGTCGAACGTTTCGGTGGGATCGACATCCTGGTCAACAACGCCGCGACGAGCCCGTACTACGGGCCGCTGATGGACCTCGACCGCCCCCGGGCCGACAAGACAGTCCGGGTCAACCAGTCGGCCGTCGTCGAGTGGACGCAAGCGGCCTGGCGCGCCGGGCTCGCCGAAGGCGGCGGCGTGGTCTTGAACGTCGCCTCCATCGGGGGCCTCTCCGTCGAGCCGGGCATCGGCTGGTACAACGTGACGAAGGCTGCCGTCATCCAGCTCACCCGGCAGCTCGCCGCCGAGCTCGCTCCCGACGTGCGCGTCAACGCCCTCGCTCCCGGGCTGGTCAAGACGCAGCTGGCCCGTGCCCTGTGGGAGCCCGGCGAGGAGACCATCGTCGGTCGCCTGCCGCTCCGTCGGCTCGGGCTCCCCGAGGACATCGCCCGTGCCGCCCTCTTCCTCTGCTCGGACGCCGCCTCGTGGATCACCGGCCACACCCTGGTCGTCGACGGCGGGGCGCTGGTCACGCCGAGCGGGGGTGTCGTCGCCTGACCATCGGACGGCCGGTGGCGCCCTCGACGCACCGGATCAGGGACGCACCGGATCACGACAACGCGCTGCGCCGCACCTTGCCCGTCGAGGTGCGGGGTAGGGACGTGCACACCTCGAGCTCCTTCGGCGCCGCCCAGGGGGCGAGCTCGGCTCGGACCGCTTCGGTGACGTCCCCGAGGGACGGTGGGCGGTCGGGGTCGGCGGCCACCACCCAGGCGACCACCCGCTCACCCCAGTGCGGATCGGGCCGCTTCCACACGGCAGCCTCGGCGATCGAGGGAAGGCCGAGCAGGACTCGCTCGACGGCGGCGGGCCACACCTTCTCGCCCCCGGTGACGACCACCTCGGCGAGGCGTCCGTGCACGACGAGCCGGTCGCCGTCCAGGTGCCCGCCGTCACCGGTGGGGAACCAGCCGCCGTCGAGGAACGGTCGGGTGCCGTCGCGGTAGGCGCGCAGCAGGGTCGGGCCGCGCACCAGCACTTCGCCGTCGCTGCCGAGTGCTCCGTCTCCGATGCGGACCTCCACGCCGTCGAGGGGTAGCCCGTCGTAGACGATGCCGGAGCCGGTCTCGGTCATCCCGTAGGTGGTGACGACGTTGGCGGCCAGGTCGGAGGGCGGAGCTGCACCACCGAGGAGCACGGCCCGGTAGGCGGAGATGTCCGCCTGCCTGAGCGCGGTGGCAACCAGGGAGACGAGCGTCGCCCCTCGGCGTGCCGCCTCCTCGACGCGAGCCGCCTCGAAGCGCTCGTGCACCTCGACCGGGGTGCCGGTGACGAGGGCCCGGGTGAGCACGGCCAGGCCGCCGACGTGGGCGAAGGGAAGGCAGGCCACCCATCGATCGGTGGCGGGATCGACCCCGAGGCGTTCGGAGGTGGCCCAGGCCGAGGCGGCGATGGCGTCGTGGGTGAGTACCACGCCCTTGGGGTCGCCGGTGGTCCCGCTCGTGCCCACCACGAGAGCGTCACCTGGCTCGACGGGACGACCACCGGGGAGGTGGTGCGCCCCGGTGGCGTCGACCAGCCGGGTCGGTCCCACAGCTTCGACCAGACGGACCCGGGCCGCATGCGGCAGGCGGCGGTCGAGGGGGAGGACGGCGTCGCCGTCGTCCCAGGCGCGGCGGAGGGCGTCGACGAAGGCGGGACCCGGGTCGAGGTCGAGCGCAACGAGCTGGTGCACGGCGCTAGCGTAGCGACCGTGCGAGTTATAACTCTCGGAGTAAATGGTCGAACGGTTGGTGGCCGACGGGGCACCGGCAGCGCGGCGTTCCGTCCAGGCGCCGGAGTGACCCGGTGAGCGCCGGTAGCCCTTCTGGGTCCCGCACGGTGATCACCGGCCCGCCGGTCGATCCGGTGGCCGAGCACCGGGGGACGCCCCTGCCGGCGTGGGAGACGCGCCGTTCGTACGGCGACATCCGCTACGAAGTGGCCGACGGGATCGCCAAGGTGACGATCTGCCGGCCAGAGGTACGCAATGCCTTCCGGCCCCAGACGCTCTTCGAGCTGTCGGATGCCTTCGCCGACGCCCGTGACGACCCGTCGGTGGGGGTGGTGGTCCTGACCGGCGAGGGTCCCGACGCCTTCTGTTCGGGGGGCGACCAGATGATCCGGGGAGACGACGGCTACCTCGGTGACGACGACGTGGCCCGGCGCGGGATCGGGCGTCTGAACGTGTTGGACCTTCAGGTCCAGATCCGCCGTCTGCCCAAGCCGGTGGTGGCGATGGTGGCCGGGTACGCCATCGGCGGGGGCCACATCCTCCATCTCGTCTGCGACCTGACCATCGCCGCCGACAACGCCCGCTTCGGCCAGACCGGGCCGAAGGTCGGCAGCTTCGACGGTGGCTACGGCGTCAGCCTGCTGGCCCGCACCATCGGACTGAAGCGGGCGAAGGAGGTGTGGTTCCTCTGTCGCCAGTACGACGCACAGACCGCGCTCCAGTGGGGGCTGGTCAACACTGTCGTCCCGCTGGCCGAGCTCGAGACCGAGACGGTGGCGTGGTGCCGACGCATGCTGTCGCTGTCCCCTCTCGCCTTGCGCATGCTGAAGGGAGGTATCCATGCCGCCGACGACGGACTGGCCGGGCTGCAGCAGTTCGCCGGCGACGCCACCATGCTCTTCTACATGAGCGAGGAGGGGCAGGAGGGTCGCAACGCCTTCCAGGAGCACCGGCCACCCGACTTCAGCCGGTTCCCGCGGCGTCCGTGACCGACGCCCCGGCGGGGCAGGTGGCTCCCGCGACCACGGTCCGACCCGACCCCGGCCGGATAGGGCGGTGGGTGGCCGGTGCCCGGCCGCGCACCCTGCCGGCCGCCCTCGTCCCGGTGCTGGTGGGGTCCGCTGCCGCACACCCCTTCGTCCAGCTGGTCGACGGACGAGGTGGTCCGACCGGGACCGGGGGGAGCATGGCCCAGCTCGGTCGTGTCGTCGCCGCGCTGGTGGTGGCGCTCGCCATCCAGGTCGGGACGAACTACGCCAACGACTACTCCGACGGCGCCCGGGGCACCGACGCCGGACGGGTCGGCCCGCTCCGGCTGGTCGGGTCAGGGCTCGCCTCGCCGACCTCGGTCAAGGTGGCAGCCCTGCTGTCCTTCGGCGTGGCCGGCGTGGCCGGGCTGGCGCTTGCCGCCGCGACCTCGTGGTGGGTCGTGGCCGTCGGTGCGGCGTGCCTGGCAGCGGGGTGGCTCTACACCGGTGGTCCGCGTCCCTACGGCTACCTCGGGCTCGGCGAGGTGTTCGTCTTCGCGTTCTTCGGTCTGGTGGCAACCGAGGGGACGTACTACGTCGAGACCGGGCACCTCTCGGCGGGCGGTCCGCTGGCCGGCGCAGTGGCCGCCGGGCTCCTGGCCGCCGCGCTGCTCGACGCCAACAACCTTCGCGACCTGACCGGCGATGCCGTCGCTGGCAAGCGGACGTTGGCGGTACGGCTGGGCCGTCGCCGCGCCGGCCTGCTCACCGCCGCGCTCCTCGCTCTTCCCTTCGTCGTGGTCGCGGTCTGGGCCGTCTCGACTGCCCCGACCGCAGGGTCGGCCCGGACGGCCGTCGGCCCGTTCCTGCCGCTCCTGGCCCTCCCGCTGGTCGTCGGCCCGCTCCGGCTCGCCGTTGGTGGCGCCACCGGCCGGGACCTGCTTCCCCTTCTCGGGGCGACGGCTCGCCTCCAGCTCGTGGTGGGGCTCCTGGTGGCTGTCGGGTTGTGGTTGGCGACGCCGTGACGGGGGCATGGGCTCGCCGAGGCTGCCGGTCGTGGCGGGCAGCACCGGTCTCAGGCACCGAAGTCCCGGATGGCGGCAGCCACGTCCCCTGGGCGCTCGAGGTGCACGGCGTGCCCGGCGCCAGGAACGCTGACGTGGGCGGCCTTCGGGCCGATCGCCGCCACCATTTGACGGGCGATGGCGTCGAACTTGGCATCCTCGGCGCCGGTGATCACCAGCACTGGCATGGCGAGGCTGGCCAGCTCGGCCCACAGGGGCAGTTGAGTGCCCGTCCCGGCCAGTCGCAGGCTCGACGCGAGGCCGGCAGCCGAGTTTCGTCGTCGCTCGGAGAGCGCGTCGGCCTCGGGCGGGAGCGAGGCGAAGAGCGGCTGGGCGAGCCAACGACGCAGGAAGGCGTCTCGGCGCTCGGCGTCGCCTGCTGGGTCCGCCCCCGGCGGGTCGAGCTCGTCGGCCAACGCCTCGTCGGCGGCTCGACGGGCAGCTCGCTCGTCGGCGTCGACGATCCCCGGTGTGGTGGAGAGGAGCACGAGCCGGTCGACCAGCTCCGGGGTGCGCAGGGCGAGGTGGAGGCAGAAGCGGCCGCCCATCGAGTAGCCGACGTAGGAACCCGCACCGCCAGCGTCGGCGAGGAGCCGCGCGCCGGTCGGGAGGTCGGCGGCGATTCCGGAAGAGCCGCCGTGGCCAGGAAGGTCGACGAGGAGGAGCCGGTGGTCAGCGGCCAGGTCGTCAGCCACGGGCCCCCAGGCCCCTCGGGTCTGGGTGAACCCGTGGGCGAGCACGAGCGGAGGGCCGGTCGTCCCCCGTCGATCGGAGGCGAGCCGGCCCCCCGGTGGCCCGGTTGCCGCTGTCGAGCGTGGCGGTGCCATGGCCGACGAGCGTACCGAGCCGTCCGTTCCGGCGGGCCAGCGCAACGGGCGTCACGACATGCCTGAGCCGCCGCGCCCAGCGGACGTCCAGGCGGCCTTCGCCGCAACCGTCGCTGACGAGCTGGTCCGCGCCGGCGCCTGGCGGGCGGTGGTCTGCCCCGGTTCGCGCTCGACGCCCCTCGCCCTCGCCCTCGCCGACCACCCCGGCGTCGACGTCCTCGTCCGGGTCGACGAACGCTCGGCGGCCTTCGTTGCCCTGGGTGCAGGGCTCGCCACCGGCCGACCGGCCGTGCTGGTGACCACCAGTGGCACGGCCGCCGCCGAGGCCCACGCCGCAGTCGTAGAGGCCGACCTCGCCGGGGTCCCACTGCTCGTCTGCACGGCCGACCGGCCCGTCGAACTGCGGGACGTCGGAGCCCCCCAGGCGATCGACCAGGTCCACCTCTACGGGCGGTCCGTCCGCTGGTTCGTCGACACGGGCGTGCCTGACGTCGCCGGCCGGCCGGCGTGGCGGTCGATTGCCTCCCGGGCGGTTGCCGAAGCGGTCTCGTCTCGCTCCGGCCCCGGTCCGGTCCATATGAACGTCCCGCTGCGGGAACCGTTGCTCGGGGACGCCGCTGCCGGCGGCATCCCGTCCGGCCGCCCCGGCGGCGAGCCGTTCCACCGACGCGACCGCTCGACGGCTCCCCCGGTGGGAGCCGTCGAGCGGTTGACGGGGGCCATAGCCGGCCGGCGCGGGCTCGTGGTGGCCGGGTTCGGTTGCGGAGACCCCGAAGACGTGCTCGGTCTGGCCCGACTGGCCGGGTGGCCCGTCCTCGCCGACCCGCGTTCGGGGGTGCGCGTCGATGGCGCCGGCGTCGTCGCGATGGCCGACGCCCTGGTGCGCGCCGATGGCTTCGTGGCCTCACACCGTCCCGACCTGATCGTGCGCTTGGGTGGCCCCTGGGCCTCCCGTGCCGTCGAGACCTTCGTGGCGGACGCCGTTCGAGGGGGGGCCGAACTGGTGGTGGTGGACGCCAGCGCTCGTTGGGCCGACCCTGCCCACCTCGCCGACGAGCTCGTCTCCTGTGACCCGGGTGCACTGTGCCGTGCCGTGGTCGGGGCTCGGGAGGGCCAGGTGGAGCGGGTGGCCGGCTGGGTCGAGGCATGGGAGCGGGCCGAGCAGGTGGCCCGGTTGGTGGTCGCGGAGCAGTGCGGGCGAGGTCCGCTGACCGAGCCCGCCCTGGCCTACCGCCTTGTCGACGCGCTCGGGGAGGACGCACACCTCGTGGTGTCCTCTTCGATGCCCGTGCGGGACGTCGAGGCGTTCGCTCCGGTGCGCGGCGCAGCGCCGCGGGTCTTGGCCAATCGCGGCGCCAACGGGATCGACGGCGTCGTCTCGACGGCGATCGGGGTCGCCTGGGCCGGGGGGCGCCCGACGGTCGCCCTGGTCGGAGACGTGGCCTTTCTCCACGACGTGTCGGCCCTCGAAGGGCACCACGCCCCCGGCGGCCTCGGTGAACGGGGCGCGTCGTGCACGGTGGTGGTGGCCGACAACGGCGGTGGCGGCATCTTCTCATTTCTGCCGCAGGCCCGACTGTTGGGCACCGAACGGTTCGAGACGCTGTTTGGAACCCCCCGCGGCGTCGACGTGGCCGCCGTCGCCGCGGGCTTCGGGCTGGCTACCACGTCGATCGGGCCGGAGGACGGCGAGCGGGCGCTCGTCGACGCGTTGGCCGGCACGGTCGGCGCGCCTGGGGTGCACGTCATCTCGGTCCGGCTCCCCGGCCGGTCCGAGAACGTCGTCGCCCACGAGGCCGTCCTGTCGGCCGTCGTCGCCGCTGTCGACCAGCTCGGCGGGTAGCAGCGGCTCAGCCGGCAGCGGTTTAGCGGTTCAGCGGGCAGCTGGCCGTCGGCAGCAGCTCAGCCGGCAGCTGGCCGTCGGCAGCAGCTCAGCCGGCAGGCAGCCAGGTTCCGTGCAGGCCGAGCGGCACCCGGGCCGGGAGGTGGACGGTGGCAACGGGGGGGCCGGAGAACGAGGTGGCGTCGAGCACGACGAGGTCGCTGGCCCCCCGCGCCAAGTCCTCGACCACCGTCAGGACCCATCCTTCGTCCTCGCCCCGACCGTCAACCGCCGGGACGAAGATCGCTTCGGAGGGGATGCGACCGGGCCCTGGGGCGAAGCGAGCCGACTCGTCGCGAGCCAGGTCGTACTTGACGAGGGCGGTCGGGGTCGGGGCCGGCGTCGACTGGTCGTCGAGGAGGACGCCGTAGGCGTAGCGGTACGGGCGCCCCTGGACGTCCTCGGCAGTGCGGGGCAGTTCGACGGGTCGGTCGTCCAGCTGCTCGGCGGACACCTGTCCGGCGGCGGACAGCCGCCACCGGGTGAGCAGGCCGGTCGTGGTGCTCGGGCGTTCGCCCCGACCGGCGAACGCCGAGGCGTAGCAGACCAGGTCGACGACGACGTCGTCCCCGTCGTCGTAGGCGTTGGCGACGTGGGAGACGAAGCACGGCTCCACCGGCAACCAACGGACGTCGGCGCCGCCGTGGCGGTCGACGACCCCGACCCGTGCCCCGAGGTCGGGCATCCAACGGTAGGGCATGGCGCCTGCTCCGACGGCCAGGGCCAGGTCGAAGACCACCGGGAGGTCGAAGAGGACGAGGGAGCGACCAGTCAGGCCGACGTCGTGGACGAGCGTGGCACGGCCGACGTCGATGTCGTCGCTCCGCACCAGGCGGCCGTCACGGTCGACGAGGTGCGTCCTGAGGAACGGCGGTCCGAACACGTCGGACCCGACCAGCACGAGCCCGCCGTCCAGATCGCGCTTGGGGTGCGGGGCCACCGGTGAGGTGAGGGCGCCGTCGAAGTCGTGCACCCGGGCGGTGGTCAGGTCGGCACCGAGGGCGAGTGGGAGCCCGACGCCGTCAAGGGCGAGGAGCCTGCCGGCATGGTGCGCGACGTTGGCGTTGGCCGGACCGTCGACGGGACCGCGCGGACCCCGGGGAGCCGGGGTACCGGCCTGCCGGGCCAGGGCCCGGGTGCGGACGAAGCGGTTGCGGTAGCCCACTGCCCGCCCGTCGGCGAGGTCGACGGCGTGCACCATACCGTCGCCGGTGAGCCAGTGGTAGCGGTCCGGGTCGGCCGGAGTCGTGGCCGGGTTCGGGCCGATCCGCAGCAGACGGCCGTCGAGCCCGGGGGGCAGCGCACCCTCCAGGGGCAGCTCGTGGTCGTCGGTTCGCTCCTCGCGCACCGGGGCGAAGGGGCCCTCGAGATAGGGGTTGCCCACGTCGTCTCCTGAGGTGGTCTCCACTGCTGGTGGCGTCCCGGTCGGGGCCACCCGAAGCGTACCGGTGACCATCGTGGCCGAGGGCTCCTCCGGCCCGTGGCAGGCTGGGCAGATGCCCGGCCTCGCCGACGACCTCCGCTTCCGTGGCCTCGTGCACCAGGTGACCGACCCGTCGGTCCTCGCCCGCCTCGACACCGACCGCCTGACCGTCTACGGGGGCTTCGACCCGACCTCGGACAGCTTGCACGTGGGGAACCTGCTCCAACTGTGCACGCTGCGACGCCTGCAGCTCGCCGGTCACCGGCCCATCGCGCTTGCTGGCGGCGGGACGGGCTTCATCGGCGACCCGGGAGGGAAGTCGGAGGAGCGGACCCTTTTGTCGGTCGACGAGCTGGCCGCCAACGTGGCGAGCATCCGGGGGCAGCTTGTCCGGTTCCTCGACTTCGAGGCGCCGGGGGACGACCGGGCACTGCTGCTCGACAACGCCGCCTGGCTCGGCTCGCTGGGCCTGGTCGACTTCTTGCGCGACGTCGGCAAGCAGTTCACCGTCGGCCAGATGGTGGCCAAGGAGTCGGTACGTTCCCGGCTCGATCGCGAGGGGCAGGGCATCTCGTACACCGAGTTCAGCTACATGCTCCTGCAGGCGTACGACTTCCGTCACCTCTACGACGAGCACGACTGCCGGCTGCAGATCGGCGGGAGCGACCAGTGGGGGAACATCACCATGGGCGTCGACCTCGTGCGCAGGACGCGACAGGCCGAGGTGTGGGGGCTCACCTCTCCGCTCGTCGTCAAGGCCGACGGGACGAAGTTCGGCAAGACCGAGACGGGCACCGTGTGGCTCGACGCCGCCCGCACCACGCCCTATGCGCTCTACCAGTTCTTCTTGCGGAGCGAGGACGCCGTCGTCGGCTCCTACCTGAGGTTCTTCACCTTCCTCGATCGCGACGAGCTCCTCGGTCTCGACGACGCGGTCCGGACCCACCCGGAGCGGCGCGAGGCAGCCCGGGCCCTGGCCCGGGCGGTCTGCGTGCTCGTCCACGGCAAGGACGAGACGGCGAGGGTCGAACGTGCCGCCGAGGCGCTCTACTCGGGACGGTTGGCCGACCTCGACGAGCGGTCGCTGCTCGAGGTGCTCGCCGAGGCACCCACGACGACGGTGGCCCGCGACGCGCTGGGGCGACTACCCCTGGTGGACCTCCTGGTCACCGCCGGGATCGCCCCCTCGCGCACGCGGGCGCGCACGACCGTGGAGCAGGGCGGGTGCTACCTCAACGACCGCCGTGAGACCGACCCCGAACGGTGCCTCACTGAGGACGACGTGCTCGCCGGCCGCTACGTGGTGGTCCGGCGTGGCAAGCGCGAGTACCACCTCGTCGAGCTGGCCTGAAGCATCGGGGCCGAGTCGGGCGGAGCCGGGTGTCGGGGGGGCCCGTACACTGCTTGGCGTGGCGCTCGACGAGACGGCCCGGTGCCGCGATCGATGGCCGCGCCGCCGTCTCCGGAGCGCGGGGCCCCTGGCCGTGGTGGTGGCTGTCGCCATGGTGCTGGCTGGCTGTACGGCGGCCGAGGACGTCGGCAGCCCGGCACAACGGGTGACCACGTGGATGACCTCGGGGTCGGGCGGAGCGACCATCGGGGAGCTCGAGGTGGACAACCGCAACGTGGCCCGCGCCCTGGCCCGACACGACTCGCCGGCCGAGGTTCGCGCCGTCTGCGACCTGTTGGCTACCGATGCAGCAACGGGCCACGGCAACCTGCCCACGCCGGACCAGCAGCTCACAGAGCTGCTCGACCGGGCCTACACCCACGAGTTCGACGCGGGCGTCGAGTGCGAGCAGGCCGCGGGCGGCGGCAGCGCCCAACAGGCGCGTTCGGCTGCCAACCGCGCCGCCGGCCTCGCTCTCCTCGAGCAGGCAGTCCGTCGGGTCGCGGCCATTACCGGCCACGACCCCTCCACCACCACCACCACGCTGCCGCCGGGTTCGGGCAGCGACCCCTTTGCCGGATGACGCCAGCGACGCCGGTAGCGCCAGACGGGCCAGACGGGCCAGACGCCGAGGCCGACCGCACGCAGCGGGCGCGTCGTCGAGTCCTCTGGGCAATGCCGACCGGCCTCTACCTGGTGGGCACGGCGGCCGACGGCCGGTGGAACCTCATGACGGCGAGCTGGGTGGTCCAAGTGGCGACCGCTCCGCCTCGGCTCGCCGTATCGGTCGAAGCGGGCGCGGTGACCCTCGAGCTGGCGGTCCGCTCGGAGCGGTTCGCCGTGTCGATGCTCAAGCGGTCACAGCGGGCAGTGGTCCGCCGCTTCGCCAAGCCGGTCTCGGAGGTGGAGGTCGGTCCGGACGGGACACCGACCGCGCTCGCCGGCGAGCCCGTGGTCGTGGTCACCGGTGACGTGCCGGTGTTGGCTGGGGCCTGGGCGTGGTTGGCCTGCCGGGTCACCGATCGTCTCGACTTCGGCAGTCACCACCTCCTCGTCGGCGACGTGGTGGCCGTGGGGGAGCCGGCCGAGATGGCAGACGCGGCAGACGCGGCCGAGGCCGGTGCGCCGTTGCGCATGGAAGACACCAGGATGCACTACGGAGGCTGATGGCGCGCCGACGGCTCCCCGGCGACGGCAGCCGTCAGTGGTCGGGTGGGCTGGGCTCCGGGCGGGGTCGGAGGTCGATCCGCAGGGTGAGGATGCCGTCGACGAGCTCCGCTTCGGCGTCGCCCAGCATGGCGAAATCCTGGTAGTCCAGTTGCGCCTGCTGGCGCAGGCGCTGGCGCTCGACGCCCTCCACCGGGGGGAGCCGCCGATCGCGCACGGCCCGAGCGCGGTCGCGAAAGCGCAGGACCATCGCGGCGGGGTCGAAGGTGTCGGCCACGCCTCGATGGTACCGCCGGGCCTGGCCCGAGGCCGCGACGCGGCCAGTCGAGAGGGGCACTACACTGCAGGAAGGGCTGGTGGTGGAGGTAGGCCCTGTCCCGTTCGTCGTCTGGGTGTGGCCTGTGGCTGGGGCAAGGAGTGGGTGCGGTGAAGAAGGGTCGCCATCGCCGGTTCGAAGAGGCTCGAAGCTTGAAGCGGTCGGTCGCGACCTCGGAGCGGCGCTGTCCGGAGTGCGGCGCCGAGCCGGACGACGAGCACGCCTCGTGGTGCCTGGCCCCGGAGGACGAGTACGCGGAGATCGTCGGCACGGCGGCACCGGAGTCCCGCGACAGCGACCCCTTGGACGACTAGCCGGCGACCGCTCGTCGCCGTAGGCGGTCGGCCGATCACGGGCTCGTCGGTTCTGGCGGGCGTCGGACCTCGGATGCGTCAGGACTGCTGACGAACGACCGGGTGGGCAAGCGGCGTGACGGCCGCCGGAGCGGTCTCGGTGCGAGTGGGCCTGGTGCTCGGACTGCTCCGAGTGTCGAGGTAGGCGACGAGGAGCCCGTGCACGACCGGGCCCACCAGGGCCTCGAGCTCCGAACGCATCGACTGGTAGACGGGCTGGTCGCCGTGGAACGCCTCGGGGGCCTCGGTGCACCACCAGTGGAACGCGTTGCCGCCGTCGCCCCAGTGACGACGGTCCCACTGACGGACGACAGAGGTCATCCGGCCGTCCGGCGTGCTCTCGTCCTCGCGGCGCAAGGGGAGCTGCCAGCACACGTCGGGCTTGGTCTCGACGTGGCTCCGTCCGGTCCGGGCGGCGGCGTGGTGGAGTGCACAGCCGGCCCCGCCGGCGAACCCCGGCCGGTTGAGGAAGATGCAGGCCCCGTCGGCGAGGCGGGTGGCGAGGTCGCCACCCGGGAGCGTCTTCACGACCCCGTGGCGAGCACGGCCCCGGAACTGCCAGAGGTCGGGCCCGAGCGTCCGTGCGACCTCGGAGACGCGAGCTGCGTCCTCGGGCCCGGTGAAGTGGGCACCGTAGGAGCAACAGCCCTCGCCCCGCTCGGCGGCGGGGGCTGTCAGCACGCCCTGGCAGCCGCGTCCGTAGATGCAGGACCAGCCGCTGAGCAAGAAGGTCACGTCGAAGAGCCAGGTCCGCTCGTCGTCGGGATCGTCGAAGCTCACCCACTCGTGGGCATCGCCGGGAACCTGCACGTCGGAGGGTGGCACGGGCCCATGATGCCAGGGCAGAGCGGCCGTCGGGCTCAGGGTGCAGCCGGGCCGGTGTGCTCTGCCAGCACGTCGACCTCGACGGCGACCTCTTCGCCGACGAGGACCCCGCCCGCCTCGAGCACGGGGTTCCACCGCAGGCCGAAGTCCTTGCGGTTGACAGTGGCGCGAGCCGTGAAGCGGGCCCGCAGCGGCTCCAGACGGTCGCCAGGACGCGCTACCGGCTCGGCGCCGACCTCGAAGGTGACCGGTCGGGTGATGCCCCTGATGGTGAGCGACACCGTGGTCCGGTACCGCCCGGCGGCGTACTCGGTGACCCCGTTGCCGGACAGGGAGAGCACGGGGTAGGTCACCACGTCGAGGACGTCGTGGGAGCGGAGATGGTCGTCGCGCACCGGGTCGCCGGTGGTGATCGAGCCGGCCAAGGCCTGCGCGGCGACCGAGGAGCTCGTCACGTCGGGAGCGACCACGATCAGCCCCTCGACGTCGGTGAAGTGGCCGTGCACGAGGGTGACGAGCAGGTGGCGGGCGGTGAAGCCGACGACGGAGCCCTCGCTGAGGACCTGCCAGGTGCCTGCCGGGACGGGAGGAGCGTGCGCTGGTTCCGGGTCGTCGGGGCTCCCGGCAGCGTCCGCGGTGGAGACGCTCGCGCTCACGCCCACCGGTGCCAGGTGAACCGGTGACGCGAGCATGCCACCACGTCGAGCGCGACCCGAATCGAGCTCATGTCGGGATGCCCACGATGCGCACAAGAGTTGACCCACTATGTGACATGAGCACTCACTCTACCGCGGAGCGCGGTAGTTCCGGCACCGCCCAGTAGGGAGGAGGGAACCTCGAGGCCACTGCTGGTCGGGTACCGTTCCGGGGTGGACGCCAGTGCCGCCACGCTCGCCGCCGCCGTCGTGGGCTTCTTCGCCGGCGTCGTGCTCGACCCGCTCGCCCAGCAGCTGGCCGAAGACAGTCGTGCCGCCGACGCCGCCGCTGCTGCCGCTGCTGCCGCTGCTGCCGAGGCCGTGTCCCTCGACGAGGGAGAACCCGGCACCGGCGGTTGCTCCCCCTACCAGAAGGCAGGCCAGGAGGCGGTAGAGGAGACGACCGTCGACGGCGGTGCGCCCCTGACGCCGCCCGGGGCCGGCGTGGCAGCGGGACGACCGCCGACTGTCGCGTTGGTCCCGGCGGGTCGCAACCCGACCCGGACGGTGGTGGCCGGGCTGGTCACCGGTGCGCTGGCCGCCGCCGCCGCTCATCGCCTGGGTGCCCAGCTCACGCTCGTGGCCTACGGCCTGCTCTTTGCCGTCCTGGTCGCCGTGTCGGTCACCGACCTCTCACATCGGCTCGTCCCTCGCCGGCTCGTCTACCCGGGGGCCGTCGTCGTCGCCGCCGCGCTGGTGGCCGACGCGCTGAACGAGCAGGACCCGCGTCGCCTGGTCGGTGCGGCGATCGGGGGTGCGGTTGCCTTCGGGGTCTTCTTCGCCGTGTGGTGGTTCGTCCCCCGTGGGATGGGGTTCGGGGACGTTCGCTTGGCCGGCCTGATCGGTCTCGCGCTCGGCTATCTGGGCTTGTTCGATGCCTACCTCGGGTTCCTCAGCGCCTTCGTCCTCGGTGCGCTCGGCGGTGTGGCCGTCATGGTGGTGACCGGATCGGGTCGTCGTACTCGTGTTCCCTTTGCCCCCGCGCTGGCCGCCGGAGCGGTCATTGCCGTGCTGGCCGGCCCGCACGTGGCCTCCAGCCTGTTCGGTGGTGGCGGGTGACGGTGGTGGC
>JBMFXC010000003.1:28625-31218 GCA_049964655.1 Acidimicrobiales bacterium
GCCGGCCCGCACGTGGCCTCCAGCCTGTTCGGTGGTGGCGGGTGACGGTGGTGGCACCCCGCTTGCGTGGCCACCTCGCCCGCGTCGGCTGTCCCCAGCCGGGCCCCGAGTAGATTTGCCGCCATGTTGCGCTTCCTGACCGCCGGCGAGTCACACGGTCGCGCCCTGGTGGTGGTGGTCGAGGGGCTCCCGGCCGGGTTGGCGGTGACGGCCGAGGACGTCGCCGACGAGCTCACCCGTCGGCGGCTCGGCTATGGACGTGGCCCCCGGATGCGCTTCGAAGCCGACGAGGTCACCTTGGTCGGCGGGGTCCGACATGGGCGGACACTGGGCTCGCCCGTGGCCATCGAGATCGCCAACACGGAGTGGCCGAAGTGGGAACAGGAGATGTCGCCCGCTCCCGGCCAGCCGAGCAAGGTCCTCACGCAGCCTCGGCCCGGGCATGCCGACCTCGCCGGCATGCTGAAGTACGGCCTGGCTGATGCCCGTGACGTGCTCGAGCGTGCCTCGGCTCGCGAGACGGCCGCCAGGGTGGCTGCCGGTGCGCTGGCCAAGCTCCTGTTGGCCGAGGTCGGCGTGTCGGTGGTGAGCCACGTGGTCCAGCTCGGACCGGAGGCGGTCGACGCCACTGGTCCACTGCCGACGCTGGCTGACCTCGATCGAATCGATGCGTCGCCCGTCAGGTGCGGTGACTCCGATGGCGAGCAGCGCATGGTGGCGGCGATCAAGGCGGCGGCCAAGGTCGGCGATTCGCTGGGAGGGGTGGCCGAGGTCGTCGCCCACGGGGTCCCGGTTGGCTTGGGCAGCCACGTCCACTGGGACCGACGACTCGATGCCAACCTGGCGCGAGCCCTTATGAGCGTCCAGGCGATCAAGGCCGTCGAGATCGGGGAGGGTGCCGACCTGCCGGCTCGGAGGGGCTCGGAGGCCCACGACGCTATCCGGGTGGCGCGTTCCGACGAGCACGCCGACGACGGCCTCGGGCCCGGGGACCTCGGGGGCGGTTATGTGCGAGACACCCATCGCGCTGGTGGGATCGAAGGGGGGATGTCGACCGGCGGGCCCATCGTGGCCCGGGCCTCGATGAAGCCACTGGCCACGTTGAACCGGCCCACGTTGCAGACGGTCGACGTCGTCACGAAGGAGTCGACCGTCTCCTTCAAGGAGCGGACCGACGTGACAGCCGTTCCGGCGATGGGCGTCGTCGCCGAGACGATGGTGGCCCTGGTGCTCGCCGACGAGACCTTGCGTAAGTTCGGCGGGGACTCGCTCGCCGAGCTACGCCGGAACCACCGCGGCTACCTGGCCACACTGGGCGATGCGCCCTCGGCGGCGGGGTACCCCTCGGCGTGAGCGGGCCAGGCAGTGAGGCACCCCTCGGCGTGAGCGGGCCAGGCGGCGGGGCACCCCCGACGTGGAGCGGCAACCGGCTGTTCCTCGTCGGCATGATGGGGAGCGGCAAGACGACCGTCGGCCGGCTCGTTGCCACCGCCCTCGGCTGGCGCCACTGCGACAGCGATGCCATGGTCGAGGCGCGCACTGGACATACCGTGGCCGAACTGGCGAGCGCCGTGGGCGAGGCGGCCATGCATGCCGAAGAGGCAGCTGCCTTGTGGGAGGCAGCGGTGCTCGATGGCGTGGTCGTCTCCGTGGCCGGTGGTGCCGTGCTCGATCCGGCCAACCAGACCCTCCTCGGCGCTGCCGGCCCGGTGGTCTGGCTTCGGGCGAGACCAGACACGTTGGCCGCCCGGGTGGCCCGTGGCGGGGAACGTCCCCTGGTGGTCAGTGACGCCGTCGGGCGCCCCTCTTCGGACAGTGACGCCATCGGACGTCTGCGCGCCCTCGACGCCGAGCGCCGGCCGTTCTACGTCGCCGTGTCGCAGGCAGCCGTCGACGTCGACGGGCAGGAACCCGAGGTCGTGGCCCACGACGTGATGCTCGCGTTCGAGCGGCTGCGCGCCGCCGGGCCCGGCTCGTGAGCCCCGTCACCGTCCCCGTCCTCCTCGGCGGGCGGGCGTACGACGTCGTCGTGGGTAGCGGGGTCCGAGGGGAGCTGGCCGGGCTGGTGGCGACCAGGGTCCCCGGAGCGCGTCTCGCTGCCGTGGTGACCCAGCGGGCGATCGGTGTCGAGGTGGAGGTCGGCATCCCGGTCATCCGCTTAGAGGTGGACGACGGAGAGGGCGCGAAGTCCCTTGCCACCGTCGAGGACCTCTGCCGCCGGTTCGCCCGGGCTGGTCTGAGCCGAGGCGACCTCGTGGTGGCGGTCGGGGGCGGGGTGGTCACCGACGTGGCCGGGTTCGCTGCCGCCACCTACCACCGGGGTGTGGCCTACGTGAACGTCGCCACCTCGTTGCTCGCCCAGGTGGACGCCGCCGTCGGAGGCAAGACCGGGGTCAACCTTCCCGAGGGGAAGAACCTGGTCGGGGCGTTCTGGCAGCCGAGCGCCGTGGTCTGCGACACCGAGGTGCTCGCCACGTTGCCCGAGCGTGAGTGGCGCTCGGGACGTGGTGAGATGGCCAAGTACGCCTTTCTCGGCACCGGCACCGGCACCGGCACCGGCACCGGCACCGGCACCGGCACCGGCACCGGCACC
>JBMFXC010000003.1:31318-52929 GCA_049964655.1 Acidimicrobiales bacterium
CACCGGCACCGGCACCGGCACCGGCACCGGCACCGGCACCGGCACCGGCACCGGCGCGTTGGGTCTGCTCGAGCTCTCCCTCGAGGAGCAGGTGGCGCACTGCGTCGCCGTCAAAGCGGCCGTCGTCGCCAGCGACGAGCGCGAGGGGGACCGCCGCGCCGTGCTCAACTACGGCCACACGCTGGCGCACGCCCTCGAGGCGGCCGGCTTTGGCGAGCTGGGTGGCCCGGGCCGCGGTCTGCGTCACGGCGAAGCGGTTGCCGTCGGGCTCGTCTTCGCCGCCGAACTGGCCCACCGCCTCGGGCGGGTCGAGGCCTCCCGGGTCGACGAGCACCGCAGGGTGGTGGCCGGCTTCGGGCTGCCGACCGCCCTCCCGAGCGGCGTCGAACCGACGTACCTGGTCGAGCTCATGCGGCGAGACAAGAAGGCCCATCACGACCTGACCTTCGTCCTCGACGGACCCGATGGCGTCGAGGTCGTGCGCGGGGTGGACCCCGACGTCGTGCTCGCTACGCTCGAGGAGATGGAGCGGGAGTCGTGACCACCGGCGCGGACGACCTCGCCCCGCTCGCCGTCGCCGGTCGCCTCGAGCGGCTGCGGGAACGGCTGGGCGACGCCGGTGTCGACGCCCTGCTCGTCACCTCGCTGGTCAACGTCCGCTGGCTGACCGGCTTCACGGGCTCGGCCGGCGTCCTCGTCGTCGGGCCGGCTCGGGTCGTGCTCGCTACGGACGGGCGCTACCGGACCCAGTCGGCCGACCAGCTGGCAGCGGCCGGTCTCGCCGACGTCGTCGACGTCGCGGTGGGCGGGCTCGAGGACCAGGCGGCGGCCATCGCCGCCGCCGTGTCGCCCGAGGAGCGCCGGGTCGGCTTCGAGGCGACGCAGCTCACCGTGAGCGCGCACGAGCAGTGGGCGACCCGCTTGAGCGGGTCGACGCTGGTGGCCACTCGGGGTGTCGTGGAGGACCTCCGGGTCGCCAAGGACGCCGGCGAACTGGCTCGCATGGAGCGTGCGGCGTCCATCGCGGACGCCGCCCTGGCCGACGTGCTGCCCGCGCTCTCCGAGGCCGGGATGACCGAGCGAAGGTTCGCGGCCGAGCTCGACCACGCCATGCGGCTCCGCGGTGCCGAGGAGCCAGCCTTCGAGACAATCGTCGCCACCGGCGAGCGCTCGGCCATGCCGCACGCGCGACCCGGGCCCGACCCCATCCGGCCTGGTGATGCCGTGGTGGTCGACTTCGGCGCCGTCTACGACGGCTACCGCTCGGACATGACCCGGACGTTCTGCGTGGGTGGCGAGCCCGCAGGCGAGCTCGCTGTCGTGTTCGCGTTGGTCGCCGAGGCCCAGGCGGCCGGCGTGGCCGCCGTGGCTCCCGGGGTGACGGCAGGGGCGGTCGACGCCGTTTGTCGCGACCGCATCGCCGCGGCCGGCTACGGGGAACGGTTCGAGCACGGGACCGGCCACGGGGTGGGCCTCGAGATCCACGAGGCCCCGTCGGTGGCGCCTGGGTCGACTGCTATCCTCACGCCCGGCACCGTGGTCACTGTCGAGCCGGGTGTCTACCTCCCGGGGGCGGGAGGCGTCCGCGTCGAGGACACCCTGGTGGTGACCGAAGCCGGCGCCCGGGCCCTGACCCGGTTCCCGAAGTCCGTCCCCGTCTGAGGAGTCCAGTCGTGCCCCACCAGGGGGCTCGCGTGAGAGAAGGTGCGTGCTGATGGCCGTCTCGACGAACGACCTGCGGAACGGGATGACGATCGACCTGCCCGAAGGGCTCTTCGCGGTCGTCGAGTTCCAGCACGTCAAGCCGGGTAAGGGCGGTGCCTTCGTCCGCACCAAGTTGAAGAACGTGCGCTCGGGCGCGGTGATCGAGCGGACGTTCCGCGCCGACGAGAAGCTCGAGCAGGCGATCGTCGACAAGCGGGAGATGCAGTTCCTCTACCGGGACGGGTCCGAGTACGTCTTCATGGATACGGTGTCCTACGAGCAGCTGCAGGTGCCCACCTCGGCACTGGGTGACGCCGCGAACTACCTGAAGGAGGGCGACGACGCCGTCCTTCAGTTCTTCGGCACGGAGATCGTCGGCGTCGACCTGCCGGCTGCCGTCGAGCTCACCGTCGCCGAGACGGAGCCGGGCGTGCAGGGCGACCGGGTGTCCGGGGCGCGCAAGCCCGCCACCCTCGAGACGGGCCTGGTCGTCCAGGTGCCGCTGTTCGTCAACCCCGGGGAGAAGATCAAGGTGGACACCCGCTCCGGGGAGTACCTGACCCGGGCGTGAGCACCGCTCCGGTGGACGCCAGCCGGAGACGGTCGCGCGAGCGGGCGCTCGCCCTGCTCTACGAGGCAGACGTGAAAGGCGAGCCCGTCTCGACGGTCGTCGCCTCCCTCGCCGTCCCGCCCGACGAGTACGCGGCCACCCTGCTCCGTGCCGTGCAGGCCCACGGCGAGGAGATCGACCGTCTTCTCGGGGAGGTGTCGGAGGGCTGGGAGGTTGCCCGCATGGCCGTCGTCGACCGGAACGTCCTGCGCCTGGCGGCCGCCGAACTGGTTGCCGTCCCGTCCACGCCGACGGCGGTGGTGCTGAGCGAGGCGGTCGAACTGGCGACGGGCTACTCGACCGACGAGTCCGGCCGGTTCGTCAACGGCGTCCTGGCCACCGTGGCCAGCAGAGTTCGTCCCGACCCCGCGGCGCGCTAAGCTCCGCCGACGACCGTGAAGCGGGTCCTGTGAGGCCCGTACGGAGTGGAGGACGACGTGGCCGAACGAGAGCGGAATCACGCCCGACCGCGGGGCGCGGTCTTCGTGCCCCGTTCGCAGGTCCTCTCTGCCGACGATCTCACCCGGGCCATCACCCGGATGGCCCACGAGGTGGTCGAGCGCAATCGCGGCGTCGACGACGTGGTCGTCGTCGGCCTCCAGACGGGTGGGGTCCGCATCGCCCGCCGCTTGGCCGCCTCGCTCGACGGTCTCGCCGCGGTCCGGACCATCGGCCCCGGCTCGCCGGGTCCCGCCCCGGTGCCCGTGGGCACCCTCGACGTCGCCTTCTACCGGGACGACATCGGCCTGCGGCCGGTGCTCCCCGAAGCGGTCACCGACATCCCAGTCGACCTGACCGGCAGGACGGTCATCTTGGTCGACGACGTGCTGTTCACCGGTCGGACCATTCGCGCCGCCCTGAACGCGCTGGGTGAGTACGGCCGGGCGCAGGCGATCCAGCTGGCCGTGATGGTCGACCGCGGCCATCGCGAACTGCCGATCCGACCCGACTACGTCGGCAAGAACCTCCCGACGCGGCGGGACGAGCTGGTCGACGTGACCGAGGAGGGCGTGACGCTGGGCGACCTGGTCGGTCGATGACCAGCGGCGTCCTCGATACCGCCGGGCTGGCTGCCCGGCACCTCTTGACGGTCGACGACCTGGGTGCCGAGGGGATCGAGCGCGTGCTGCGCGTCGCCGGTTCGTTCGCCGAGGTGGGCCGGCGAGCCAATCCCAAGGTGCCGGCCCTCCGAGGGCGGACCGTGGCCACGCTCTTCTTGGAGGACTCGACGCGGACCCGGCTCTCCTTCGAGACGGCGGCCAGACGGCTGTCGGCAGACGTGGTGAGCTTTTCGGCCAGCTCCTCGTCGCTCAACAAGGGTGAGTCGCTCCGGGACACCGTCGCCACCATCGAGGCCATGGGCGTCGATGCCTTGGTGGTGCGCCACCGGGCCTCGGGGACCGCCCACCGGGTCGCCGCCTGGGCTCCCGGGGTAGCTGTCGTCAACGCCGGCGACGGTTGGCACCAGCACCCGACCCAGGCCCTGGCCGACCTGTACACCGTGGCCGACGCCCTGCACCGACCCGGCGAGGATCCCTTGGCATGCTTCGCCGGGCTTTCCGTGGCCGTGGTGGGAGACGTTCGCCACAGCAGGGTGGCTCGATCGCTGGTGGCGGCCTACGCCGCGGTCGGCGCCCGGGTGACCCTGGTGGCGCCTCCGACCCTGCTCCCTCCCTCGCTCGAGGGCTGGCCCATCGCTGGCGCCTCCTCCGATCTCGACGAGGTGCTGGAGGGCGCCCGGGTGGTCTCGTTGTTGCGCCTCCAGGCCGAACGGGGGAGTGGCGCCTACGTTCCGTCGCTGCGCGAGTACACGGCGCGCTGGGGCCTGACGGTGGAGCGGGCCGCCCGACTCGACCCCACGGCGCTGGTGCTCCATCCCGGTCCGGTCGTGCGCGGCGTCGAGGTCGCCTCCGAGGTGGCCGACCTGCCCTGCGCCCGCATCGGCGCCCAGGTCCGCAACGGCCTGGTCGTCCGGATGGCGGTCCTCTTCCTCCTCCTCGGACACGACACCGGTTCGGCCGGAGCCGGGGAGCACGTCGCCGGAGGGGCAGATGCCTGAAGCGGTGGTGGTCCTGCGAGGAGGCACGGTCCTCGACGCCACGGGCGAGCGCCGTGCCGACGTCGTCGTCGAAGGCCAGCGGATCGTCGCCGTGGAGGAGGACGTCTCCGTGCCCAGGGGGGCGACCGTGCTCGACGCCGGGGGGTGCGTCGTGGCCCCGGGGCTGGTCGACCTCCACTGCCACCTGCGCCAGCCCGGTGCCGAGGGGTCCGAGACGATCGAGTCGGGTGCCCGGGCTGCCGCCCTCGGCGGGTACACCGCCGTCGTGGCCATGCCCAACACCGACCCTCCGATCGACGCTGCCTCGGTGGTGCGCGACGTCCGGTCGCTGGCCAGCGGCGTACCGTGCCACGTGGCGGTGGCCGGTGCCATCACGGTGGGGCGGGCGGGGGAGCGGCTCGCCCCCATGGCCGAGCTGGCCGAGCTGGGAGTCCGGCTCTTCACCGACGACGGGGCCGGGGTGCAGTCCGCGTCCCTCATGCGCCGCGCCCTGCTCTACGCCAGCGGCCTCGGTGTGACGCTGGCCCAGCACTGCGAGGAGGCCACGCTCGCCGAGGGGGGCGTGATGCACGAGGGGGCCGTCTCGAGCCGCCTCGGCTTGGCCGGCGTCCCCGCCCTGGCCGAGGAGCTGATGGTGGTGCGGGACCTCGCGCTGGCGCGTGAGACCGGTGCCCGTCTGCACCTCCTCCACCTCTCGACCGCCGCTGCGCTGGACGCCGTCGCCCGTGCCAAAGGCGCCGGTCTGCCGGTGACGGCGGAGGTGGCACCGCACCACTTCACGCTCACTGACGCCGCACTGTCCGGCTTCGACCCGGTCTTCAAGGTGAGCCCGCCGCTGCGGCCGGAACGGGACGTGGCGGCCGTCCGGGCTGCTTTGGCCGACGGCACCGTCGACGCCATCGCCACCGACCATGCGCCACATCCGCCAGAGGCGAAAGACCGACCCATCGACGAGGCGCCACCAGGGATGGTGGGCCTCGAGACGGCACTCGCCCTGGCCATGACCGAGCTGGAGGTTCCCCTGCACCGCGTCCTTGCCCTTTTGAGCTGGCAGCCGGCGGCCATCGCCGGCCTCGCCCCCGACCACGGCGGTCCGGTTGCTCCCGGTGCGGCGGCCAACCTGTGCGTCGTCGACCCGGCTCACCCGTGGGTCGTCGACCCGGCCGCGCTGGCGAGCCGCAGCCGGAACACTCCCTATGCCGGCCGGCGACTGTCGGCCAGGGTCCGCCACACCGTGCTCGCCGGCGAGCCGGTGGTAGTGGACGGGCAGGCTCAGCGATGAGCCGGGGTCGACGGGCGCGCTCGGAGGCCTGCCTGGTGCTGGCCGACGGGACGCTCTTCGAGGGCGAGGCGATCGGCGCCGAGGTGCCCGGTGGCGTCACCGAGGGGGAGGCCGTGTTCAACACGGTGCTGTCCGGCTACCAGGAGGTCGTCACCGACCCGTCCTACGCCGGCCAGGTGATCGTCTTCACCTCCACCCACATCGGCAACTACGGCGTGAGCTCCGAGGACGACGAGTCGCAGCGGCCGGCATGCCGGGGCGTGGTCGTCCGCGACCTCTCCGAGCAACCGAGCAACTGGCGTGCCACCGACGCGCTGGAGCACTTCCTGATGGTCCACGGCATCCCGGGCATCACGGGTGTGGACACCCGCCGGCTCACCCGGCACCTGCGCGACGCCGGAGCCATGCCGTGCGCCTTCGGGACGGCCGGGGAGCAGGAAGTGACCGAGGCGGCTCGCCGGGCGGCACCCACCGACGGGCGGGACCTCGTCTCCGAGGTGACGATCGGGGCACCGGTCACCCGCGGAAGCGGTCCGTGGCGGGTGGTCGCCTACGACTTCGGGATCAAAGAGACGATGGTCCGTCGTCTGGCCGCCTTTGCCACGGTGACGGTCGTCCCGGCCACGACGCCGGCCGAGCAGGTGCTCGAGCTCGAGCCTCACGGCGTCTTCCTCTCCAACGGTCCGGGCGACCCTGCCGCCCTCCCCGGTCCGACGGCGGAGGTGGCGGCGCTGCTCGAGGCGGGCGAGGTGCCCGTCTTCGGGATCTGCCTGGGTCATCAGTTGCTCGCCTCCGCCCTGGGCGGCACCACCTTCAAGCTCCCCTTCGGGCACCACGGAGGCAACCATCCCGTGAAGAACCTGCGGACGGGGAGGGTCGAGATCACCTCCCAGAACCACAACTACGCGGTGGTGGCCGATTCGGTGCCCGCGGCCGAGGTCACCCACGTCAACCTGAACGACGGGGTGGTCGAGGGCTTGGCGTGCCGCGACGTCCCCGCCTTCTCGGTGCAGTACCACCCCGAGGCGGCCCCGGGACCCCACGACGCCCGCTACCTGTTCGACGAGTTCGTCCGGGTCATGGAGCGTTCGGCACGAGGAGCGGCCTGATGCCCCGGCGCAGCGACCTCGAGTCGATCCTGGTCATCGGCTCGGGGCCCATCGTGATCGGGCAGGCCTGCGAGTTCGACTACTCGGGCACCCAGGCGTGCCGGGTGCTCCGTGCCGAGGGGTACCGGGTGGTCCTGGCCAACTCGAACCCGGCCACCATCATGACGGACCCGGCGACGGCCGACCGCACCTACGTCGAGCCGCTCGACGTCGAGGTGCTCGCCGCCATCATCGAACGAGAGCGGCCCGACGCCTTGCTCCCGACCCTCGGCGGTCAGACCGCGCTCAACCTGACCATGTCGCTCGTCGAGCAGGGTGTGCTCGACGCCTTCGGCGTCGAGGTCATCGGCGCCAACGCCGAGGCCATTGCCACCGCCGAGGACCGGGAGCGGTTCAAGGCGGCGATGGAGGAGATCGGGCTCGGTGTCCCCCGTTCGGGGTTCGCCCACTCCCTCGACGAGGCGATGGCCATCGGCGAGGAGATCGGTTTTCCCATCATGGTGCGGCCGAGCTACATCCTCGGTGGCGCCGGAACGGGGATCGCCCCCGATGCCCAGACCCTCGCCCGTCTCGCCGCCGAGGGTCTCGCTGCCTCTCCGGTCCACGAAGTCCTCGTCGAGCGTTCGATCGCCGGCCAGAAGGAGTTCGAGCTCGAGGTCATGCGCGACGGGGCGGACAACTGCGTGGTCGTCTGCTCGATCGAGAACGTCGACCCGATGGGCGTCCACACCGGTGACTCCATCACCGTCGCTCCCGCCCAGACCCTCACCGACGTCGAGTACCAAACGATGCGTGACGCCGCCTTCGCCTGCATCCGGCGTGTGGGCGTCGAGACGGGCGGCTCCAACGTGCAGTTCTCCGTCGATCCGGTGACGGGAGAGCAGCTGGTCATCGAGATGAACCCCCGGGTGTCCCGTTCGTCCGCGCTTGCCTCCAAGGCCACCGGCTTCCCGATCGCCAAGATCGCCGCCCGGCTCGCCGTCGGCTACCGGCTCGACGAGGTGGTCAACGACATCACCGGTGCCACCCCGGCCTCCTTCGAGCCGACCATCGACTACGTCGTGACCAAGGTGCCCCGCTGGGCCTTCGAGAAGCTGCCCGGCTCTGCCGGCGTGCTCGGGACGCGCATGCAGTCGGTCGGCGAGGTGATGGCCATCGGGCGCACCTTCCCCGAGTCGCTACAGAAGGCCCTCCGGTCGTTGGAGCAGGGCCGAGCCGGGCTCAACGCCGATGCCGCCGAGGTCGTCGTCGACGCCGTGCCGGTCGGCGAGCTCCTCGAGCAGGTACGAGTGGCCACGCCCGAGCGCATCTTCGCCGTCGAGTCGCTCCTCCGCCGGGGTGTGTCGATCGAACAGGTGGCAGCGGCGACCGGCATCGACCCGTGGTTCGTCGGCCAGGTCGCCATCGTGAGCGACGAACGGATGGCCCTCGGCCTCAAGGTGGCCCTGGGCGTCGGTCCCGGCGACCTCGACCGGCGGGCCTGGCGCCGGCTGAGACGCCTGGGGTTCTCCGACGAGCAGCTCGCCTACTGCTTCGGCGCCGGCGTGACGGCCGGTGACGTGCGGCGGGCCCGGCTTGCTGGCGGTGTGGGCACCACCTTCAAGACGGTGGACACCTGTGGTGCCGAGTTCGAGGCGCACACGCCGTACCACTACGGGACCACCGAGGACGAGGACGAGGTGCGCCCCTCCAGCCGGCCGCGGGTGGTGATCCTCGGGTCGGGGCCCAACCGGATCGGCCAGGGCATCGAGTTCGACTACTGCTGCGTCCACGCCTCGCTGGCCCTGCGAGCGGCGGGGTTCGAGACGGTGATGGTGAACTGCAACCCGGAGACCGTCTCGACCGACTACGACACCTCGGACCGCTTGTACTTCGAACCGCTCACCGACGAGGACCTGACCAACGTGCTCGATGCCGAAAGGCGCGCCTCTGAGGGCGACGGTCGGCTGGTCGGGGTGATCGTCAGCCTGGGAGGCCAGACGCCGCTCAAGCTGGCCGGGAGCATCCCCGAGGAGCTGGTGCTCGGGACCGCCCCGAGCTCGATCGACCTGGCCGAGGACCGTGAGCAGTGGAACGCCCTGTGCCGACGGCTCGGCATCCCCCAGCCGCCCGGGGGCACGGCGACCACGTCCGAAGGGGCGCGTGCCGTTGCCGCCGAGGTCGGCTACCCGGTGCTCGTCCGGCCCTCCTACGTCCTCGGCGGTCGGGCGATGGAGATCGTCTACGACGACGCCCGCCTGGTCGAGGCCGTCGAGGCCATGGTCGCGGCGGGCGGGTCGCTGCACCGAGAGGGCGGGGTGACGGCGGAGCGCCCGGTGCTGGTGGACCGCTTCCTCGAGGACGCGGTCGAAGTCGACGTCGACGCCGTGCGCGATGCCACCGGTGCCGTGCTGATCTGCGGGGTGATGGAGCACGTCGAAGAGGCCGGCGTGCACTCGGGGGACTCGGCGTGCGCACTCCCGCCCCAGACCCTCTCCGAGGACGCGCTGGCCACGATCGACGGGCACGTCCGTGCGATCGCCGAGGCGCTCCAAGTGCGCGGCCTGCTGAACGTCCAGTTCGCCGTGAAGGACGACGGCGTCTACGTGCTCGAGGCCAACCCCCGGGCCAGCCGGACGGTCCCCTTCGTCGCCAAGGCGACGGGAGTACCTGTGGCCATGGTGGCAGCTCGGGTGATGGTGGGGGCCACTCTCGACGAGCTGCGGGCCGAGGGGCTGCTCCGTCCCCCGGCCACCGGCCACGTGGCCGTCAAGGAGGCGGTCCTGCCGTTCAACCGGTTCCCCGGGGTGGACACGCTGCTCGGCCCCGAGATGCGCTCGACGGGCGAGGTGATGGGTATCGACCGGACCTTCGGGCTGGCCTTCGCCAAGAGCCAGCTGGCGGCGGGCAGCAGGTTGCCGGACGCCGGCACGGTCTTCTTGTCGCTGGCCGACCGCGACAAGCTGGCCGGGGTGGAGGTGGCCCGACGCTTTGCGGAGCTGGGGTTCTCCCTGGTGGCCACCGCCGGTACGGCGGCCGCGCTCGAAGACGCTGCCGTAGCGGTCGAGACCGTGGTCGCCAAGGTGGGCGACCCCTCCGGCGCCGACGCCGTCGAGCTGATCGCCTCGGGCAAGGTGCAGCTGGTGGTCAACACGCCTCGGGGCCGCGGGCCGCGAGCCGACGGGCTGCACATCCGTGCTGCTGCCCTCGCCCATCAGGTGCCGTGCCTCACCACGCTGCCCGCTGCCCGCGCCGCGGCGGCGGGGATCGGCGACCGCCGACGCCATCCGCTGTCGGTGCGGTCCCTGCAGGAGCACCATGGGGAGTGAGCGCCGAGCGGCCGGGGCGGTGGTGTGGTGAGCGGCCCGGCGGGCCGATGAGCCCTCGGTGGGGCTGGTCGAGGCGGGGGCGTGGCGCCGCGCCGGCGGGGGACGTCGACCTCACGACGGCGGTCGGCTCGGTCACCCTGCCCAACCCCGTGCTCGCCGCCTCGGGTACGGCCGGGCACGCCGACGAGCTGGGTGCCTACGTGGCTCTCGACCGGTTGGGGGCCGTCGTGGTCAAGTCGCTTGCCTCCGAGCCCTGGCCCGGCAACCCCGCGCCGCGGGTCCGCGAGACCCACGGCGGGATGCTCAACAGCGTCGGACTGCAGGGTCCCGGCATCGAGGCTTGGTTGGTCCACGACCTCGGCCGTCTGCTCTCCAGTGGGGCGCGGGTAGTGGTGAGCGTCTGGGGGCGGCGCGTGGACGACTTCGAGTCGGTCGCCCGGCGGCTGGCTGACGGACTGACGGCTGCCACCGGGCCGGGAGCGGTCGTGGCCATCGAGGTCAACGTCAGCTGTCCGAACGTCGAGGACCGGAGGCGGATGTTCGCCCACTCGCCCACGGCGACGGCCGAGGCGGTCGCCGCCGTCGGAGCGGGTTGTCCCATGCTCCCGCGGTGGGCGAAGCTCAGCCCGAACGTGGCCGACCTGGTCGAGGTAGCAGGAGCCGCCTACGGTGCCGGTGCCGAGGGGGTCACGCTGGTCAACACCCTGCTCGGACTGGCGGTGGACGTGGAGCACCGGCGGATCGCCCTCGGGTCGGGGCCGGCCGGCGGCGGCCTGTCGGGGCCGGCCGTGCTCCCGGTGGCCGTCCGGTCGGTCTTCGACGTCCGAGCCGCCTACCCGGATGGAGGCATCGTCGGCGTGGGCGGGGTCACCGAGGTCGCCGACGCACTGCAACTGGTCATGGCCGGTGCGGACGCGGTCGCCGTCGGCACCGCGACGCTGCGCGACCCCAGGGCGACCGAGCGGCTCGTCGACGGCCTCGCACAGTGGTGCCGGGCCGAGGGGGTCCGGTCGCTCGACGAGGTGCGAGGTGTCGTCCATGGGTGACGAGCTGCAGGGGGCGTCCTCGGGTGGTGCCGACGGGGCAGGGTTCGCCGCCCGGGTTGCCGCCGCCGTGGCCGTCACCGGTCCGCTGTGCGTGGGCATCGACCCGTCCCCCTCGCTGGTCCGGCAGTGGGGGCTCGAGGACGACGGAGCAGGGGTGGAGGCCTTCGGTCGACGCGTCATCGAGGCCCTCGCCGGGGTGGTGGCGGTGGTCAAGCCGCAGGTGGCCTTCTTCGAGCGGCTGGGGTCGGCCGGCTACCGGGCGCTCGAGAGGGTGCTGGAGGCCGCCCGCCAAGCGGGCCTGTTGGTAGTGGCCGACGCCAAGCGGGGCGACATCGGGTCGACTGCCGAGGCCTACGCCGCGGCATGGCTCGACCCGGCGAGCCCGTTGGCCGCCGACGCGGTGACGGCAGTCGCCTACCTGGGCATGGGCGCGCTCGAGCCGCTGTTCGACCGGGCCAGTGAGACGGGACGGGGCGTGATCGTGGTGGCTCGCAGCTCGAACCCCGAGGGAGCCGGGGTACAGTCGGCCCGGACGGTGGACGGGACGACCCTCGGGGACTCGGTGCTGGCTGCGGTAGCGTCGGCCAACGCCAGTGGCCGCCTTCGCCCGGGCACGGTGGGTGCCGTGGTCGGGGCCACGCTCGAGCCCTCGGCCTTCGATCTTGCGAGGGTGGGCGGCGTCCTGCTGTTGCCAGGGGTCGGCGCCCAGGGGGCGACGGCAGCCTCGGTTGCCCGGCTCATCGCCGGTTGCCCGACGGGGACGGTCCTGCCGAGCAGCTCACGTGCCGTCCTCGGAGCCGGGCCCGACCTCGGACGACTGCGAGACGCGGCGCGGTCCGCCCAGGACGCCCTGGCTGACGCCATGGGCTGAGCGAGCAGGCTCGGGAGGTGCGGGTGCGCAGGCGGGCTCGGTTGGTGGTGCGCGGCGGCGAGCGGGCTTCGGCACGGACGAGAGCGTGGCCCGGACGCGACCGTCCCCCGGCGGTTGGCCGGGGGACGGTCGGCGACGGGTCGGATGGGACTCGTTGCGTGCAGCGTCAGACGTTGCCGATCAGTGGGCCCACCCAGGCGCACGACGGCCGGAACGACGGGTTGTCGGCCCCGAGGGCGTTGGCGACGTCCTGGAGGGCGTTCGAGTCGTACGGGATCGACAGGTGGTCGCTGTGGTCCTGCGAGCACTGGTTCTGCAGCACGATGTTCTGCACGTTCGGCCCGGACAGGAAGGCGTTGGTGTACGGCGTCACCACCTCGTCGTAACGGGTCTCGATCACCACGTAGTGGACTCCGGGCCTCGTGCCCCCGCCGGCGTTCAGGGCGTTGAGGAAGGACGAGCCCTGGAGCTGCTGGTCACACGCCTGACAGAACGGCGAGACCAGCGAGGTGGCGATGCCGAGGCCGCCGAGCGAGCTCACGAGGTTCTCGATGCCGTCGAGCGTCGTCCCGTAGTTGGACGGGGCGAGGGCCACCAGCTCGTGCACGTAGGCGGCACCACCCAGGTCGTTGATGTAGTAGCGGGGCATCATGCCGCCCTGCGACCAGCCCACGATGTCCACCTTCTGGGCGCCGGTGACCGACCGGACGTAGTTGACGAAGGAGCTGAGCTGGGCGGCCGAGTTGGCGATGTTGCCCATGGCGTTGAACATCGACGGCCAGATGGTCTGGCCGTAGTTGAAGGCGTAGACGCAGTAGCCCCGCTCGGCCAGGTAGGGCGAGATGGCGCCGAAGCTGTTGTACATGCTGGAGAAGGTGCCTTCCGACAGCACGACCGGATAGGGGTGCTGGGCCGAGGGGATGCACCCGTTGTTGGCCCCACGTGGGGAGGCGTACCAATTCCAGACCAACGTCGAGCTCAGGAACGTCGAGGCCTCGCCGGGCAGTGAGGTCGCTGCCGAGGCGGGCGCCGCCGGTGCCACGACGGCCAACATGGACGTCAGGGCGATGCCGACCGGGACGACCGCGCCGAGGGCGCGTCTGAACAACCTGCTTCTCATCTGGTCTCCCCCCTTAGGAGCACCGCCGCCGACTGTCGGTGACGGTGGTTACGTTGTAGTCACAAACCACGTTCGGCGTCAAGCATCGCGCCGGGTGTCACGGTCGAGGTGAGCGCCCCGACCCCCCTGAGGCCATCTGGCGACGGGTTGACAGGTGGTCGACCCCGGGCACCGGCGAGGCGCTATCGTCGGGACCATGTCGCAGCCTCCTGCACTCACGCCCGAGCAACGTCAGGCCGCCCTGGCGAAGGCGGCTCAGGTCCGCCGGGAGCGGGCCGAGGTCAAAGAGAAGCTCAAACTGGGCTCGATGACCTTGGCGGAGCTGCTGGACGCCGCCGACGAGAACGAGGTGGTGGGCAAGATGAAGGTGCTCTCCGTGCTCGAGTCGCTCCCCGGGCTGGGCAAGGTGAAGGCGCGTCGGATGATGGAGACCGTCGGCATCAGCGAGAGCCGACGGCTGCAGGGGCTCGGGAGCAACCAGCGCGAGGCGCTCCTGCGCGAGACGGCGCGCTGAAGGTCCCGCCCTCCCCCGGGGGCGGTGCCGAGCGCGTGCCGCTGGTCATCGTGCTGTTCGGCCCCGGCGGGGCCGGCAAGGGCACGGTGGCGGCCCGGCTGGTGGCGGCCGACCCCTCGCTGTGGCTGAGCCGGTCGTGGACGACTCGGGCACGCCGCCCCGAAGAGGCCGAGGATGCCTACGTCTTCGTCAGCCGGGACGCCTTCGAGGCCCACGCCCGGGCGGGCGGGTTCGTCGAGTGGGCCGAGTTCTTGGGGAACCTCTACGGCACGCCCGTCCCCCAGCCGCCAGCAGGCTGTGACGTCCTGCTCGAGATCGACGTGCAGGGAGCCACCCAGGTGCGCAGGCAGCGCCCCGACGCGCTGCTGGTCCTCCTTGCCCCGCCGTCACCCGAGGTACAGGCAGCGAGGTTGCGGGGCCGAGGGGACTCCGAGGAGCACGTCGCCCGACGCCTGGCCGCTGGCGCCGAGGAGCTGGCGGTGGGGAGGACGCTTGCCGACGCCGTCGTGGTCAACGACGACCTCGACCGGGCGGTGGCCGAGATCGCCGGTATAGTGGAACGCCGCCGCCGACAAGGTCGGACGGCGAGCGTGGCTGCGCCCTCGGGCGTCTCGCCGCCGGAGGGCGCGTAGCGTCGAGGTGGTCGAGGGGGATGGTCCCAGCCCGCACCGGACTGGCCCGGAGTGGACCGAGCCGGCCCCGGACCCGAGGAACCCCGACCGAGAGGACCACGATGGCCGAGCACCAGAGCACGCTGATGGACCCTCCCATCGAGGACCTCCTCGACAAGGTGGACTCGAAGTTCACCCTCGTCGCGCTGGCCTCCCGCCGTGCCCGCCAGGTCAACAGCTACTACCACTCTCTCGGGGAAGGGATGGGGGCCGTCGTTCCCCCGCAGGTGGCCTCGGTGTCGGGCAAGCCCCTGTCGATCGCCCTCGAGGAGGTCGCCGAGGGGAAGGCGACCTACGTCCGCCCCGACCCCTCGGAGGTGGCGGCCGAGGCGGAAGCCGGTGACGCGTCGGGAGCGGACGCACCAGACGCACCAGACGCGTCAGACGCACCAGACGCGTCAGACGCCGAACCGGCTGGCTCGGGCGCCTAGGCGCGTCGGGACGACCACCGCCACCGGCATGGCTGTCCAGCGCGGCACCGAGCCGCCCTTCGTGGTGCTCGGCGTCGGTGCCGGGATCGCCGCCTACAAGGCGGTCGAGGTCTGCCGACGGCTCGTCGACGCCGGCATGCACGTGGCCCCGGTGCTGACCGAGCAGGCGCAGCACTTCGTCGGGCGGACGACGTTCGACGCGCTCGGCTCCGAGCCGGCTCGGGTGTCGGTGTGGGAGGGCGACGCCCCGATCGCCCACACGCGCCTCGGGCAGCTCGCCGACGTGGTGGTCGTGGCCCCGGCGACCGCCGACGTGCTGGGCCGGGCCGCCGCCGGGCTGGCCGACGACCTGCTCACGACCACCCTTTTGGCGACCCGGGCTGTCGTCGTGTTGTGCCCGGCCATGCACACCGAGATGTGGGAGCACCCGGCGGTACAGGACAACCTGGCGGTCCTGAGGCGCCGGGGAGCCGTGGTGGTCCCGCCCGAGACGGGTCGTCTGGCCGGGGGGGACGTGGGGGCCGGGCGGCTGGCGGACCCCGAGCGGATCGTCGACGCCGTCGTCGAAGCGTTGGCCAGACGAGCGCTTTCGGGCCCAGCCGGCGACCTGGCCGGGCGACGCGTCCTCGTCACTGCCGGAGGGACCCGCGAGCCGATCGACCCGGTCCGGGTCATCACCAATCGCTCCTCCGGCAAGCAGGGCCACGCCATCGCCGAGGCGGCTCGCCGACGGGGAGCAGAGGTCGTGCTGGTGACGACCACGTCGCTGGCCGTGCCGGCGGGCATCGAGGTCGTCCGAGTCGAGTCGGCCGCCGACCTCGAGACGGCGGTGGCCGACGCCGTGAGCGCCGACGGCGTGGGTGTCGACGTGGTGGTCATGGCGGCCGCCGTGGCGGACTTCCGCCCCGTGGCCACCGCCTCCTCCAAGCTGCACAAGGCGGACGGGCCGCCGTCGATCGTCCTCGAACCGACGCCGGACATCTTGCAGGGCTTGGCCTCCCGCCGCCACCCCGGCCAGGTGCTGGTGGGCTTCGCCGCCGAGACGGACGACCTTTTGGAGCGGGCCCGCGCCAAGCTGGTGGCCAAGGGCGTCGACCTCTTGGTGGCCAACGACGTCTCGGCACCCGGGGTCGGCTTCGACCACGACACCAACGCGGTCAGCATCCTCGGCGCCGACGGGACGGTCACTGACGTGCCACTGACGTCCAAGGGTGCGGTGGCCGACGCCATCCTCGATAGGGTGGTCGCACTGCTGGCGAGCCGATGAACATCGGCGGGTGGGCAAGGAGAAACCTGGTCCGTGGTGGGACCGGGTCGCCCTGCCTGGTCCACCGGGTCCGGGGCCGGGAGGCTGCGACGGCGACCTCCGCTCGGACGGTCCCGACAGCCCGAGCCCACCACCCTGACCACCGCCGTCCCGACGCCCCGGCGACGGGATCGGCGGGCACGACAGACGCAGCACGAGAACGGAGCTACCTGTGAGCACTCGCTGGACCTTCACGTCGGAGTCGGTGACGGAAGGTCATCCCGACAAGATGGCCGACCAGATCTCCGACGCCGTCCTCGACGCCTTGCTCGCCGAGGACCCCAACAGCCGGGTGGCCTGCGAGACGCTGCTCACGACCGGCCTCGTGCTGGTGGCAGGGGAGATCACCACGTCGACCTACGTCGACATCCCGACACTCGTGCGCCGCGTCGTCCTCGACATCGGCTACGACGACGACGCGTACGGGATCAACGGCAAGACCTGCGGCGTCATGGTCGCCATCGACGAACAGTCGCCCGACATCGGCCAGGGCGTCGACCGTGCGCTCGAGGTGCGTGCCGGAACGGGTGGCGAAGACGAGCTGAACGCGCAGGGCGCCGGCGACCAAGGCATGATGTTCGGCTACGCCTGCGACGAGACGCCGGACCTCATGCCCCTGCCCATCTGGCTGGCCCACCGTCTGGCCCAGCGGCTTGCCCAGGTCCGTCGGGTGGGCGTCCTGCCCTACCTGCGTCCCGACGGCAAGACCCAGGTCAGCGTCACCTACGAGGACGGACGACCGGTCTCGCTCGACACCGTGCTGATCTCGACCCAGCACGACCCCGGCATCGACATCGAGACCCTCCTGCTCCCCGACTTGCGTGACAACGTGGTCAACCCCCTGCTGCCCGCCGACCTCGACACCGACGGACTGCGGCTCCTCGCCAACCCGACCGGCGTCTTCGAGATCGGTGGCCCCCATGCCGACACCGGGCTGACCGGCCGCAAGATCATCGTCGACACCTACGGTGGCATGGCCCGCCACGGCGGAGGCGCCTTCTCGGGCAAGGACCCCTCCAAGGTCGACCGCTCGGCCGCGTATGCCGCTCGCTGGGTGGCCAAGCACGTGGTGGCGGCTGGAGCGGCGACGCGCTGCGAGATCCAGGTGGCCTACGCCATCGGCGTGGCTCGCCCGGTCTCGTTGCTGGTCGAGACCTTCGGAACGGAGCGGGTGGACCCGGCGGCCATCTCGAAGGCCGTCGAGGAGATCTTTGACCTTCGGCCCGCCGCCATCGTGCGGGCGCTCGACCTGAAGCGCCCGATCTACCGGAAGACTGCCGCGTACGGGCACTTCGGGCGGTCCGACAAGGAGTTCACCTGGGAGGACACTCCTCGGGTGGACGACTTGAAGCAGGCACTCGGCCTCTGAGCGATCGACTCGACCTCGTTGGTGCTCCCGACGGGCGGGGCGCTCCCGACGGGCGACCGGCCCGGCGGGTGGTCAGCGTCGTCGTGGACGTTGCCGCCCTGGGCCGGCCCTTCGACTACATCGTCCCGCCGGAGCTGGACGGCTCCGTCGCGATCGGGACACCCGTGCGGGTCGAGCTCCACGGCCGCCGCCTGCGGGGTTGGGTGGTGGCCGACCACGTCGAGCCGCCGGCGGGGATCGAACCGAAACCCATCCTGGCGGCCCGTGGCGTGGGGCCGCCGGCCGACGTGGTGGCGCTCGCTGCCTGGGCGTCGTGGCGGTGGGCCGGACCGGTGTCGAGCTTCCTTGCCACCGCGAGCGCACCCCGGGTCGTGCGGGCCCGAGAGGTCACCTCGGGTCGGCGCCATCCGGTGGTCGCTTCGCCGGGTGGGGGAGCGGTCGACGTGGTCGACCAGGCGCTCGCCGCGCCGAGGGTCCGACCGGCGGTGGTGCGACTGGCGCCGACGCTCGACGGCACGCGTGTCGTCCTCGAGGTGCTCCACCGGCTGGGCCCGACCGGGGCGCTCGTGTTGGCGCCGTCGCGACGGCAGGCCGAGGTGCTCGCCGGCCGGCTCCGGGCTGCCGGCGCTCCGAGCGCGCTCCTGCCAGACGAGTGGGCGTTCGCACGCGGCGGGAGTGCCGTGGCGGTGGGAGCTCGTGGTGCCGCCTGGGCACCGCTGCCGGCCGTCCGGGTCGTCGTGGTCCTCGATGCCCACGACGAGGCCTACCGCGAAGAGCGGGCACCCACCTGGTCGGCGGTCGACGTCGCCGTCGAGCGCGGCCGACGGGCAGGGGCCCCGGTCGTGCTCGTGACGCCCTGCCCGACGGTCGTGCTCACGGAGCGGGCGCGCGTGGTGGTCACGCCCCGGGCGGTCGAGCGCCGGGGTTGGCCCGAGGTGGTCGTGGTCGACCGGGTCGGCGACGACCCGCGCACCGGGCTGTTCTCGGAGCGCCTGGTGACCGAGGCGCGCGCCGTCCTCGCCGACCCCGGTGGTCGAGTGGTCTGCGTGCTCAATCGACGGGGGCGAGCTCGGCTGCTGGCCTGTGCTGCCTGCGGTGCGGTGGCGGCCTGCACGCGCTGCGGAGGTGCCATGGAGCTGGGAGCGTCGTCGGAGGTCCTCGAGTGCCGGCGGTGCGGCGAGCAACGGCCGGTTCTGTGCGCCCGGTGCGACTCCGGCCGCCTCAAGCTCCTGCGCCCCGGCGTGGCACGTGCCGCCGACGAGCTCAGTCGGCTGCTCGGTCAGCCGGTGCACGAGGAGGCGGGGCCGCGGAGCCCCGCCACCGCCCACTCGGTCGTCGGTGACGACACCGGACCGGACATCGGCTTCCCTGCCCGGGTGGTCGTCGGGACCACGGCGGCCTTGTACCGGTCGGGGCCAGCCGACCTGGTGGCCTTCCTCGACTTCGACCAGCATCTGTTGGCGCGGCGCTTCACGGCAGCCGAGGAGGCGCTTGCCCTACTCGCCCGGGCGGGCAGGTTGGTCGGCGGTCGAGGCGGTCGAGGGCGCCTCCTCGTCCAGACCCGCCTCGGCGACCACGAGGTCTTCGAGGCGGTGCGACGGGGCGATCCGAGCGTCGTGTCCGAGAGCCAGCGAGCCGTGCGGCGGGCGCTCGACCTCCCTCCCTTTGCTGCTCTTGCCACCCTCGCCGGCCCTGGGACCGCCGCGCTGGCCGCCGCGCTGGCCGCTGTCCCGGGCGTCGCCGTCTCGACCTTCGACGAGGACCGTGTCGCCGTGCGGGCGATCGACCACGTGGCGCTGTGCGACGCGTTGGCCAGGGCGGGCCGGCCGGGCGGGAAGGTCCGGGTGGCCGTGGACGCCACCGACCTCTGAGCGGCGAGCGCAGGGCCGACCAAGCCGGGTAGCTCAGGCCGGCAGTTCGGTCAGCACCGCCTCACGAGGTGGCGGAGGGGATCGTCAGCTCGAAGTCGGCGCCGCCACCCAGTGCATCGCGGTAGCGCAGATCTCCTCCGTGGGCTCGAGCGAGGCCGCGAGCCAGATAGAGCCCGAGGCCGGTGCCGGGCCGACTGGAGCCGAGCCGTGAGAACTTGCGGAACAGGCTGCCGACTTGGTCGGGAGGAACACCCGGACCCCGGTCGCGGACGTTCACGGTCACCCAGGGGCCGTCGCTCGTCACCACGAGGTCGATCGGCGTGGCGCCGGGGGCGAACTTCGCGGCGTTGACGAGCAGGTTGGTCACGATCTGGCGGAGGCGGCCGGCATCGCCGACGACGTTCGCCTGGCCTGGGGCGACGAGCCGGAGCGGATGGTCGCCCAGGGCGTGGCGGAGGTCCTCGCAGACCTGACGGACGAGGCCAGAGAGGTCGACCACGTCGTGGGCGATCCGGAGCGTCCCGGTGTCGACGGCCCGGGCGTCGACCAGGGACTCGACCATCGCCGTCATCTCCTCGGTCTGACGCACGATGGCCTCGACCGCCGCACGCCGGCTGTCGTCCTCGCCGTCGAGGTCCTGGGCCAGTAGCTGGGCGAAGCCGTGGATGACATGGATCGGCGTGCGCAGCTCGTGGGAGAGCACGACGAGGGCGTCGTGGAGCTCGGTGACGGAGTGGACGCCGTCGGGGGAGAGCTCGGGTGACCGACCACCCCCGTCGCTCTCGCCGGAAGGCAGCCCCGTGCCCGGGTCGGCACCGGACAGCCCCGGCCCGGGGCTGGTGGTCCGGCCCGCTCGGTGCGCTCGGGTGGCGTTGGCCGTGGCGTCGTCGGCCAGCCGCAAACGGTAGGCGCCGCGGGCGCTCGCCTCGAGGATGCCCTCGATCAGGTCGCCGGGCACGGGCCGGCTCCACAGGAACCCCTGGGTGAGCCGGCACCCCATGGCCAGCAGCCGTCGGCACTGCTCCTCGGTCTCGACGCCCTCGGCGATGAGGGTGAAACCGAGGTGCGTCCCGAGGTCGACGACGGCGTCGACGACCAGTGCGTCCTCGGGGCAGGTGGTCAACCCGGCGACGAAGGACTGGTCGATCTTGAGGACGTCGATGGCAATGGTGCGGATCTGCGACAACGAGGAGTAGCCCGTCCCGAAGTCGTCGAGGGCGACGCGGACGCCGAGCGCCCGCGCTGCCCGTAAGGTCTCGGCAGCCTGTTCGGCGTCTCCGAGCAGGGCGCTCTCGGTGATCTCGAGGCAGAGCTGCGAGGGCGCGGCGGTGAGATGTGCCAAGGCCTCGACCAGGGTGTCGAGGAGGGCCGGGTCGTCGAGCTGGCGGGCCGAGACGTTGACGGCCATCTCGAGCGCGAGGTCGGGATGCGCCCGGTGGAGCTGGTCGAGCCGGCGCACCGCGGTGGTGAGCACCCAGGCGCCAAGCGGCCGGATGAGGCCCGTCTCCTCGGCGGCGCCGATGAAGCGGTCGGGCCCGAGGAGGCCGTCCTCCGGGTGGAGCCATCGGACCAGGGCCTCGAAGCCGCGGACCCGACCAGTGGCGACCTCCACGATCGGCTGGTAGTGGAGCCGGAACTGCCGCTCCTCGATGGCTACCCGGAGTGCCGCTTCGAGGTGGGACCGCGACAGGACGCGCCCCTTGAGCGGGTGGTCGAACACCAACGAGCGGTGGCCGCCCGACCGCCGCGCTTCGCGGAGCGCCGTCTCGGCATGGGAGAGGAGGTCCGATCCGTGGGCCGACGTGCCGAGGACGATGCCACACGAGGCGGTGGGATGGAGGTCGAGCGAGAACTCGTCGACAGCCGCCACCACGACCGAGGCGAGGCGATCGGCCACGAAGGAGGCCGCCGCCAGGTCGTCGACGCCGTCGGCGACGAGGGCGAAGGTGTCGCCCCCGACTCGGGCGAGGAGGTGGTGCCCGTCCTCGGGCACCACGGCGGTCAGGCGCTCGGCCACCCGGCTCAGTACGGCGTCCCCGGTCGACTGCCCGTAGCCCTCGTTGATCCGGCTGAAGTGGTCGAGGCCGACCGCGACGACGGCGACGGCCGATAGGCGGCCCCGGCCGGCCAGGTGGTCGAGCGCGCTGCACAGCGTCCGTCGGTCGGCCAGGGCGGTGAGCTCGTCCCGGCGCGGCTGCTCGACGGCCAGGTCACCGGACGACGGCCCTGTCAGGTGCGGCGACGGCCCCGCCAGGCGCGACGGCCCCGCCAGGCGCGACGGCTCGGAAGGTCGCTCCAAGCCGTACCGTCTCGAGGAGGACCGCCGGAGGGCTCGACGCA
>JBMFXC010000003.1:53029-67627 GCA_049964655.1 Acidimicrobiales bacterium
GAAGGTCGCTCCAAGCCGTACCGTCTCGAGGAGGACCGCCGGAGGGCTCGACGCACGGTGGCCACCGAGCGCAGGTCGGCGCCGACCGAGACGACCGGGAGGGTGACGACCGGAACGGAGGCCTCCACCGCCTCGAGCATCTGCGCGCCACGGCCGACGCGATGGTCGAGGAGGCGGGGGGACAGGAGCGTCGCCGCCGGAAGCTCCTCGCCGTAGGCGACGAGGGCGTCGGCGATCGAGGACACGATCAGCTCGCGGACCGGCTGGGGCCGCTCGTGCCGATCGTGGGCCGCCGTGCGGAGCACCAGGCGGGCCCGGGCGATCTCGGACTCGTCGAGGGCGACGATGAGCACGAGGGGAGCGTCGGGAGAGGGGAAAGGTGGCCCCGGCGCCACCGTGGGCGCTGCCCCCTCCACCGAGGTCGGGGCTGGGGTGCCGGCGTCTCGCCTGGCGAGGGTGCCACCCCCGACGGTGCCACGGTGCTCGCCACGGTGCTCGCCACGGTGCTCGCCACCGTACCGTCGAGGCTCGTGCCCCGCCGGGTCTCGGTACAGCTCCTCCACTGGTGTGGGCTCCTCCATCGGTGCGGGCTCCTCCACTGACGCAAGCCGTCCGTGCCGGACGGGGCCACGCCAGCGCTCCGGCTCCATCATCGGCGCAGTGGCGCAGTGGCCGTAGACCCACACGTGGTGTTCGCCATGGTCCATCTGTGTCATCTCGACCACGGCGAGCGTCCGACATGACGCGTTTGTGTCACAGGGATGGTCAGCGTGCGCCTTGGCAGGGAGGGGCGATCGGCTGACCATGGTGTCGGCGGCGAAGGTGCGCCTGCGCGCCTGGTGGGTGGACGGTCCTGGCATGGCGGTGGGGCCCAGCTCACCCGGAGTGAGGGACGCGTGGCTGCCGGGAGCCGCTTGACGGCGGTCGCACGTGGGGAGACGGAGACGAGAGCAGGATGACCGATCACGGTTCGCACGGCGGCGAGGTCCGGGGGGGGAGCGTGATCGTCGACGACGACCGCCGGATCGTCTCCGTGAGCCCGGGTCTGGCCCGGCTCCTCGGGCAGGATCCCGCCGACATGGTCGGGCACACCACCCTCGAGTGGGTGGTGGGGGACCCGGACGCGGTGGCGGCCGAGGAGGAGCAGCCGGGCACCGGACCGTGGGCCGAGGTCAGCCGCCGCCGGCTGCGGTTGCAGCACCGGGACGGGTCGATGCTGTGGGTCCGTTCGACCCGGGCCCGCCTGGGGGAGGGTGGGGGCGGGGTCATCATCATCGACGACATCTCCGAGCAGGTCGAGGCGGAGGCGGTCCTCGCCACCCAGGCGGAGCGTACCGCCTTTCTGTCGGAGCTCTCCGTGGCGCTGTCGGAGGCAGGACCGGACGTGCGGGCGGTGCTCGACCACTTGACCCACTCTTTGGGCCGGTACTACGGCGCCTCCTCGATCGCCCGTCTGGTGGGCGCGGACGGCGTGTACCGAGTGGCGGCCTCCTACGGCGCCGATGCCGAGCGCACGAGCCCAGTGGTCGACCGCACCGGCGAGCTGACGGAGCTGGTGCCGTGGGTGGACGGCGTGCTCCGGTCCGGTCGTGCACGGGCCGGTAGCGTCGACGACCTCGTCCGTGGTGCGAGCGAGCCGATGGTGGCGCTCGCTGCCGAGCTCGGCCTGTCGAGCGTGCTCGCCCTCCCACTGCTGGGCCCGGACGGACCGGTCGGGCTGGTGACCGTCGTGCGCTTCGGCACCGGTAGCACCGACGACGCCGACGCCGTCTTCACCCACGCCGACGCCGTCTTCGCCGACCAAGTGGCCCGGCTGGCGTCGCTCTCGCTCGAGAACGCCCGGCTGGTGACGACCCTCCAGGCCCGCACCGAGGCAGCCGAAGAGACGACCGAGGAGCTGCGGAGGGCAGTCCGTCTGCTGGGCTCGAGCATCGCCCAGCGGCGCGCCCTGGTGCGACGTCTCGCCCGCGCTCAAGAGGACGAGCGCAGCCGGATCGCCGTCGAGATCCACGACGACTCGATCCAGGTCCTGACCGGCCTCGGCCTCAAGCTGCAGCTGCTGCGCCGGGTGGTCTCCGAGGCCGCGGCGACGGACATCCTCGACGACCTCGAGCAGGCAGTGGCCTCGGCGACCGATCGGCTGCGCCATGTGCTCTTCGACCTGCGTCCGCCGGCCCTCGAGCTGAAGGGTTTGGCCCTCTCGGTCGAGGAGCTCGCCGACCGCTTGCTCGCACCGGCCGGCTGCGAGGTGTCGGTGCGCTCGATGCTCGGTGGTGCCCCGTCGTCCCTGCAGGCTGCGGTGGTCTACCGGATCGCCAAGGAAGCGTTGACCAACGCGGCCCGGCACGCTCAGGCGGAGCGGGTCGACGTGGTCTTGGAGGACCGTTCGGGCGGGCTCCTGCTGCGGGTCAGCGACGACGGGGTCGGTTTCGACCCGGCCGTGACGGGTGACGACCGACGCTTCGGGCTCCCGCTCATGCGCGAACAGGCCGAGCTGGCCGAAGGATGGTTGGCGGTGAGCTCGCAACCGGGCAAGGGGACGACGCTCGAGGCCTGGGTCCCCGGTGGTGACAGCGAGGGAATCGGCGACAGCGAGGCCGACAGCGAGGCCGACAGCGAGGCCGACAGCGAGGCCGACAGCGAGGCCGACAGGGAGAGTGGCAGGTTGGGCGACGGCGATCGGGGGAACGGACGCTCCTCGGGTCCGTCCACCGGCTGAGGTGGCCCCGGCCGGCCGGCCCGTGCGGTCCGTCAGCGGTGGCCGGGATCGCTGAGGGTGACGATGCCCTCGCGGGCGGCGATGGCGACCGCTTCGAGCTTGGAGTGCGCGCCGAGCTTGGACAAGATGTTGCGGACGTGGTTCCGGACGGTGTGGGGACTGAGCACCAGTTGCTCGACGATCTCGGTAGTGGAGGCACCCGTCGCCAACAGCTGGAGCACCTCCAGCTCACGGGCGCTCAGACCGGCGGGCATCTGCCGGCGCCGGGAGAGCGTGGAGAGGAGCGTGCCGAGCCGGTCGGTGGGGATTGCCATCTCGCCGGCGGCTGCGGCTCGGATGGCCCGCACGACCTCGTCGACCCGTCCGTCCTTCGTCACGAACCCCGCGCAGCCGGCGTCGACGGCGGCGGCCAGCACCGAATCGTCCCCCGCCCCGGTCACCAGGACCACCTGGATGTCCTCGTACTGGTCACGAATGCGCCTCGCAGCGGTGACGCCGTCTCCGTCGGGGAGGCGGAAGTCCATCAGCACCACGTCGGGCTGGAGCTCGGACACGGCGTCGTGGGCGGCGGCGATCGTCGTGGCGTGCCCGACGGTCGCGATGCCGTCCTCCCCGTCGAGCAGGGCGAGGAGCCCTTGCGCCACCATCATGTGGTCCTCGACCACGAGCACGGTGATCGGATGCCCCGGTCCGCCCGCGCCGTGGCCCCGAGGGGCCTGGTCGGGTGGGAGCACCGAAGACATAGCACCCCCATTGTGCCCCAGGGTGCCCGGGCGGGAGGGCGGGAGGGCGGCTGGGCCTGCCGGCAGCGCCGGGTGACAGTTCGTCGGCGGGTGCCCGTAGAGTGGTGGCATGGCTCACTACACGGTGCGCACCTACGGCGACCCGGTCCTCCGTCAGCCGGCGGCCGACGTCGAGGAGTTCGACGGCGCCTTGGCGCGTCTGGTCGACGACATGGTGGAGACGATGTACGAGGCCGAGGGCGTGGGGTTGGCGGCGCCGCAAATCGGCGTACAGCGGCGCCTGTTCGTCTACGACGTCGGCGACGGCCCGGCCGTGGTCGCAAACCCCCGGATCGTCGACGCTTCGGGTGAGTGGCGCTACGACGAAGGCTGCCTGTCGATCCCCGGGCTCCGGTTGGCCATCGTGCGCCCGGCTCGCGTCGTGGTGACCGGCCAGGACCTCGACGGGGAAGCCGTCGAGGTGGAGGCGGACGAGTTCCTCGGGCGGGTGTTCCAGCACGAGATCGACCACCTCGACGGCGTGCTCATGCTCGAACGGCTCGAGGAGGCCGAGCGCAAGATCGCCTTGAAGGTCCTGCGTGACCGGGCCATGGGCCTCGACACCTCGGCGCTCGAGGGTCAGCTGGCCAGCGCCGGCAGCGCCCGGGCCATCTGAGCCCACCGGCGGTGGCCCGGCTCGTCTTCTTGGGAACGCCCGAGGTCGCCGTCGGACCGCTCGAGACCCTCGTCGCCTGTGGGCACGAAGTGGTGGGTGTCGTCACCCGTCCCGACCGGCGCAGGGCTCGGGGTGGGCCCCCTGTGCCGAGCCCGGTCAAGGCGGCGGCGCTCCGTGCTGGCCTCGAGGTGGTCGAAGACGTCACCGAGGTCCTCGATGCCGGCGCCGAGCTCGGCGTGGTGGTGGCCTACGGGCGGATCATCCCGGCGGCCGTGCTCGGGCGTCTCCCCATGGTGAATCTGCACTTCTCGCTCCTGCCGCGATGGCGGGGCGCGGCTCCGGTCGAACGGGCGATCCTCGCCGGCGACGAGCGGACCGGGGTGTGCCTCATGACCGTCGAGCCCGAGCTCGACACCGGTCCGGTCCACGCCTGTGCCGAGACGGCGATCGGCGCCGACGAGACGGCCGACGAGCTGCGCGGGCGTCTGGCCGACCTGGGCTCGAAGCTGTTGGCCGAGCACCTTGCCGGGGGACGGGCCGGGCTGCCTCCCGGAAGGCCTCAGCTCGGTGAGGCGACGTACGCGGCGAAGGTCGAGCCGGCAGAGCGCCGGCTCCGCTTCGAGCTGCCCGACGACGTGGTGAACCGGACGGTTCGTATCGGCCAGGCGTGGACGACGTTCCGCGGCGCCCGCCTGCTCGTCCGCCGGGCCGTCCCCGGAACGGCCCCCGAGGGAGCGCCTCGGGAAGGGGTACCCGGCGAGCTGTGGGGCACGCACGTCCGAACCGGCGGGGGAGGGTGGCTCCGCCTCGACCGGGTGCAGCCGCAGGGGCGGACCGAGCTCGATGCCACGGCGTGGGTCCGCGGGGCGCGTCCGGCACCCGGGGAGCGGCTCGGGGGCGAGGATCCGGTCGGCCCCGGCCGGTAGCATCGACGGGGATGCCCGCCGCTCCATCCCTCGTGCCGCCGCACGTGGCTCCGTCGATCCTCTCGGCCGACTTCGGCGACCTGGCCGCCGCCGCCGCCGCCGTGGCCCCGACGTGCGAGTGGCTCCACGTCGACGTGATGGACGGGCACTTCGTGCCCAACCTGACCGTCGGCCCTCCGGTGGTGGCCTCTCTCCGTCGCCACTCGACGCTGTTCTTCGACACGCACCTGATGCTCAGCGACCCCGGGCGGTACCTGGCCGCCTTTCGCGACGCCGGGGCGGACGGGTGCACCGTCCACGTCGAGGTCGGTGGCACGGCGGCGTTGATCGCCGAGATGCGGCGCCTCGGGCTCCGGGTCGGACTGGCAGCAAACCCCGACACGCCCTTCGAGGCCATCGAGCCCCACCTGTCCCAGGTCGACCTGGTGCTGTGCATGACCGTCTTTCCGGGGTTCGGCGGTCAGTCGTTCCGGCCTGAGGTGCTGCCGAAGGTCCGACGCGTCCGCCAGGCGGTCGAGCGGGCTGGCCTCGACGTGGCGGTCGAGGTCGACGGCGGGGTCGACGAGCGCACGGCCGCGCTGGCTGCCGAAGCCGGTGCCACCGTGCTGGTCGCCGGTTCTGCCGTCTACGGTGGGCCCGACCCTGGTGAGGCAGCCCGCCGGCTTGCCGACGCGGCGCGGGCGGCCGTCCGGCACACCGTCTGGTGACATGACGTCCCCTGACGTGACGTGACTGACCCAGGCCCCCCTGCAGCTCGGGCAGCTGTGCCCGACGACGGCGTGCTCATGGCCGAGGCGATGGCCGTCGCCGAAGGGGTCCGCGGTCGGACGGCGCCCAACCCGTGGGTGGGTGCCGTCCTCGTCGCCGGGCCGAGCCCGGCGAACGGTCGTGACGGCGTCGGCGGCGCGGAGCGCTTCGTCGGGGCGACGGCCCCCCCGGGCGGTCCGCACGCGGAGGTCGAGGCACTGGCCCGAGCCGGCCCCCGGGCCCGTGGGGGGACGCTGGTGGTGACCCTCGAGCCGTGCGCCCACCACGGGCGGACCCCTCCGTGCACCGAGGCCATCGTGGCCGCGGGCGTCCGCCGGGTCGTGGTCGGCATGGTCGACCCCGACCCCCTGGTCCAGGGACGGGGGATAAAAGCCCTTAGAGCCGCCGGGGTGGAAGTCGTCGTCGGTGTCAGCCGGGACCAGGTCGCCGAGCAACTGGCGCCGTACGTCACTCACCGTCGGACCGGTCGTCCCTGGGTTGTCCTCAAGCTGGCGGCGACCCTCGACGGACGCATCGCCGCGCCCGACGGCTCCAGCAGGTGGATCACCGGACCCGAGGCCCGGGCGGACGTCCACCGGCTCCGAGCCACCAGCGACGCTGTCCTGGTGGGGGCGGGGACGGTGCGGGCCGACGACCCGTCGCTCACCGTGCGCTTGCCGTCGGACGACCCCAACTACCGCGACGAGGCCAGCCAGCCGCGTCGGATCGTCCTCGGGCGCGCCCCGGCGGGGGCCGCCGTGCTTCCGGCTACCGAGCTGTCCGGTGACCTCGGTCTGGTCCTCGACCGCCTGGGGGCCGAGGGAGTGGTCCAGCTCCTCGTCGAAGGTGGTGCCACCGTGGCCGGGGACTTCCACCGCCAGGGGCTGGTGGACACCTACGTCGTCTACCTCGCCCCTGCCCTGTTGGGCGGGGACGACGGTCGGGCCCTGTTCGCCGGTCCCGGAGCGAGGTCGATGGCCGACGCGTGGCGGGGCACCGTCCGATCGGTGACTACCCTGGGCACTGACATCCGGGTCGTCGTGACCCCGGCGGGGTGACGTCCGGCGTCACCTCCGCCCGAACGAGGGAGAAGGCAGGGTCATGCCCTTCGCACCGGTGGAAGAGGCCATCGCCGCGGTCGGACGCGGTGAGATCGTGGTGGTGGTCGACGACGAGGACCGCGAGAACGAGGGCGACCTCATCATGGCGGCCGATGCCGCCACGCCCGAGAAGGTGGCCTTCTTCCTTGCCCACACGTCGGGGGTCATCTGCGTCCCACTGACTCCGGAACGGGTCGACGAGCTGGACCTGCCTCTCATGGTGACCGCCAACACGGAGGCGCAGCGGACGGCCTTCACGGTGAGCGTCGACGCCCGATTCGGGACGACCACGGGGATCTCCGCCGACGACCGGGCCACCACCATCCGCGCGTTGGCCGACCCGGCCACCCGTCCGGTCGACCTCAACCGGCCGGGGCACATCTTCCCGCTGCGCTACCGCGCCGGCGGAGTGCTGAAGCGGGCGGGGCACACCGAGGCCGCCGTCGACCTCGCCCGAGCGGCCGGCCGGGCTCCGGTCGGCGTGCTCTGCGAGGTGGTCAGCGCGGACAAGCGCTCCATGGCCCGGCTTCCCGAGCTCGAGGCGTTCGCCGAGGAGCACGGGCTCCTGCTCATCTCCATCGCCGACCTGATCCGCTACCGGCATCGGAACGAGAAGCTGGTCCGTCGGCTCGCCAGCGCCCGGCTGCCGACGGAGCTGGGGGAGTTCACCGCGGTCGCCTACGAGTCGGTCCTCGACGGAGAACAGCACCTCGCCCTCGTCCTCGGTGACGTCGCCGGCGTGGGAGACGTCCTCGTCCGGGTGCACAGCGAATGTCTCACCGGGGACGTCCTGGGCTCGTTGCGGTGCGATTGTGGACCGCAGCTGCACGCGGCGATGGAGACCATCGCCGCCGAAGGTCGTGGGGTGGTGGTCTACCTGCGTGGTCACGAGGGACGGGGGATCGGGCTCGGCCACAAGCTGCGGGCCTACTCGCTGCAGGAGGAAGGGTTCGACACGGTGGACGCCAACCTCGAACTGGGCCTCCCTGCCGATTCGCGCGAGTACGGCATCGGGGCCCAGATCCTCGTGGACCTGGGGGTGACCACCATGCGGCTCATGACCAACAACCCGACCAAGTACGGAGGTCTCGAAGGCTTCGGGCTCGACATCGTCGAACGGGTCCCGCTCCAGACGCGGGCCAACCCGGAGAACATCGAGTACCTGCGGACCAAACGGGAGCGCATGGGGCACCTGCTCGAGGGGCTCGACCCGCAGGAGGGCGTCGATGACGTCCTCTGACCTCACCGTGCTGCCCGAAGGGGCGAAGGACGAAGCAGCGGCGCGGGTGGGGGCGGTCGTCGACGCCGACGGCCCGTCGACGGCCCGGGTCGCCTTCGTCTGTGCCGAGTTCAACGGGGGCATCACTGCCCGACTGCTGGCGGGGGCGCTCGACGTGCTCGACGAGCGAGGGGTCGCCGCCGCCGACCGGGCCCTCGTCTGGGTGCCTGGGGCGTTCGAGGCCCCGCTCGCCTCGGCGCGTCTCGCCGGTACGGGGCGCTGGGACGCCGTGGTGTGCCTCGGCGCGGTGATCCGGGGCGACACCGGCCACTACGACTTCGTCGCCGGCCAGTGCGCTGCCGGGATCCAGCGCGTGCAGCTCGACACCGGTGTCCCGGTGGTCTTCGGGGTCCTGACGACCGACACCGTCGAGCAGGCGCTCGAGCGTTCGCTGCCTGATGGCACCAACAAGGGGCGCGAGGCGTCGCTGGTCGCCCTCGCCATGGCGTCGGTGGTGACGGGAGCGGGGGCGCTGGCGTGAGCGGCCTGCGGCTGGTCCTACCCAAAGGGTCCCTCGAGCGGGCCACCCTCGAGCTGTTCGCCGACGCCGACTTGGCCGTCGCTCGCTCCTCGACGGTCGACTACCGGGCCACCATCGACGACCCCCGGATCGCCGAGGTCCGTATCCTCCGCCCCCAGGAGATCCCCGTCTACGTGGCCGACGGTCTCTTCGACCTGGGCATCACCGGGCGTGACTGGATCGAGGAGCGTTGTGTCGAGGTGACGTCGCTGGGCACGCTCGCCTACTCGAAGGAGACGGCGAACCCCATTCGAGTGGTGCTCGCCGTGCCCGACGCCTCCCCGGTGCGCACCGTGGCCGACCTGGCGGCGTCGGGGACCGGGCCGGGCGGTGCCCTGCGGGTGTCGACCGAGTACCCCGAGCTCACCCGTCGGTACTTCGTCTCCCACGGGATCGACGCCGAGGTCAGCCTGTCCTACGGTGCCACCGAGGCGAAAGTCCCCGACATCGCCGACTGCGTGGTGGAGATCACCGAGACCGGACGGGCGTTGCGGGCGGCGGGGCTGCGCATCGTCGAGACGCTCCTCGTCTCCCGCACCGAGCTCGTGGCCAATCCGGCGGCCGCCGCCGACCCACAGCGCCGCCACGCCATGGAGCAGGTCCAGACGTTGCTGCAGGGAGCGCTCGAAGCGCGCGACAAGGTCCTCGTCAAGCTCAACGTGGCTGCCGAGCGGCTCGACAGTGTCATCGACGTGCTTCCGTCCCTGCGCGCCCCGACCGTCTCGCAGCTCTTCGGTGGCGACGGGTTCGCCGTCGAGACGGTCGTCCCCAAGGCGGAGATCAACGTCCTCATCCCGGCGTTGCGCGATCGAGGAGCGACGGACATCCTCGAGCTCGCCCTGGCCAAGATCGTGCACTGACCACCGCGGGCGACGAGAGGCGAGGAGTCGGGGGCGTGAGCGCACCAGGGGGGCTACCGGCCCAGGCGGCAGGGAGGACCGGGACTGCCACCACCATCCGGGGCTGGGTCGAGGTCCCGCCCGGCCGCCGGGCGCCGGTGCTCGGGCGGGTGGTCAGTTTCGACAGGGAACGCGGGCTGGGCGAGCTCGAGGTCGGGAGCGGTCGCCGTTACGGCTTCCACTGCACGGCGATCACGGACGGGACGCGGACGATCGACGTGGGCACCGTGGTCGCCTTCGACGTGGTGTCCGGGCTCGGCGGCCGGCTGGAGGCCCGCGGGGTGCGACCGCTCCCCGGGGTGGGACCGGTAGCGAGCTCCTCGTCGACCTCGTCGCCGGTGGTCCCCGCAGCCGGACCGTCCTCGGAGGCGACCTCTGGACCGGGACCGCGACCCTCGCCGGCCCCGGTCCCGTCCCTCCCGCTCGACGCCAGGTCGCTGTCGGCCTCCGCTCCAGCCGGTACCGCGTCGCCAGAGGAGTGGTGGGGCGCTTCGTCGTCGGCTCCGTCGTCGGCTCCGTCGTCGGCTTCGTCGTCTTCGTAGGGGTTGCCGAGGATCGTCCGCGCCAGGTCCACCACGACGGCGCTGTCGGCGTCTTCGTTCGTCACCTGGCCGAGGAGGGGCGCGGCCAAAAGACCGCGCAGCACCCCGTCGTCGGCGACGCGCTCGGTCTGGGCGATCGCCCAGGTCCACAGGCGTGCCACCGGGTCGTGGTGGCGGGAGCGGAGCGGAGGGAGGACGAGGCGGGTGTTGACGAGCGCCTGGGCGATGCCGGTGGCCGCCGGGAACAGCCAGATCAACCGCAAGTTGCCGGTGGCATCGACCAGTGCGGCGGCGCCGTAGGCCAACAGGACGCTGCAGAGGTTGAAAGGTGCGAGCACGGTCCCGAGCCGTTCGCCGAGGCCGCCTGAGCGGGGGAGCAGGTGGAGCAGGAGCGGAGCGAGGGCGATGACGTAGGCCCCGAGGAACGGGGCGCCGAGGTAGCTCAGCACCACCGCCTGCCAGAGGTGGGTGTCGAAGTACTGGACGCCGGTGAGGAGGGCCCCGACGAGCGGTGCGCCGATGGCCAGCTGGCGGCGGGTGAGGAGGCGGCTGAGCGGGATGCCGAGGCCCAGCCCGATGAGGAAGGCGGGGACGCCCGTGGCCAGGCCGGCCACCGTCTGGGCCCCGGCGCCGGCGTGGAGCACCCGTTGGAAGAACAGGATGGCCACGTAGGCCGTCGACCCCACGCCCGACCAGAACAGGAGCGATCCAGCCACGAGGACCTTGGCGTTGGGACCGGCGAGGATCCGTCGGAGCTCGTCTTTGGCCTTGCCGGCGCGGGCGCTACGGTCGGCTGCCGCGCCCGCCCGGGCGGCGGGGGCCTCGCGGACCAGGGCGAGCACGGCGAGCCCGACGACGACGAGGACGACCGCCGCCAGGCGGAACGGCAGGTCCCAGGTGGCAGGGTCGGATTGCTTCCACGAGGTCAACACCGTCGCCTTGATGGCCAGGCTGGCCAGGGTGCCGAGCGCGGTGGTCAGGAGCAGGGCTTTCAACCAGCGGCTGCGGCCGAACACCTCGGGGACGACGGCGACGTTGGTCAAGGTGAACACGGCGGCGGCCTGTCGAGCGACCACGATCCACAAGACGAGGAGCCAGTACCCCGAGACCACGGTGAACATCCACGTCGAGACCCCGAGGGCGATGAGGCTTGCCCCCATGTAGGGCGTTCGGCGGCCCACCCGGCTCACGGTGCGGTCGCTCAACCGTCCCGAGACCGGGTAGGTCATCCAGGTCAGCAGCCGGTGGGCGGTGAGGGCGAAGGTGACGGCCAAGGCCGAGGAGGCCCGGTGCTCGACGTAGAGGGTGATGAGCACGCCCGACACGGCGAGATTGGCACGCGGACCCACCAGCCCGATGGAGAGCCCGATGAAACTGCGCAGGCGCGACCGGTCGAAGGCGCCGGCTTCGTCAGCGGTGCCCGGCGGGCGTCGCTGGCCCGAGGACGCCGGGCTGCTCACCCGGTGGGGTGCCCCGGGGTGGCGTCGTCGCCAGCGCCACCAGCGCCGGCGGGCGTCCCGTTGGACGGTGCCTGCTGGGCCATCTCCCCGCCGGCGCGGACGGCGGCGTCGATCTGGACGAAGGCGAGGCGGAGCTGGCTCAGTCCGTCCCTGAGGTCACGTGCGCTCTCGCCCAGTCGGTCGCCGAGCCCGTCGACCAGGTAGCCCATGGCGTCGATGGCGAGCCGCGCCTGGGGGAGCAGGGGCGGGGTCTGCGACAGGTAGACGGTGGCCAGCTCGAAGAGCCCGTAGCAGTGGTTCGCCACGACTACGTCCACCGGCGTACGGGCGAGCTCGGCTCGCATGGCCTCGACCTGTTCGGCCAGCGCAGCGGGGTCGACGGTACGTTCGTCGCCGGCAGGGGTTGCCGGTCCGCCGGGGGCGGCACGAGCTCGGTCCGGCTCGTCACGGTGCCGGCGGACGGGTCGTTCTCCGTCGGGCGTCCACAGTGTGCTCACGACTGGTAGCCTAAAGCACTGAGTACAACGGGAAGCGGGGACGTCCGACGGACGCCCTCCACCCGGCTACGGGGCCGTCCGACGGTCCTGCGTACGCCGGGTCCTCGGATGGGCGACGCAGGCGCGGCGCCCGGTCCACGGCAGCTCCGCTCCCCGCCGGTCGTCCACGGGTTCCCCGTGGCACGGAGAGGGAGCGAGTCGGATAGCAGCAACTGCCACCACCAACGAACCGCGTATCAACGACCGGATCCGCGCACGCGAGGTGCGCGTCGTCCACGAGGGCGAGCAACTGGGGATCAAGCCGCTCCCCGAGGCACTTGCGCTGGCGCGCCAGCTCGACCTCGATCTGGTCGAAGTGGCGCCGCTGGCGACGCCCCCGGTGTGCCGCATCATGGACTACGGCAAGTTCAAGTTCGACGCGGCGCAGCGGGCCAAGGAGTCCAAGCGCAAGACCGTCCACGTCGGGATCAAGGAGATGAAGTACCGGCCCAAGATCGGCCCCGGTGACTTCGACACCAAGACCCGCCAGGTCGCCAAGTTCCTCGAAGAGGGGCACAAGGTCAAGGTCACGATCATGTTCCGCGGGCGTGAGGTCTTCCACCCCGAGCTCGGCAAGAAGATCCTCGACCGGATCGCCGAGGAGGTGGACGGCCTGGGGAAGTCCGAGTCGGAGCCCCGGCTCGACGGTCGGAACATGGTGATGGTGCTGGCGCCGGACAAGCGAGCAAAGCAGTCGGCGGCGTCGAAGAGCGCCCACGACAGCCAGGCGGGGGACGATGCCGGAGCGGCGGGCGGCCAGGGTGCCGGGCACGCCGCCGGCGGTGAGCCGACCACGGGAGCAGAGGGATAGCGACGATGCCGAAGATGAAGACCGACCGGGGCGCAGCCAAGCGGATCAAGATCACCGGGTCCGGACGGCTGCGCCGGCGCAAGGCGTTCCGGTCGCACCTGCTGGAGAAGAAGTCGAGCGTGCGCACGCGCCGGCTCGGTCGCGAGTCGGACTTCGCACCGGGTGACGTCCGCCAGGTGCGGAGGATGCTCGGCCGCTAGCGCTGCCTACGGCACACCGACGCGGCCAGACGCGTCGGTGTGGTCCTCGGCCGCAGATGCCGCCGGGCTTGAGTCGGCGGCACCCCTACACCGTTCACCGACGAACCCACGAAGGAGCACCCATGGCCCGAGTCAAGCGCGGCGTCCACGCCCGGAAGCACCATCGCGCCATCCTCGAGCAGGCACAGGGCTACTACGGCAACAAGAGCCGGTCGTTCCGTGCTGCCAACGAGCAGGTCATGCACTCGCTGCAGTACGCGTACCGCGACCGCCGGGCCCGCAAGGGAGACTTCCGGCAACTGTGGATCCAGCGGATCAATGCGGCGTCCCGTCAGCACGGCCTCAGCTACAGCCGCTTCATCGCCGGTCTGCACCGGGCTGGCGTCTCCGTCGACCGCAAGGTCCTCGCCGACCTGGCGGTCAACGACCCGACGGCCTTCGGGTCGTTGGTGATCGTGGCTCGTCAGGCGCATGACGAGGTAGCTGGCGACACACCCGACGAGGTCGCTTCCTGACGGAGCTGCCGCATGTGGCGGGCGGTGGGCTCGCCTTCTCGCACCTGCGGGTCCGCCGGCTCCGGCGCCTGCTCCTCAAAGGGCGTCTCCGTGAGCAGGAGGGAAGCCTGGTCGTCGAGGGCGCAGACGTCCTGGCCACCGCGCTCGACGCCGGTGCTCCGGTCGAGTCGGTGTACCTGGGGCCGGGTGCCCGGGCGTCGGCGTCGATCGCCTCGGTCGTGGCGGTGGCCTTCGAGCGGGGTGCCCGGGTGTTCGACCTGGCCCCTGGCGTCCTCGAGCGGGTCGCCGACACCGTGTCTCCCCAGCCCATCCTCGCGGTGGTCGGGTTCCGGCCCGAGGTCCTCGCCGAGGCGGACCGGCCCAGCTGGGCCGTAGACGACCGTCCGGCGCTCGTGGTGGTCTGTGTCGCCGTCCGCGACCCTGGGAACCTCGGGACGATCGTGCGGACTGCCCACGCGTCGGGGGCGTCCGCCGCCGTGTGCACCCCGGGCACGGTGGACGTGACCAACCCGAAAGTGGTCCGCTCCTCGGCCGGGTCGATCTTCCACCTGCCGGTGGCTCTGGCGCCCAGCGGGCTCGACGCGCTCGACGCCCTCGCCAGGTGGGGGTACCGCCTGGTGGCGACGACCGTCTCGGGAGGGGTGCCCTACGACCAGCTCGACTGGAGTGGTCGGATGGCCCTCGTGCTGGGCAACGAGGCGGCCGGCCTCGACGAGGACCACGTGGCCAGCGCGCACGAGCGCGCCACCATCCCGATGGCGCCGGGTGCCGAGTCCCTGAACGTGGCGGCTGCTGCAGCGGTGCTGTGCTTCGAAGCTCGCCGTCAGCGCGCCCGGGCGGACGGGCCACCTGAGGGACGGGCCACCTGAGGGACGGGCCACCTGAGGGACAGGCCACCTGAGGGACAGGCCACCTGAGGGACAGGCCACCTGAGGGACAGGCCACC
>JBMFXC010000004.1:0-23652 GCA_049964655.1 Acidimicrobiales bacterium
GGGTACGCCCAGAGGTGGCCCCCGCCACCTCGTCCTTCGTTCGTGCGGGTGGCCAAGGCGGACCGGGTGCCGCGTCGGCGGCGAAGGGACGAGGGGCGGGAGCGCTCCACGCTGCGACCGGCACGTCGACAGGTTCCATAAGTCCCGCAAGTTCCACCGGCTCGACCCGCTCCGTCGCTGGCGGTCCGGCCCCGGAGGCACCCGGGCAGGCAGCCGCTGCTGGCGAGGGGTCGACGGCGACCGGCCAGACGACGTCGTCGGCCGGGACGTCGACCAGCGCAGCCGGCACGGGAGTGGCTGGTGCCGACGTCGGTGCGGCCACGCCGGACGCCGCTCCACGAGGACCAGCGGCACCGGCCGCACTGGCTGGACCATCCGGGCCGGCTGCTCCGGCTGCACCGGTGGCACCAGCCAGCGGTGCGGTCGACATTCCGGCAACGCCGGCTCCCACCAGCACGGGCCCGACGCCGCCTTCTACGGCGGCAGACGTGCAGGTCGCTCGTGCCGGCAGCGGGAGCCCCCGGGCGGGGCTGGCCGCCGGGGCGAACGAGGGCCGGGCCGGTCAGGCGTCGGGCGGCACGTCCGGTGCGGGACCTGCCCCGGCACCGACGACGTCCGGGCCTGTCGGCGGTGCTTCGTTGGCGGGAAGCCTGTCGGCACCGAGCGCCGCTACGGCGCCATCCGGAGTGGCACCGGGTGCGGGAGCGGCCTTGCCAGACGGGTCTGGAGCCGGAGCCCCGGCTGTCCCCGAACAGATGGTCACCGTCCTGGCTCCACTCCGGAGTGACCTCGGTGTCCACTCGGTCAGCCTCGGCCTCCAACCCGAGGGGCTGGGCACGGTGCAGGCGACCGTGTCGGTCGATGCCCAGCAGGTGGTCGTCACCCTGTGGGCCGGCACCGAAGCCGGACATGCCGCCCTGAGCGGCGCCCTGCCCGATCTCCACGACCAGCTGGCGGCGTCCGGGCATCAGGTGGTGGTCGAGCTGGCGTCGTTTGGCTCGGCGCACGCTGATGCCCACGGCGCCGGGCGGCGAGGTGGACGTCGCTCGACACGCGCGGCCACCTCGGCGGCCGTGGCCGGGGTGGCCGCGGCCGGTCCTGACGGTACCGACGCCAGGGCCGCCCGGACCACCCGGGCCGCTTCGCCATCCGGCCTTTGGACCATCGACCTCCGCCTCTGACCCATGACCCTCTCCCGTCCCGCCACGCAGCGAGCCGTCCCCGCAAGGAGCAACCGAGCATGACCGTGAACCCCGTGTCAGCGTCCCAGGCCACGACGGCCGCCTCGTCGTCGTCGACCACCAACCCGCTCCAGAGCCTGACCAACCCGAACACGTTTCTGAACCTGTTGGTGGCCCAGCTCAAGTACCAGGACCCGCTGAACCCGACGTCAGGGACGCAGTTCCTCTCGCAGACCGCGCAGCTGACCGAGGTCGAGACCATCTCGAACCTCCAGACCACCATCAGCCAAGAGCTGGCCAGCCAGCAGACCGCGACGTCGACCAGCATGATCGGCCAGCAGGTCAACGCCACGCTGGCTGACGGCACGGCGGTCTCCGGCAAGGTAACCGGGGTCTCGCTCGACCCGACGAACGGTCCGGTGCTCGACGTCAACGGCACCGCCGTCCCTCTGAGCGCTGTCCAGTCGGTGGGGACGCCGCCGCCGTCGTCGGGGACGACCACCACGTCGACCACCAGCGGGTCCGGGACCGGATCGTCGACGACCGCCTGAGCACCTGCAACCCGAGACGCACTCCAGACCGCCAAAACGTTCGAACCCCACCGAGGAGGAACCCATGGACCGAGCCCTGCTCGCCGCCGTGTCCGGTATCGACGCCAACCAGACGTACCTCGACACGATCGGCAACAACATCGCCAACGTCAACACAGATGGCTTCAAGCAGCAAAGCGTCGACTTCGTCGACCTGCTCTCCGAGCAGGTGGCTGGGGCGAGCGCCCCCCCGGCCGCCAACACCGGTGCCGGCATCAACCCGGTGGCGGTCGGCTCGGGCGTGCGCGTCGCCGCCGTCTCGAACGACCTCTCCGAGGGCTCGCTCCAGCAGACCAACCAGCCCAACGACGTTGCCATCTCAGGAAGCGGCTTCCTCGTCGCTGTCCAAGGTGGCCAGCAGGTGTTCACCCGGGCCGGGCACCTGACCGTCGACGCCAACGGCAACCTCGCCACGCCGACGGGCGGGCTCGTCCAGGGGTGGCAGGCCGTCAACGGCCAGGTGAACGCCAACGCCCCGGTCGGCCCGGTGACCGTCCCGACCGGCCAGGTGATCCCGGCCTCCGCCACCAGCGCCATCACCATGGGCGGAAACCTCCCCGCCTGGAGCGGCTCGGGCACGGCGACGCCGATCTCGATGACGACCCAAGCGTATGACTCCCTGGGCAACGCCATCCCGGTGGTGCTGACGTTCACGCCGGTGTCGGGCACGGCCAACAGCTGGACCGTGCAAGGGACCGTCACGCTCGCCGGCGGAGGGACGTCGAACCTGTGGAGCACGCCACCCACCGTGGCCTTCGACCCGGCCACCGGCCAGGTGGCCTCGATCACCGGGGCTACCACCAACCCGGACGGCTCGTTCTCCCTCCCGGTCAACACCATGCCCTCGGGCTACACCTTCCCGGCCGGTGACACCTGGAACCTCGACTTCCCGAGCCCGGGGACGGCGGCGGCCTTCACTCAGTTCGCCGGCCAGTCGACGGCGACGGTGGCCGGCCAGAACGGCTCGGCGGCCGGCACCCTCACCTCGTACTCGATCAACGCCAGCGGCATGATCGTCGGGTCGTTCTCCAACGGGCTCACCGAGAACATCGGCCAGTTGGCCCTGGCCAACTTCGCCAACCCGAGCGGCCTCGAGACGATCGGCAACCTCGACTACATCACCACGCCGAACTCGGGCCAACCGTCGATCGGGGCACCGGGCACCGGCGGCCGCGGCTCGCTGATCGGAGGCTCGCTCGAGTCCTCCAACGTCAACCTGGCCACCCAGCTCACCAACCTGGTGGTCGCCCAGGAGGCCTACCAGGCCAACACCAAGGTCGTGAACACTGACTCGACCGTCACCCAGACCCTGGTCCAGATGGCCTGACGATGGTCGACGCCCCTCCCGCCACCCAGCCCGACGGCGTCGCTGGCCCGGGTGCAGCCGCGCCCGCCCGGGACGAACCCACCGGGGCCGCACCCGCCCGGAGCGTGGCCGACGGCGGCGTCGCGCCGGACGGGGTGGAGGCGCATGGAGCGCTTGCCGACGACGGCACGCCGACTGGCAGCGCCGCTTCTGGCAGCGCCGCTTCCGGCAGTACCGCGTCCGGCAGTGCCGTCCCAGGCGGTGGCGACGACGCCACCGGGGCGAACCACCGTCCGGCGCACGGGGAGGACCACCGCCGCACGGTCCGTCCCTACGACTTCCGGATGCCCGAAACACTGGACCGCTCGCAGGTCCGTGGCCTCCGGGTGCTCCTCGAAGTGCTGGCCCATCGGGGCGGCGGGGTCCTCACCACCAGGCTGCGGGCGCCGGTCAACCTGGCGCTGGGCGACCTCGAGCAGTGCAGCTGGGCCGAGTACTCGGCCACGCTGCCCGAGCCGACCTGTCTCTTCGCCGTCGTGCTGCCGCCGCTCACCGGCCGCCTCGTCCTCCACCTCCCCGTCGAGCTCGCCCTGGTGGCCGTCGACCTGCGGATGGGCGGGCCGGGTAAGGCCACCACCGGGGGACGAGCGCTCACCGAGGTCGAGCAACGGCTGGTTGCAACCGTCGCCGACGATCTCTTCAACGAGCTCCCCGCCATCTTCGCCCCGCTCGCCGCCCTGCAGGTCGGCTCGGCCGTGCAGGTGTCGAGCGTCCAGTTCCTCCCGCCGGTCCGGCCCACCGACATGTACCTGCTCGTCCCGGTCACCCTCGAGCTGGGCGAGGACGCCTCCTACCGCTTCGACCTCTGCTTCCCCTTCAGCATCCTCCACCCGCTCGCCGACGCCCTCTCCGCCCAGGCCGCCGAGGACGACCTGCCTGCTTCCCGGGCCAGCGAGGCGGTCGCGCGGCGGTTGCTCGACACGCCGGTCGACGTGCGAGTGCGGTTCCCCTCCACCACGCTCACCCCGGCCGACGTCCTGCACCTGGCCCCGGGCGACGTGATCGACCTCCCCTACGACCACGGTGCCCCACTCGCCCTGGTGGCAGGCGAGCAGCACCATCTCGACGTCCTGCCGACGACCAGCGGCAAACGCCTCGCCTGTGTCGTCATCGATCCCGAGGAGCACGTCTGATGTCCGACACCTCAACGTCCCTACCCGACCAGTCCGCTCCGGGCGGTGTTGCGGCGACAGAGCCGCCCCCTGCCTCGGTCGAGCCCGCCGTGGCGCCACCTGCTGCCGGCGGAGCCCACGACGGCACCGGCATCGGCGCCGGCTCGTTCCCATCGCGGGCCGACGGGTCGACGGCGGCTCGCTCCCTCGACCTCCTCCACGGGGTGGAGATGACGGTGACCGTCGAGCTCGGCCGGACCAAGATGCTCCTGCGAGAACTGCTCGCCCTTCAGGTGGGCAGCGTCATCGAGCTCGATCGCCCGGCCGGCAGCCCGGTCGACGTCCTCATCAACGACACCCTGCTCGCCCGCGGCGAGGTCGTCGTCGTCGACGACGAGTTCGGCGTCCGGATCCTCGACATCGTGTCGTCCGACGAGCCCACCTCGCGGCGCTGAGGCCATCATGTCCGCCGCGCTCCTCCCGCTCCTCGCCACGACGACGGCGTCCAGCTCGCATGTCTCACTGCTCGCCCTCCTCGGCCGACTGGTCGTGTCGCTGCTCGTCGTCCTGGGCATCCTGTGGGCGATCGCCGTGGTGGTGCGCCGTCGGGGCCTCGGCGGCGGTCTCCGGCCCTCCGGCCGGACGCCCACCCGGCCCGCCTCGCGGCCCGGTCTGCGACCCCGGCCCCGCCAGAAGGTCGTCGACGTCGTCGCCCGCCAACCGCTCGGCAAGGGCCAGGCGCTCCTCACCGTCGAGGTGGCCGGACGGCTCTTTCTCCTGGGCGTCACCGCCCAGAGCATCACGACCTTGTGCGAGCTCGACCCCGAACGTGTCTACGGCGACGACGCTGCTTCGGGCGACACGGCCCCCGGCAGTGAGCGAACCACCTTCCTCGACTGGTCGCCCCGGGGCGAGTGGGGCAAGGGAGAGCTGTCCATGCGCCTCGACCAGCTGCGCGACCTGACGGTCCGACGATGACCCCGCTCTTTGCTGCCGGGTCTTCGGTCCAGCTCAACTTCGGCAAGAGCCTGACCAAGCCGTCCGAGAGCATCCTCATCATCCTGGCCGTCGCCGTCCTGGCGGTGGCGCCGGCCCTGTTGATCATGTTGACGGGCTTCACCCGGATCGTCGTGGTGCTCGGGCTGACCCGCAACGCCCTCGGGCTCCAGACCATCCCGCCAAACCAGGTCATCGCCGGACTTGCCCTGTTCCTCAGCCTCTTCATCATGCAGCCGACGCTGTCGCAGATGAACCAGCAGGCGCTCCAGCCCTACCTGCACGGCAGGATCAACGTCACCGAGGCCTACCACAAGGCCGAAGTGCCACTCGAGCACTGGATGCTCAAGCAGACCGACACCCAGGAGCTCACCTTGATGACCCAGGCCGCCCACGAGCACCCGGCCACGCCGGAGGACGTCTCGCTGGTGGCCCTGGTGCCGGCGTTCGTGCTCTCCCAACTGAAGAGCGCCTTCATCATCGGCTTCGTCATCTTCGTGCCGTTCCTCATCATCGACCTGGTGGTGTCGGCCGTGCTCATGTCGATGGGCATCATGATGCTGCCGCCCACGCTCGTCTCCCTTCCCTTCAAGGTCCTCCTCTTCGTGATGATCGACGGCTGGACGCTCGTCACCCACACCCTTCTCACGAGCTTCCGATGACCCAGGGCGACGCCATCCACCTGGCCGTCGAGGCCATGCTCGTCACCTTGAAGCTGGCGGCACCGATCCTGGTGGCCAGCCTCGTGGTCGGCCTCGTGGTCTCGCTCTTCCAGTCGGTCACCCAGCTGCAGGAGTTCACGCTCACCTTCGTGCCCAAGCTGGCGGCCGTCGCCATCGTCCTGCTCATCGCCGGCCACTGGATGCTCGGCCAACTGGTCGGCTACACCGACTCGTTGTTCACCCAGATCCCCCAACTACTTGGCGGCTAGCGGTGTCAACCGTCGCCCCTCGGTGGGTCGGGTAGCCCCGCCATGGTGATCGACCTCAACGCCCCGTGGCTGGTCGGGTTCCTGCTCGCCCTGGTGCGGGCGCTCGCCTGGCTGCTGATTGTCCCCCCCCTGGGGAACCGATCGGTCTTCCCGCCCGTGGCCACCATCGGGATCGCCCTCAGCCTGGCCGTCGCCGTCGCCCCACACGTGGCCGGCAGCCAGGTCTCCCTCACCACACCGTCGCTGATCGGAGACATGGCCGTCCAGGTGCTCACCGGTGCGGCCCTCGGGTTCATCGTGCAGTTGCTGGTGGGCGCCGTCACCGCCGCCGGGGCGCTGCTCGACCTCTTCGGGGGGCTCGTCCTTCCCCCGTCGTTGGACCCCCTCTCGGCCGACCAGACTCCGCTCCTCGGTCAGTTCTACGAGCAGGTCGCCGTGGTGCTCCTGTTTGCCGGCAACGGCGAACTGCTCATCGTCGAGGGGTTCCTGCGGTCGTTCGATGCCGTCGGCCTGTCGCTCTCCTCCGCCGGCAACATCGCGCACGTGGTCTCGTCCGACCTGGCCACGTTCTTCACCGCGGCGCTCGAGATCGCCGCTCCCGTCCTCGTCGTCCTCTTCGGCGCCCAGGTCGTCCTCGGCATGCTGTCGAAAGCCGTGCCGCAGATGAACGTCTACTGGCTGGGGTTCCCCTTCCAGATCGTGCTCACGTTCCTGCTCCTCGGCGCCAGCGTCACGGTCCTACCGGGGTTCGTCAACACGTTGGTGGGCAACGCCGTCCACGACGGTGCGCTCCTCATGGGAGCGGGGTGACCGGCGGTGGCCGCGTCCGACCGACACGACAAGACCGAGAAGCCCACCGCCAAGCGCAAGAAGGATTCGCGCAAGAAGGGCCAGGTTGCCCGGTCCCCCGAGGTCGGGGGGTGGCTGTCGCTGCTCATCGCCACGAGCGCCATGCCCGCCGTCTTCGGAGCGGCCGAGCGTCGGCTCCTCGGGGTCGAGCAACAGGCCTCCACGGTGATGGCGAAGCCCTCGGTGCCCGGTGCCCTGGCCCTGCTCGGGGCCGGCCTCGGCGACGCCATGGCGATCGTCCTGCCCATCGCCGCCGTGATGGCCCTGCTCGGGGTGGCGGCATCCCTGGCCCAGGTCGGCTTCGTCTTCTCGGGCAAGGGGATCCAGCCCCAGTTCTCCAAGCTCAACCCGTTGAACGGGATCAAGCGGCTCTTCTCGGCGCGTGGGGTGTGGGAGCTGGTCAAGTCCCTCTTCAAGCTGACCGTCATCACCTTCTTCGCCGTCTCGGACATCCTGCGCCTCTGGCACACCGTGGTCGGGGCCGGTCCGGTGGCCATGGGGCCGATCATCGCCTACGCCGGTGCCACCTTCCTCGGGTTCGTCCGGACGCTGGCTGCCGTCGGGCTCGTCTTCGGGCTGGCCGACTACGCCTTCCAACGCCGTCGGCTGGCCAAGGACCTGATGATGACCAAGCACGAGGTGAAGGAGGAGAACCGTCAGCAGGAGGGCGACCCGAAGATGAAGGGCGCCATCCGACGCCGCCAGCGGTCGATGAGCCGCCTGCGCATGTTGGCCGAGGTGGCCCGGGCGGACGTGGTGGTGACCAACCCCACCCACTACGCCGTCGCCCTCCGGTACGACCGGAGCGTCTCGGCGGCTCCGAAGGTGGTGGCGAAGGGGGCGGACGACGTCGCCGCCCGGATCCGCGCCGCCGCCGCCGAGCACGGCGTCCCCGTGGTGGAGGACCCGCCCCTGGCCCGGGCCATCTTCGGGGCGTGCGACGTCGAGGACGAGATCCCCGAGGCCCTCTACATGGCCGTCGCCCGACTGCTGGCCTTCGTCTACGCCCTCTCCCCGGCGCTGCGCGAGGCCCGGCCTGTCCACCGCCGACCGGTCAGCGCCCTGGTGGCGTAAGGTCGGTGCACGTCACGCCCGGCGGGGATGGCTACGGTTGGTCGTCATGGGCATGAGCGCCGAGGCCGGTCGTGACGACGCTCCCGGGCTGAGCGCCGCCTCTCGGCACACCGATCGGTTCGGCGCCTTCGTCGAGTGGCGCTCCGCTCCTGTCCGACGGTCGCCATGAGCCCCGACCAGGGCCGTTTCGACGGCCTCGTGAACATCCGGGTGACGCTCACGCCCACCAGTACCGCACCGGTCGATGTCGAGGTCGAGGGAGCAACGACCCCGGTCACTCCCGTCGCCGTCGACGGGTGGACGGTGGGCGTGTCGCCGGCGGCGTTGCGCATCGAGGTCGAGGACGCCGCGGTGCTTGCCCTGGATGGGCGTACAGTCCTCGCCGACTTCCACGACCCCGGTCGCCTGCTGCGCTTGCTGGCCGAGGTCGAGGTGCTCGTCCGCGACCGAGCGCCGTACGTGGTGGCGATCCGTCCGGCCGGCGAGGTGGAGGAGATCCAGCGTCGCAATTTCGTCCGGGCTCGCGCCGAGGTCCCCGTGGTGCTCGAGGTCGTCGACCCGGAAGCACTCGCACGTGGTTGCAAGGGCACCTACGAGAGCATCTCGATCGACCTGTCAGCCGGTGGGGCCCGGCTGGCTCCAGTCGAGGGGCTCGTCGGTGGTGTCGAGGTACGGGTCCGTCTCGGGCTGCCCTCGGGCGAAGCGGTCGTGGACGCCGAGGTGCTGGAGGCCCGACCCGACGGCTTCTGCCGGCTGCGCTTCCTCGACGTGAAGGAGGGGATCGCCACGCGCATCACCAAGTGCGTCTTCGACGCCGAGCTCGAGCGGCGTCGGGCCGCCATGCGCCAGGCGGACGAAGCCTGAGGCGGTCCGGCAGCGGGTAGCGTGGGCAGCGTGACCGCCGACGACACTCCGACGACCGCCCCCGAGCGCACCGGCTCCCCGGCCCGCGTCGCGCCTGTTCGCTACCGGTGCACAGCATGCGGCAACCTGACGCGTTTCGACGTGGTGACGATGCGCCGGACCAGGGCGTTCCACCACTACTCGGTGGGCGGCGAGCTGACAGTCGAGGACGTCGAGGTGCTCGAGGACCGAGCCGAGGAGGTGCGGTGCCGGTGGTGCGGCCACGGCGACGCCGTCGAAGTGCTCGAGGTGGAACCGGCTTCGGTCGAGGCATCGCCTCCGGCAGCGGGCTGAACGGCCGTTCGGCTCGTTCGAGCCCGCTCGACGACCCGGCCTTCCGGGCTGGCCTGCGGTCGGCGGACGACCGGCCCGGAGACGGCCGAGCAGCCTGCGACCTTGCCGGCACGGGGCCAGACGGTCGGCCCGTCGGCCTCGTCCTGTCGGCGACCGACGTGCGGTGGTGGCTGATCGCCTTCGTGGGGCCTGGTTGCGATGGCTGCCGGGCCTTCTTCGAGGGCCTCGCCGCTCCGGGCCGTGGCGGTCTCGCCTCCGAGGTCGGCGTCGTGGTCGTCACCCGGCTGCCGCTCACTGCTGACGAACGGTCCTCCCTGGCTCGCGCCGACCGGGGCTCGGGCCCGGTAGTGGCGGTGGCGTCGGAGGGGGCGTGGACCGACTACCGAGTCGGCGGGTACCCCTTCTACGTGGTCGTCGACGGGGAGCGGGGGACGGTGGCCGCCGAGACGGTCGGGCTGGGTTGGGAGGACGTCACCGGCACCGTGCGGGCAGCGCGGGCGGCGGCGGAACGGGACGGGGCTCCCTGAGGGGCCGGACGGTGCCGGCTGGGCCGGGGGTCAGAGCACCAGTTCCGCCATCGTCCGCAACGTCGCCACGTCGCCCGAGACGAGCAGGGTGGTGGCGATCGACTCGCGCCAGGCCTCGAGATCGTCGCGGATCTTCTCCTTCGGGCCGATCAGGGCGACGTCCTCGACGAGCGACGTGGGCACGGCGGCGGCAGCCTCCTCCTTGCGACCGTCGAGGTAGAGCTCCTGGACGATCCGGGCCTCGGCTTCGTAGCCCATGCGGGCGAAGACGTCGAAGTGGAAGTTCGCCGACTTGGCGCCCATGCCTCCGATGTAGAGGGCGAGGAACGGGCGGTAGGCGTCGGCGGCTCGTTCGACGTCGTCGTCGACCACCGTCGGCGCCAGGGCGATGACCTCGAAGTCGGCGGGGCTGCGACGGGCTCCGGGCCGGGCGAAGCCCTCGGCGAGGGAGGCCTCGAAGGCCTTCATGGCGTTCGGGGAGAAGAAGATCGGGAACCAGCCGTCGGCCACCTCGGCGGCGAGCGCCACGTTCTTCGGGCCCTCTGCCCCCAGGATGATGGGGATCTCGTTGCGCAACGGGTGGACGATGGGCTTGAGGGCCTTGCCCAGCCCTGTGCCGCCCGGATAGGGCAGCGGATAGTGCGGCCCGTCGCTCGTCACGGGGGCCGTGCGGGCGACGACCTGGCGGACGACGTCCACGTACTCGCGGGTCCGGGCGAGCGGCTTGTCGAACGGTTGGCCGTACCAACCTTCGACGACCTGGGGACCCGAGACGCCGAGCCCGAGCACGAAGCGACCACCGGAGAGGTGGTCGAGGGTGATGGCCGCCATGCCCATGGCAGTCGGCGTCCGGGCCGAGAGCTGGCAGAGCGCGGTGCCCAGCCGAACCGTCGAGGTGCGCGAGCCCCACCAGGCCAGGGGGGTGAGGGCATCCGAGCCGTAGGCCTCGGCAGTCCAGATCGAGTCGAAGCCGAGCCGTTCGGCCTCGGCGACCTGCTCGGCTGCATGCTCCGGTGGGCCCGCGCCCCAGTAGCCGAGCTGCAGGCCGAGCTTCATGTCCTTCATGATCCACTCCTCCGACGGGTCGGGTCGTCTCGCCCACGCCGGACGTCTACCCGGCGGCGCGACCCTACTGCATGCACCACGAACCGGAGGCGGCCGCTACCCGTGGCCCGCGGCGCCGACAGGTGGGTCTCGACGAGCCCGGGCGGGTCAGTCCACCAGGCGTGCGGCGAGCGAGTGGCGCACCGACGCGGCGATGCCCTCGGCATCGAGCCCGAGACCTGCCAGGATGCGGTCGGGCTTGTCCTGGGTGATGAACCTGCGTGGCGTGCCGAGCACGGTGACCGGTGGCACGGGCCCCGAACCCTCGACGGCACCCATGGCATCGGCGAGGAACATGCCTGCTCCTCCCAGCCGGACGCCGTCCTCGACGGTGACCACCTGGTGGTGGGCCCGGGCATCGCGCAGCATGGCGTCGTCGGGCGGGCTGATCACTCGGGGGTCCCAGACGGTGGCGTCGATGCCGTCGTCGGCCAGCAATTCGGCCGCTTCCATCGCTGCGGTGACCAGCTTGCCCACGGCGAGCAGGCAGACCGTCCCATCCCCCTGGCGGAGCTTGCGGGCGGCGAGCCCACTGCCGCAGACGCCACCCACGGGCGGGGGAGCGGGGGTCTTCGGGAACCGGATCGCCGACGGTCCCTCGAGCGCCAAAGCCTGGGCCAGCATGACCTCGATTTCGGCGGCCGACGACGGAGCGAACACCGTCATGCCGGGGATGGCCAGCATGAGAGCGAGGTCGAGCACCCCGTGGTGGCTGGGGCCGTCGTCCCCGGTGATGCCGGCTCGATCGAGCACGAAGACGACGGGTGCGCCGTGGAGACCGACGTCGAGATTCGCTTGGTCGAAGGCGCGGGTGAAGAAGGTCGAGTAGACAGCGACCACCGGACGGAGCCCGGCCATGGCCATGCCGGCTGCCGCGGTCACGGCATGCTGCTCAGCGATGCCCACGTCGACGAACCGGTCGGGGAAGCGGTCCTGGAAGGGGAGCAGGCCGGTCGGGCCCGGCATGGCGGCGGTGATGGCCACGATGCGGGGGTCTGCTTCCGCATGGCGAACGAGTGCCCGGGTGAAGGCGTCGGTGAAGGTCGCCGGCGGGATGGCAGCGGCATCGGGTGCCAGGCCGTCGCAAGCGGACGCGGTCGGCTCGGCAGGACGGCTCCCCCGACTGGTCGGGTCGGTGATGATGGGGGTCGCCACCTTCACGTCGTGCAGGCGCTGCACGTCGTCCTCTTCTGCTGGCGCGTAGCCGCGACCCTTCTGGGTGACGACGTGGACGGCGATGGGCCCGTCCCACTCGGCGGCATTGGCCAGTGCGATCTCGAGCTCGACCAGGTCGTGCCCGTCGATGGGACCGGCGTAGCGGATACCGAGGGCTTCGAAGAAGGTGTGAGGGGTCACGACCTCGCGCAGGGCACTCGTGAAGCCGTGGACGCCCGAGTAGGCCAGGCCGCCGACGGCCGGTAGCTCGCGGATGAGCTGGCGGATGCGCTGGCGGGCCTGGACGTAGGCCGGATTGAGGCGCAGGTGGGTGAGGCTGACCGACAGGCGCGACACCGTGGGGGCGTAGGAGCGACCATTGTCGTTCAGGACCACGAGGACCCGGGCCCCCGAGTGACCCAGGTTGTTGAGCGCCTCGTAGGCCATGCCCCCGGTCAAGGCACCGTCGCCGACGACGGCTACCACCCGGCGATCGGACCCCTGCAGGGCGAAGGCGTTGGCCAGGCCGTGGGCGTAGCTGAGGATGGTGGAGGCGTGGCTGTTCTCGACCCAGTCGTGCTCGGACTCGGCCCGGTTCGGGTAGCCGGACAACCCACCGGCTTGGCGGAGCTGGGCGAAGCCCTTGCGTCGCCCGGTGACGAGCTTGTGCACGTAGGCCTGGTGGCCGGTGTCCCACAACAGGACGTCACGTGGCGACTCGAAGGTGCGGTGGAGGGCCAGGGTGAGCTCGACCACACCGAGGTTGGAACCGAGGTGGCCGCCGGTGGCCGTCACCGATTCGACCACGAACGTCCGGATCTCCGCGGCGAGCTGCTCGAGCTCGTCGAGGGAGAGCGAGCGCAGGTCGGCTGGCGAGTCGATGTGGTCGAGGATCATGGCAGGGGCAGCTCCGGCACCACGGTACCAGTGTCCGGGCAGGGAGACGGGCCCGGGGGGCGCTGCGACCAGCGGAGGAGGTGCCAGAGCGCGGGCCCCGACGGGCCAGGGTGCGGGCGACTTCCGGGGCGGAGCGGGGTGGCCGACGGGCTCAGCGAGCGCGAGACAAAGACGGGCTCAGCGAGCGCGAGACAAAAAGGACGACCGGTCGACGACGACCCGACCGACCTTGCCGGCGGCGACGAGGCCGGTACCGTCGGACACCGAGACGGTGAAGGTGAGGCGGCGGCCGTCGATTCGGTCGAGGGTTGCCTCGGCCCAGACGGTCCGTCCGACGCTGACCGGGATGAGATGGTCGAACTGGACTCGTTTACCCACGCTCGTGCACCCCTCGGCCAGGTGCCCGTCGACGGCCTGGCACGAAGCCTGTTCGCAGAGTGCCACCAGGCGGGGCGTCGACAGCACGGGGACGTCCCCCGAGTGGAACGACTCGGCCGTGTCGGTGTCGGCGACTTCGAGCTCGACACGTGCGGAGAGGCCGGGTACGAGGGTCACCCCGGTACGATACGGGAGCCGGAGCGCGCCCGGCCAGCCCGTTGACCCGGCCGGCCGCCCCACCCGTGGCGGTGTCCCGGTACGAACCTGTGGCGACGGGGCGGCGTCGGAGCGTGCCGTTCGGTCGACCAGCGCCAGCCTCGGTTGGTGCCGTGTCGGCAGTGGGGTAGCAGCGAGGGGACCAGTGAGGGACCAGTGAGGAGATGCCGGTGATCGAAGCTCCCGTGCTCGAACGGGTCCTGGCCGAGGCGCTGCGCCACGGTGGACAGTTCGCCGAGGTGTTCGCCGAGGACCGCTCGACGTCCTCGGTCGTCCTCGACGACGGTCGGCTGGAGGACCTGACCAGCGGGCGTGAGCGCGGCGCCGGCATCCGGGTGGTGGTCGGCGAGACCACCGGCTTCGCCCACACGGCCGACCTGAGCGAAGCCGGGCTGCTTGCTGCCGCGGCTGCAGCGGCTGAAGTCGCTCGCCGGAGCGGTACCTCCGGGCGTGGCCCGACCGCCGCCCTCGGGGCCGGCAGCCACGTCCTTCCCGACGGAGAGACGCCGCTCGTGCCGAAGGCCACCGCGGTCGAACTGCTCGGTCGAGCCGACGACGCCGCCCGCTCGATGGGGTCGGCCGTGACTCAGGTGCAGGCGGGGTTCGCCTCGAGCCGTCGCCGGGTGCTGGTCGCCAACTCGGAAGGCGTGCTCGTCGGCGACGAACGGGTGCGGACCCGCCTGTCCGTGTCGTGCGTCGCCGTGGGCGACGCCGGCTTGCAGACCGGTTTCGAGACGGCAGCCCGTACCTGCGGGGCCGAGCTCTTCGACGAGGTCGACCCCGAGGAGCTGGCCCGCCTGGCCGCCCGGCGGGCGCTCGTCAAGCTGTCGGCCCGACCGGCGCCCACCGGCGTGGTGCCGGTCGTGCTGGCGGGAGGTAGCGGGGGCATCCTCTTCCACGAGGCGTGCGGCCACGGTCTCGAAGCCGACCACATCGCCAAGGACGCCTCGGTCTACGCCGGCCGGTTGGGCGAGGTGGTGGCGAGCCCGCTCGTCACCTTGGTGGACGACGGGACGGTGGCCTCGGAGTGGGGGACGTCGACCATCGACGACGAGGGGCATCCTGCCCGGCGGAACGTCCTCATCGAGGACGGGGTGCTCGTCGACTACCTCTGGGACCACCTCCGGGCCCGTCGGAGCCAGCGGACCTCGTCGGGCAACGGGCGACGACAGAGCTACCAGCACCTGCCCATGGTCAGGATGACGAACACGTTCCTGCTGCCGGGGACCGACGACGCCGACGAGATCGTGGCCCAGACGCCCAGCGGTGTCTACGTGGCCAAGTTGGGTGGTGGCCAGGTCAACACGACGACCGGCGACTTCGTCTTCGGGACGACCGAGGCCTATCTGATCGAGGACGGGCGGCTCACCGCACCGCTGCGCGACGCCAACCTGATCGGCAACGGCCCGGAGGTCCTGCGGCGGATCGACGCCGTCGGGACCGACTTCGGCATGACGCCGGGCACCTGCGGCAAGGACGGTCAGAGCGTCCCGGTGGGATGCGGGCAGGCGACGTTGCGGATCACCGGCGTGACAGTGGGGGGGACGGCCGGATGAGCCCGGACGCGCAGGCGGGTTCCGACCTCGAGGCGGTGGCCGAACGGGTGGCGAGCTGGGCCGGCTCCGGTGAGGAGGTCGAGGTCTACGTAGCCCGTGCCGTGGAGACCGACGTGCGGGCCTATGCCGGCGAGGTCGAATCGCTCACGTCGGCCACCTCGGCTGGCGTCGGAGTGCGGGTCGTCGCCAACCACCGCCAGGGGTTCGCCTGGGCCGGGTCGCTCGAGGAGGCCGTCCTCGTCGAGACGTTCGCTGCTGCCCGCGACAACGCCGGCTTCGCCGTCCCCGACGAGCACATGGCACTCGCGGTTCCCGACGGAGTGCCGGCAGTGGCCGTCGACCTCTTCGACCCGTCGCTCGCACACGTGCCATCCGCCGACAAGGTCGCCCTTGCCCTCGACCTGGAGGCCCGGGCTCGTGGGGCCCACCCGGCCGTCCGTCAGGTCTCCTCGGCCGACTACGGCGACGTCGTCGTCGAGACGGCGCTGGTGTCCACGACCGGGGTGCGGGCCGCTGGCCGGCGGACGTCGGCGTACGCCTCGGTGTCGGTGATCGCCGGCGACGGTGATGCCAGCCAGACCGGTACGGGGTTCACCGTCGGGCGCAGCTACGACACCCTCGACCCCGAGGCGGCTGCCGCCGAGGCGGTCGAGCGAGCCGTCCGCATGCTCGGCGCCGCAAAGGGAGGATCGGGGCGGATGACGGTGGTCTTCGACCGCCGGGTCACCTCGACCCTGCTCGGCGCCCTCTCGGCGGCGCTGTCGGGGGAGGCGGCCGCGAAGGGTCGGTCGTTCTTCGCCGACCGGCTCGGGGAGCAGGTCGCCGAGGGGTCGGTCACCCTGGTGGACGACCCCACCGACGTCCGGGCCTACGGCGCTGCCGTCTACGACGGCGAGGGCCTGGCGTGCCGTCGGAACGTGTTGGTCGACGGTGGGATGCTCCGGGGGTTCCTCTATGACACGGTGACGGCACGACGCGTGGGCACCCATCCGAACGGTGCAGCGGTACGAGGAGGGTACGCGGGACTGCCCGGCCCGGGGTGTCGGGCGCTCGTGCTCAGCGGTGGCAGCGAGGACCTCGACGAGGCGGGCGTGCTGGCCACGGTCGGCGAGGGCCTCTACGTCCAGTCGGTCACCGGGGTGCACTCGGGCGTCAGCCCGGTGAGCGGTGACGTGTCAGTGGGCGCCGAAGGGCTGCGCATCCGTGACGGGCACCTGGCCGAGCCGGTGCGCGAGGTGACCGTTGCCTCCACGTTCCAGCGCATGTTGCGCTCGATGGTGGCAGTTGGTTCCGACCTCGCCTTCCTGCCCGGCATCGCCGCCGGCCAGACGGTGGCCGTCGCCGACATGCAGGTGAGCGGCACGTAGGGAACGCTCCAGCTCGCCGAGGGGCGGAGGAGCTCGTCGAGTAGGCCCTGGGCCTCCTGTGAGCTTGCAATGGCAGTGCAACATCAGTGTGATCGCGCGCGTTGGCAACCGAGGGGGTGATGTTCGCTCGGTGGTACCGTGGCGGCGCGAGTGGTGGCCGGTCGGGCGTGCGCGCGCACAGGCCCTCGGCGAGGAGCTGGGTGGCACCTCAAGAGATGCCGAGCGCCAGGTCGGCTGCCGTTGTCGTTCGTCGTCGTTGCCGTCGGACCGGGTCCGTGGGGCACTGCTCCCCGAGACGAGTGACCGACCATGTGCGACCAGAACGCAGCAGACCAGAACGCAGCAGACCAGCCAGGGAGGCACCGTGAAGACGACTGCAGCGATCCTCTGGGAGGAGAACACTCCCTGGAGCGTCGAAGAGATCGACCTCGACCCGCCCAAGGCCGGAGAGGTGCTCGTCGAACTGGCGGCGAGTGGCCTCTGCCACAGCGACGAGCACGTGGTGACCGGTGACCTGCGGGGGTTCGTGGGACCGCTCCCCACCATCGGCGGCCACGAGGGAGCGGGCGTCGTCCTCGAGGTCGGCGACGGTGTCCGTTCGGTCGCCCCCGGCGACCACGTGGTCTTCAGTTTCGTGCCGGCCTGTGGCCGGTGCCCGAGCTGCGCCACTGGGCACTCGAACCTGTGCGACCTGGCCGGCTTGGCGGCCAGCGGCCTCCAGGTCTCCGACCTGACCAGTCGTCACCATGCCCGAGGCCGCGACCTGACCCTGGCCATCGGGGGGCTCGGGACGTTCGCCCATCACACGGTGGTCAACGAGGCCAGTTGCGTCAAGATCGACCGCACCCATCCCCTCGATCGGGCCTGTCTGCTCGGGTGCGGCGTCGTCACCGGTTGGGGCTCGGCGGTGAACGCCGGTCGGGTGGCCCCGGACGACTACGTGGCGATCGTAGGGATCGGTGGGATCGGTGCCAGCGCCATCCTCGGGGCGAAGGCGGCGGGGGCGCGGGTCATCGCCGCCGTCGACCCCGTCGAGCTCAAGCGGACCAAGGCGATCGCGCTGGGTGCAACGCACGCCTACCCATCCATCGCCGAGGCTCGAGCCGACCTGGCCGAGTCGACGTGGAACCGGGGGTTCGACGTCGTGATCATGGCGATGAGCGTCGGCAGCGGCGCGGCGCTCGGCGAGGCCTCCGAGCTCGCCGGCAAGCGAGGCCGCATCGTCGTGGCCAACATGCACCCGGCCACCGAGGCCTCGGTCGACCTCTCGCCGATCATGTTGACGGTCTTCGAGCGCCAGATCGTCGGTTCACTCTTCGGCTCGGCGAACGCCCGCTACGAGATCCCCATGCTCCTCGAGCTCTACTCCCAGGGGCGCCTCGACCTCGACGCCCTCGTCACCCGCACCTATCCGCTCGAAGGCATCAACGATGGCTATGAGGACATGCGAGCGGGGCGGAACCTTCGCGGCGTGCTCGTCTACGGCAACGGCGGTTGAACGGGCCGCACGCTCGGGGAGCCCCTGGTCGCGGCGACCCGGCGACCCGGCGACCCGGCGGGAGTTAGGGAGCGGTGGCCGTGGTGGTGGTCGTGGCGGGCAGCTTGTTGCAGGCGGAGAGGGCCGTGGGGCTGGTCGTGTAGTAGATCGACCCGGTGATGGCGAGCGAGTACGGCCCGGCGGACGCCGGGGTGACCGTCCCGCCGACCCACAGCGGCGAGGAGCCGGAGCCCCCAGCTGCCGGGGCGGAAGCGGCACCTCCCGAGCCCGAGCCTGAGCCCAGGCTGAGCGCGAACGTCTGGATGACGAAGAGCCGGGGGAAGGTGTCGAGCTGCGACACGAACGCCGAGATCTGCCCGTAGGAGCCGGTGACGGTCAGGGTCAGGGGGATGGCGACCACACCGTCTCCGGGTGCCGGCCCGGTGGCCGGGGCAGTCGAGGTGGTCGGCGGAGCGAAGCCGCTGAAGCTCACGATGCTGGTGCCGGTCTGGGCGAGGAGGGCGTTCATCTGGGTCTCGAACGACGACTCCTCGGCAGCGATGTCACTCGGCGTCTTGACGCTCGGGATCTGCGTGGCGATCTTGCGAAGATCGGCGCAGTTGGCTGGCACCTTCTGCCTGGCCTGTTGGAGGGCCGTCAGCTTGGCCTGCAGCCCGGTCTCCTGTGCCTGGAGCTGGGTCGCCTGGCTGTCGAGGGAGGAGAGCTTGGAGGACTGCGGCGAGATCAGCAAGGCGTAGACGAGGACGGCGACGACCAGGGCGATCGCTCCGATGAGAAGGGGACGGCGGTACTCCTGAATAGCAGTCATCGCACGCTCGCATTCTTGGCCAAGCCGGCGGTGGGAGTGACCGACAGGCTGAAGGGGAAGGCGACCTGTCCGGTGCTGGTCGTCGTGGTTGCCCCCTGGACGGGGTTGGCGAACAGCGGGGACTGGCCAACCTTGGTGATCCACGCCTGGGAGATGGCCAAGTTCGGCCCGGGCCCGGTGACGTTGAGTTGCACCGAGCCGATAGCGGCCGAGGCCGGCGGCGTTCTGGCTGCCGTGGCCGTCGAGGTCGATCCCGTGCCCGAGCCCGTCCCCGACGTCGCGGACGTCGAGGTGCCGTCGAACGAGTCGACCTGGGCGCCCGGCGGGGTGATGGCGATCAGGCCGCTCAGCACGGCCGGCCAGTCGACAGCGCTGTTGAGCACGGTGGCCCGGCGAGCCTTGCCCTGGTTGTAGGCGTTGTCAGCCGCCACCACGAGGTCGTACTTGGGGATCTGGGCGTTCAGGGACGAGATGGACGTCTGGATGTTGTCGACGTTGTTCTGGGCGTTGTGGACCTGGACGAACTTCCAGCCGCCGAAGGCGAGGAGGGCGAGCACGACGACACCGCTGCCGATCATGACGCGCTGCTCGAGCTGCTTCATCCGGACGCGCTTGGCCACCTCGGGTGGCAAGAGGTTGAACTTCTTCACCGCCGGATTGGTCTCGGGGAGGGCGAGGCCGATGGGCGTCGAGAGGACGGCACTCACCTGTGCCGCCTGTTCGGCCGAGAGCGGGAGCTTGGAGGTATCGAGCCGGCTGAGCGGGGAGACCGGCACCACCGGAAGGTGGACCTGGGACTCGAGCAGGGGGAGCAGCCCCGCCAGGTACGAGCCACCTCCCGTGACGAGGACGCGGGCTACCGGCATGCGCCCAGGGAGGGACGCGTAGTACTGGATCGAGTTGCGCACCTCGCCGACCAAGTCGGCCATGGTTGCCTGCGCAGCCTGGGCTGCTGCCTGCACCTGGGGGGTGGCTTCGCCGAGCCGGCGCTTGAGGCCCTCGGCGTCGGCCATGGGCAGGTCGAGAGACCCGGAGATCGCCGCCGTCACGGCGTTGCCGCCCTGACCGATGGTACGGACGAACTGTGGTCGACCCTGCTGGTGGATGGCCACGACGGTGAGGCCGGCGCCGATGGAGACGATGGCCTCGGGCTGGTCGGTTCCGTCCCCGCTGGACACGGCGCGCACCAGTGCCGACGAGACGAGGTCGACGCCCCGGACCTGCAGCCCGGCGCTCTCGACCACCGAGATCACCCCGCTGACGAGGTCGGTGTGGGCGGCCGCCACCAGCACCCGGCGCATCTTGCCGCCCTCCGGTGACGTGAAGTCGGTGAGGACCTGGGCCGACAAGACGGTCTGTTCGGGTGGAAAGGGGATGACTTCCTCGGACTGGAAGCGCACCGCCGAGTCGACCTCGTCGTCGGGGACGTAGGGGAGGTCGAGCTCGCGGGTGATGGCCCGGAGCCCGGCGATGCCCACGACCACCGACGAGGTGGAGAACTGCCCGTTGTGCCACAGCCGGGTGATCGCCTCGGTGACGGCGGCCCGGTCGCGCACCTCACCGTCGACGACCGAGCCGGGTGGGAGGCCGACCTGGCCGTAGGTGACGAGCACGGGACGGGACGGTCCGGTGTCGAGCTCGGCGGCCCGAACGGCGCTGGTGCCGATGTCGAGTCCAACGATCAGCTGTGCCATCAACGCACTCTCCCCACGGCACGCCCGGTCGGTGCCGCCGTCGTCGTCCCGATGGCGAGCAACGTGCCCGGAACGGCACCGCTCGCCCCTCGGTGTGTTCCTTTCCTATCGGCCAGCGTTGCGCGGATCTTGAGGAAGGGTCTGGAGGATCGGGGCCACCCGCCGACTAGGTGTACGCGGTGGCGTACTGACCGGTCTGGATGATGCCACGCCGTTCGAGCATGACCTTGAGGTCGTGCGGGTTGGTCGCCGTGTTCATCGCCTCGTCGAGGCTGATCGTCCCGGTGGCGATGAGATCGACCAGCGACTGGTCGAAGGTGCGCATGCCGTAGTACTCACCGTCTGCGACGATTCCTTCGATGTCGGCGGTCTGCGCCGGGTCGACGATTGCCTGTTGGATGCGCCCGTTGACCACCATGAGCTCGAGGGCGGGCACCCGGCTCTTGCCGTCGGCCGTCGGGATGAGCCGTTGGCAGACGATCCCTTTGAGCGACCCGGCCAGGCTTACCCGCACCTGGTTCTGCTGGTAGGGCGGGAAGAAGTCGACGATCCGGTTGATCGTCTCGGCTGCGTTGATGGTGTGCAGGGTGGAGAGGACGAGGTGGCCGGTCTCGGCGGCTGCCAGGGCAGCGGAGACCGTCTCGGTGTCACGCATCTCACCGACCAGGATGACGTCCGGGTCCTGGCGGAGGACGACCCGCATGGCCGACGAGAAGCTGTCGGTGTCGAAGCCGACCTCCCGCTGGTCGATGGCGGCGAGGTCGTCTCGGTGGAGGTACTCGACGGGGTCCTCGATGGTCACCACATGGCAGGCGCGGGTGTGGTTGATGTGGTCGACCATGGCGGCCAGAGTGGTCGTCTTGCCTGATCCGGTCGGCCCGGTGACGAGGAGCAGGCCGCGCTGCTCGTTGGCCATCCGGCTGACGATGTCGGGCAATCCCAGCTCGGCCACCGTAGCGGCGCTGGTCCGGACCCTCCGCATGGCGAGCGCCACCGACGAGCGTTGGTAGAAGGCGTTGACCCGGAAGCGGCCGGTGCCCGGGACGCTGTAGGCGAAGTCGACCTCGTGGCGGGCTCGGAAGGTCTCGAGCACCGATGGCTGCATGATGCCCTCGGCTAGCTGCAAGGTCTCCTCGGCGGTGAAGCAGGGCTCGTCGCTGAGGATGCGCAACGAGCCGGCGATGCGCATGCGGGGGGGCGCACCGGCCTTCAGGTGGAGGTCCGAACCGTCCAGCTCGGCCAGCATGATCAACAGGCGATCGAGGTCACCACGGTCCATGAGCGGCATTGTACGGCCGCCCCTCATCAATTTGCGAGAGATTTGGCCAGAAAAGTGCGCAATCTGTGTAAGGCTGACTGCGGAGAGTGGGCATCGAACGGCGACCATTGCCGTCGGGCCCGTTCGGTGGTCGGCACGGGGCCCGCCTTGGACGGCCTGACCGATGGTCTCGAACCGCGTGGCGAGGTGATGTCGGCGCGTCGCCGATGGCGCCGACGGGCGCCGTGACTGCTTGAGTTAGGAGGCTGCCGACGCCGGCGTGGCGGGAGTCGTCGAGGCCGACGACGAGGAGGGGGATGGGGACGACGGGGACGATGTCTTGCTCGTGGACGCCGCGGCGGGCTCCTTCGAGGGCGTGGCGGTGGTGCCGTCGGACGTGCCGGTCGACGGGGGTTTCGAGGCCGTGGCCGAGGAGCGGCTGTCGGTCTTGTAGAAGCCACTGCCCTTGAAGACGATGCCGACGGAGCCGAACACCTTCTTGACGGGCCCGCCGCAGGTCGGGCAGGCCGTAAGGGGCTCGTCCGAGAAGGACTGGACCACGTCGAAGGTCCGGTCACACTGCTGGCAGCGGTATTCGTACGTCGGCACCGGTCTCGCTCCGTTCACGCGCTGGTCGGTCGTCTGCCGCCATGCCGGGGCCACGCCCGACGGCGGCCGGCCGGCCTCGACGACCGGCTCGTTGTTAGCAGTCTAACCCACCGAGTGCCAATCCGGTCGGGACGGTCGGGATCCCGTAGACTGACGTGCGTGAACGACCGGAGCACGCCATGACCGACCGGAGCCTGAGCCACCTCGATCCGCTCGGCGGGGCACGCATGGTCGACGTGTCACCGAAGGAGCCGACACACCGCCGGGCATTGGCCCGTTGCCGCGTGACGATGCTTCCGGAGACGACGGCGAAAGTCGCCAACAACGCCATCACCAAGGGGGACGTCCTGGCGGCGGCCCGGGTGGCGGGCATCCAGGCCGCCAAGCGCACCGCCGACCTGATCCCGATGTGCCATCCACTCCTGGTCGGCACGGTCCAGATCGACTTCAGCATCGGGGACGACTACGTCGAAGTCGAGGCAAAGGTCGAGACCGTCGACCGGACCGGGGTCGAGATGGAGGCGATGACCGCCTGCACCGTGGCCGCGCTCACGGTCTACGACATGTGCAAGACGGCAGATCGCACCATGAGCATCGGCCAGCTCATGCTGTGGGAGAAGATGGGCGGCAGCTCGGGGGTGTGGAAGCGGCGTCCCGACTGACGAGGCCCGACTGACGAGGCTGGCACGAGCTGGCGTCCGTCCCTCTTGACGAGCCGGCCTGAGCGTGCTCAGGGGGGCCCGACGTCGCCTGGGTGGCGACGTGCGCGGTCAGCGGCGCAGCCGGAACCGGCGCTGGGCAGCCGGCGGCGCGGTGAAGAAGTCGGGTGTGATCGGAGGCTCGTGTGGTCCACCGGTACCGTCGGGACCAACCCCATCGGTGTGTTGACCCGCCGCTGTGGAGGTGGGAGCGCCGGCTGAGCGCTGGTCGCCTGCCGAGGGAGCGACGGCGAGGATGTCGTTGACCATGGCGGCGGCTGTGGCGAAGTCCTTGCCTCCCCTGCCGTCCTCGTCCTGGCTGACCGACGAGTGCTCCTGGGGTGCCGCACCGAGTGTGCCGCCTGCGCCGTGGCCGGGTGGGACTGCCGGCGACGCCGGCGGCGCCGGTGCAGTGGCGACGGGAGGCGGAGGCGGCGCCGGAGCGGCTCGGGGTGGTGCTGGTGGTGCGGGCGGTGCAGTGGCGACGGGAGGCGGCGGCGCCGGAGCGGCTCGGGGTGGTGCTGGTGGTGCGGGCGGTGCAGTGGCGACGGGAGGCGGCGGCGCCGGAGCGGCTCGGGGTGGTGCTGGTGG
>JBMFXC010000004.1:23752-28602 GCA_049964655.1 Acidimicrobiales bacterium
GCTGGGCTGTCTTGCGCTAACCATCCCGTCGTACCTACGGCCTGCGGCCTGCGTTGGACGTCCACCGGCGGAGTGGTGGGTCACCAGGCCATCCGAGCGAGGGGCTGGCCCTCACCGGCGGTCAGGCCAAAGCGACGCCGCGAAGCTCGTCGAGCGACAGTTCCGAAGTTGCCTCGCCGCCGCACTGTGCGCAGTGCTCGACGTGACGCCAGCTCCGCAGGAGCCGAGTCCCCTCCGGGTTGAGCAGGACGACGAAGGACTCCGACTCGGGGTCGATCTCGACGCCGTAGCAGGCGCGCCACTCCGTCGAGGCAGGAACGCCGTGGTCGTCTATGCCCTTCAGGACTCGGCGGAACCGTTCGTGCTCCAGGTCGATGATCCACGTGCTGTGGCACGACTCGATGACGAGAGGTTCCATGGAGACCATTGTGCCACTCGAAGGCCCGACGTCGGTCCGGTTTCGATGTCGGTTCCGTGACGATCAGACGACGGCCACTGAAGCGCCTGAGGCCGCCTCGTACGGTGCCGGGGAAGCGGTGTCCAGGTGCTCGTCCCATGGTGCCTCATCACCTCCCGTGTGCTCGCGCTCCGCTGGCCAGCGCACCAGCCGGCACGCGCACGTCGACCGTGGTGCCGGACCCGGGGGCCGAGTGGATGGTCAAGGTGGCGCCGATGAGCGCGGCGCGCTCGGCCATGCCGGGGATGCCGAGCGACGAACCACCGCCAGCGGGCGCCGGCAAGCCTGGTTCGAAGCCGGTCCCGTCGTCGGTGACGAGCAGCCGAACTCCGCCGGGGCCGAAGTCGAGGCCGACCGCCACACGAGTGGCACGGGCGTGGCGTTCGGCGTTGGACAGTGCTTCCTGGGCGATGCGGAAGAGGGCGAGCTCGACCGGAGGGGGTAGTCGGCCCGGTGCCCCCGTGACCCCGAGCGTCGTCTCGATCCCGGTGCGGGTGCCGGCTTCGGCGAGGAGTTGGGAGATCGACGCCTCGAGCCCGAGGTCGTCGAGGATCGACGGTCTGAGCCCCTTGGCGATCCCACGGAGCTCGGCGACGACGAGCTCGGCGGTCGAACGGAGGTCGTCGAGGGGCCCCTCGGTGTCGTCGGAGGCGGTACCACCGGGGTGCTCCGTCCCACCGCCCACCCCGCCGGCCGGCTGGTGACGTGCTCGATACTGGTCGATCTGGCGGCAGAGGTGGATGAGCGACTGGAGCGGTCCGTCGTGGAGCTCCTGGGCGAGGTGGCGGCGCTCTTCTTCTTGCCCGAGCACGACTCGGGCGGCGAACGCCTCCGTGCGGGCCTGGCGGTCGAGCTCGGCAGTCACGTCGTCGAAGACGACCTGGAGGCGACGTTCTCCGGGGTCGCCGACTGGGCTGACAGCGGGGCGCATCAGGACGCGAGCACCAGCAGCATCGAGGGCCAACGGGGCGACCGGCTCGTCCGTCCCGCCAGGGGAGGGCTCACCGCCCGTCGAGACGAGCAGGGAGAGGACGTAGGCGGCGGCATCGGCTCCGATGACGTCGACCAGCCGGGGCTGGACCGCTCGCTCGCCGGGAGCCCTGACGCCAGGGAACAGCCGGCGTGCCGAGGGGTTCGAGTCGACGACGACGCCGGCGCCGTCGACGATGAGGATGGGTGCCTGGTTCGAGTCGAACAGTTCGCGGTAACGGGCTTCGGCTCGCTCGTGGGCGCGCCTTGCCTCACTGGCCAGCGCCGCCGCGTCCCGGCGAGCCGTGGTGCGTTGGCCGACTGCCACGGCGGCCACGTTGACCACGACCACCTCGACCACCTCGACCCACGAGACAGACAGGGCGCCCGCATCGGCGGCGGCGACGAAGCGAGGAGCAGCCAGGAGGGTGGCCAGCCACGCGGTGGCGACGCCGCCGGACAGGCCGAAGCGACGCGCGGCATAGACGACGGGCGGCAGGAGGAGGACAACGGTGGCGTACTCGTTGACCGGGGACGTCGCCGTCAGATGTCCCGAGACAACCACCGCGAGGTCGGCCAGCGAGAGGCCGACGAGGACGAGCTGGGTGAGCCAGAAGCGCGAGTCGGCCCAGGGGCGCTCAGTCGTCATCGTGGTGGTGGGGCGTCGGGGCCGGCGAGGGCCCCGGTGGCCAGGGCCACCGTGACCAGCTCGGTGCGTGACGAGGCTCCGAGCTTTTCGAAGGCGTGGTTGAGGTGGACCTCGACCGTGCGCGGGCTGATGCCGAGCTGGTGGGCGATGGCCTTGTTGGCGAGACCGCGAGCGGCCAGGCGCACGACCTGACGCTCGCGAGCGGTCAGCCCCCCGGGGGAGATCGGTCCTGCGCCACCAGCGGTCTGCTCGTCGTCGGGCCTCCGGAATCCGGTGATCGCCGGGTCGAGGACGACGACGCCGCCGAGGGCCGTCCGGATGGCGTCCACGAGGTCGTCGCCCGGGGTGGTCTTGAGCAGGTAGGCCGAGGCGCCGACAGCGAGGGCGGCACGCACGTAGTCCTCGTCGTCGTAGGCGCTCAGGACGATGACGGTCGTGGCCGGGTGCCCGTCGACGATCTGCCGGGCCAGTTCGATGCCGTTGGTCGACGGCAGACGGATGTCGACCAGGGCCACGTCGGGGTCGAGCTCGTCGACGAGGGCGAGGGCGCCGGGACCATCCCCGGCTTCGCCGACCACGGCGAACCCGCCGGCGTCCTCGAGGATCCGGCGGGTGCCCGTGCGGAGCAGCTCGTGATCGTCCACGATGACCACCCGGGCCGGATGGACGCTCCTGCTGGTCACCGGGCCATCGTAGGGTCAGCCGCGCACGGCGGCGAGGCTCGCCACCATAGCCATGAGCGACGACGTGACGACCGGCGCACCGAGCACGACGGCGGCGACCGTCCGTCGATGCCTTGTCGCCGTGTGCGTTCCTGGGTCGGGGGCGCCGCAAGATCCGCAGGTGCCGGTGCCGCAGGTGCCGGTGCCGCAGGTGCCGGTGCCGCAGGTGCCGGGGCCTGTTCCCGTGCCGCTGCAGGGACCGGTGCCAGTGCAGGAGGACGGGGCGGAAGAACCGGCAGAGCCGGCCGGGGCGCAGCCGGCCGGGGCGCAGCCGGACCCCGCTGCTCGGGCGGCCGGGGCGGGGCCGTTGAGCAGCACGTGCCGCCCGAGGGCGGAAAGCGCCCCGATGACCGCGGCGGCCCCGACGCCCCAGAGCGGGCCGGCCCAGTGGTGGGCACCGGACGCAAGCGGAAGACCCTGCTGGGTCCCGCCGACCCAGGCGGAAGCTACGAGGACCACGGCCCGGCCGCGATCCCACGGACGTTCGCCGTCAGGGTCGATCCGGCGGAGCGCGGCAAAGACCACGGCTCCGCCGGCCACGCCGGCCGCCAGGCCGACCAGGGTGTCCACACCGTGTGCCACGAGGGTGACGACGACGGCGGCGACGGCCACGACCGCCAAGGCCACGGCGGCCAGTCCGAGAGGGGGGTGACGACCCTCGACCTCGACGAGCACGAGCGCACCAGCACCGGCGGCAAGCAGGCAGAAGACGAGCGACGGAGCCGTCCCGTGCCAGGCCCAGGTGACCAGTCCGAAGACGATCCCTGTCCCGGCCTCGACTGCCGGATAGCGGGGTGAGATCGGGGCGTGACAGGTGTGGCACCGACCGCCCAGGACGACCCAGGAGACGAGCGGGATGTTCTCCCACCAGGTGAGCTGGTGCCGACAGGTCGGACAGAACGAGCGCGGCGTGCTGACCGAGAGCCGACGGGGTGCGCGATAGGCGACGACGTTGAGGAACGAGCCGACCAGGAGCCCGGCCAGCACCGCCACCACCATCACAACGGGGAAGAGACGGGCTCCGAGCGACGGACTGACCAGCGCAGGCATGACGGCAACGGTGCCACACCGGGCCGGGCAGCTCTGACCATGTTCGTTCCTTCCGGGCTGCTGCAGTCTCGGAGCGGCTCGGCGCTGGCCCACTCCCGCGACCGGTTCCGGCTCCCGTCTGGGCGGGCGCCCGATCGACGACGACGGTCCGACGGGGCGGTGCTGAAGCGGGCCGACAACAAACCTCTGGACAATTACGGCACAACTGGTAGCTTGATGACTACTCTGAGCGCGAGAGTAGTCGGGCGATCCGGCACCGCGTGATTCACGTTCAATCTCGGGGGCAGGCGTGCCGATGGGGAAGCCATGAGCGATGTCGATGCCATCCGGTCGATGGCGAGCGAGCACGACCTGGAGTTCGTGGACCTCGATCGCTACAGCGTCGATCCGGCCGCGGCGGACGTCCTGCCGGAGGCGGTCGCCCGGCAGTACCAGGCCGTGCCGGTCAAGCGGCGGTTCGGGACGCCTGTCATCGCCATCGCCGATCCGGACGACGTCGCCGCCGCCGACGCGGTGCGCGAGGCGATCGGTCGTGACTTCATCTCGGTGGTGGCGGTGCCCAGTCAGATCGCCTCGTGTCTCGACCGCCAGTACGGCGGAGGTGTCGACCGGCACGACGAGGCATGGGGCGTCGGCGCGTCCGATGCTCTCTCGGGCAGCTCGGTAGTCGACGGGGGCAGTGGGCCCGTCGACCTCCCGGCGGACGACCTCGACGCCGCAGACCTCTTCGGTGTGGGGGCCGCTGCCACCGACACCGACTTCGGCCTGGTCGCCCCCGGAGCGTCGGGCGACCCGCTGCTTGCCGAGGCCGCCTCCGCACTGGTTCCCGACCTCGGCGAGATGGCCGACGACGACGACGTCGACGACACCCTTGGTCTGTCGCTCTTCGGTTCGGCGTTCGTCAACGCCGGGCCGTCCGAGGCCGCCCCGGCTCCACCCGCTGCTGCCTCACCTGACGTGGCGTTCGACGCGTCCGCTCCGCTACCGGGCAGCGACCCCTGGG
>JBMFXC010000004.1:28702-46335 GCA_049964655.1 Acidimicrobiales bacterium
GTACGCCGGTCGTCGCGTCGGCCAACCCCACCGACGTCTTCGCCATCGACGACCTACGGACCATCCTCGGCGGCACCTTCATCACCGTGGTGGCGACCCCGGGCCAGATCGCCGCCTACATCGGCAAGGCGTTCAGCAACGGCGGTGACGCGGCAGACATGGCGGTCGAGGCGTCCCGCGGGTTCGACGGAAGCTCGTCGTCGGAGCGGGACGTCGAGGACATCCAGGCGGCGACCGACGACGCGCCGATCGTGCGCTACGTCAACCTGCTCATCCTTCAGGCCCTCAACGAGCGCGCCTCGGACATCCACGTGGAGCCGACGGCCGGCGAGCTGCGGATCCGCTACCGGATCGACGGCGTGCTCCACGACGTCTCGACGGCACCCCGATCGATCGCTGCGGCGGTCACCACTCGGTTGAAGGTGATGGCCGACATGAACATCGCCGAGCACCGCATCCCTCAGGACGGTCGCATCTCGCTCTCGGTCGGCTCCAAGGGCGTCGACCTGAGGATGGCCACCCTTCCCACCATCCACGGGGAGAAGGTCGTCATGCGAGTCCTCGACAAGTCGAGCGTGGTGCTGGGCTTCAACGACCTGGGCTTCGACGACGACCTGCTCACCACCTACGAGGGCATCTACACCAAGCCCTACGGGACGATCCTCGTCACCGGGCCGACCGGATCAGGCAAGTCGACGACGCTGTACACGACGCTTACGGCCCTCAACTCGGCCGAGAAGAACATCATCACGGTCGAGGACCCCGTCGAGCTGCAGATCAAGGGCATCAACCAGGTCCAGCTCAACGTCAAGGCCGGCCTGACCTTCCCCGCTGCCCTCAAGTCCATCCTCCGCTCGGACCCCGACATCGTGCTGGTGGGCGAGATCCGCGACCGTGAAACGGCAGTGACCGCCATCGAGGCCGCCCTCACCGGGCACCTGGTGCTGAGCACGCTGCACACCAACAACGCCGCCTCGACGCCGATGCGGCTCATCGAGATGGGCATCGAGCCCTTCCTCGTCACTTCGGCCCTCTCGGCCGTCCTCGCCCAGCGCCTGGCTCGACGGCTGTGCGTCCACTGCAAGGAAGCCTTCCAGCCGACCGAGGCGGACATCGTGGCGGCCGGCTGGCGGGTCGAAGAGGTCGAGCGGCCCGATGGCATCCCCAAGCTCTACCGGGCAGTGGGCTGCTCGGCCTGCTCCAACACCGGCTACCGCGGGCGCAAGGCGCTGGCGGAGCTGATGCCCATGACCGAAGAGATCGAGCGCATGATCATCGAAGGGGGCTCCGTGGACGAGATCCACCGGCTGGCCGTCTCCCAGGGCATGGTGACCCTGCGCGAGAGCGGACTGCGCAAGGCACTCGAGGGCGAGACGACCCTCGAGGAAGTGCTGCGAGTGGTGGCGTGAGCCCGGTCCCCACGGCAGCGCGGGTCGAGTGGTCGCTGCGGCTCGCCCAGGCGCTCGTCAACGGCGGCTACGCCACCGAAGCGAACCTCTCCCCGCTCTTGACGGAGGCACAAGCCACCGGCCAGTCCCTAGCGACACTGCTCATCGCCCGCCAGGTGGCCATCCCGAGCGTCGTGGTCGGCACCCTGGCGCAGCTCTCCCAACTGCCTGCCGTCGACCTGGCGGCCACGACCCCCGACCCGGACGCCCTGTCGGCCGTAGGTACGGCGGGGCTCGACTTCCGTGCCGTCGGCCTCCGTCTCGACGGCAACCAGATCGCCGTGGCCTTCGGTGAACCTCCGAGCAACGAGGAGGTACAGGCCCTTTCGGCTCGCGTCGGCTACCGGGTCTCGCCGGTGCTTGCCGATCCGACCGTCATCGACGCGCTGCTCGGCGGTGCACCGGGCACGCCGCCACCCCCGGTCGCGTCCCCTGGCGCCAGCGTGCCGTCCTCAGTCGAAGCGCCTCCGCCGCCACCCCCGGGTGCACCCATCCTGACCGGCTCACCTCCGCCCCCACCTCCACCGGGAGCGGCTGCCGCCGTGCTGGCGGACTCCGGCCTCGCCACCCCGCCGCCACCCCCGGGCCAGCCTCCGACTCGACCCCTGGGGCAGCCTGCGGCCCCCGTCGTCGGCGGCCTCGGCGTCGACCGAGGGCAGGGCCCAGCCAACGGCACCGGCCACAGCCCGAGCCAGGCCAATGGCACCGGCCTGACGAATGGCAACAGCCTGACGAATGGCAACGGCCTGACGAATGGCACCGGCCACAGCCCAGCCAACGGCAACGGCCACGCCGTCGGCGCGCCGGTCGTAACAGGGCCGGGGTCCGCGGGCGTCCGGGTCTCCGCTGGCGAGGACAAGCCCCTCCCGCTCCACATCGACGACCTGCTCCGCTACGCAGTGTCGGTCGGCGCCTCCGACCTCCACCTGACCGCTCAGATGCCCGGGTGCATCCGCCTCCACGGTGCCATCCGCCCGATTGAGGGATGCCCCCGCCTCGACAACGAGACGATCCGCGACATGGTCTTCGGCATCCTGCCCGCCTCGCAGCGGGAGCGGTTCGAGGAGGAGCGCGAGCTCGACACCTCGCACTCGATCGCCGGGGTCGGGCGGTTCCGGGTCAACGTGTCGCTACAGCGGGGGACGGTGTCCGCCGCGTTGCGCCCGATCCCCCACGAGATGCCGGCCTTCGAGAGCCTCGGGATCCCCGACTCGGTCCGTTCCTTCACCGAGCTGCGCCGGGGACTGGTGCTCGTTACCGGCCCGACCGGGTCGGGCAAGTCGACGACGCTGGCGTCCCTCATCGACATCATCAACCGGACGAAGCCGTTGCACATCGTGACCGTCGAGGACCCCATCGAATTCCTCCACGACCACAAGCGCTCGATCGTCAACCAGCGGGAGATCGGCGAGGACACCTTCTCCTTCGCCGAGGCGCTGCGGCGCGTGCTCCGCCAAGACCCCGACGTCATCCTGGTCGGCGAGCTGCGCGACCTCGAGACGATCTCGACGGCACTGACGGCCGCCGAGACGGGCCATCTCGTCTTCGCCACCCTGCACACCCAGGACGCACCCCAGACGGTCGACCGGATCATCGACGTGTTCCCGACCTCGCAGCAGGAGCAGATCCGGGTGATGCTCGCCTCGACGCTCGAGGGCGTGGTGACCCAGCAGTTGGTCCTGAACGCCGAGGGGACCGGCCGAGTCGCCAGCTGCGAAGTACTCATGTGCACGTCGGCGGTCCGCAACCTCATCCGGTCGAACAAGACCCACCAGATCTACTCCTTGATGCAGACCGGCTCGGTCTACGGCATGCAGACCATGGACCAGGGTCTTGCCCGGTTGGTGAAGGAAGGCGTCATCACCGAGAGCGTGGCCTACGACCGCGCCAAGAGCGAGGACGACCTCCGCAACCACCTGAACGCATGACCCACGCTGGCTGAGCGATCGAGAGGACGACGTGGCACTCACCTACGAGTACAAGGTCCGGGACCGTTCGGGCTCCCTGGTGCAGGGACAGTTGGAAGGCGACAGCATGGCGCTCGTCGTCCGGCGCCTGCGCGAGATGGGCTACATGCCGATCTCGGTCACGCCGAAGTCGAACGTCACCTTGAAGACGGAGATCAAGATCCCCGGCATCACCGACCGGGTGAAGCTGAAGGAGGTCGCCGTCGTCACCCGGCAGCTCTCCACCATGGTGGACTCGGGTCTGTCGGTGGTGCGCTCGCTCGGCATCCTGGCCAACCAGGTGGAGAACGCCGAGCTCCGGCGGGTGCTGGAGGCGGTGCGCCTCGACGTCGAGCACGGCGCCGCCTTTTCGGCGGCGTGCGCCAAGCATCCCAAGGTCTTCTCCCACCTCTTCGTCACCCTCGTCCAGGCGGGGGAGGTCGGCGGCAACCTCGACCAGGTGCTCGGCAACCTGGCCATGACCATGGAGAAGCAGGCCAACCTCAACCGGACGATCCGCTCGGCCATGACCTACCCGGCCGTCGTGCTGTCGGTGATGGTCGTCATCTTCGTGGCCATGCTGATCTTCATCGTCCCGGTCTTCCAGAACCTGTTCAAGACGCTCGGTGGGAAGCTCCCTGTGCCCACCCAGATCCTCATCGACGTCTCGGGGGTGCTCACCAGCGTCTGGGTGCTCCTGGTCATCGCCGTCGTCGTCGGAGCGGTGGTGGGGATCCGCAAGTGGATCCAGACCGAGGACGGCCGGCGGATCTGGGACCGGTTGATGCTCCGGCCACCGGTGTTCGGCCCGCTCTTCCACAAGGTGTCACTGGCTCGGGTGACCTCGACGCTGTCGTCGCTCATCACCTCGGGCGTGCCCATCCTCGAGTCCCTCGACATCTGCTCGGACACCGCCGGCAACCAAACGGTCGCCGACGTCCTCCAGAAGGCCAAGGACGGGGTGCGCGAAGGCCGGCCGTTGGCGGACCCGCTGCGCGAGCACGAGGACGTCATCCCGCCGCTGATGGTCCAGATGATCGAGGTCGGGGAGCAGACCGGAGCACTCGACGCCATGCTGCGCAAGGTCGCCGAGTTCTACGACCAGGAGGTCGAGGCGACGGTCAACAACCTGACCGCCCTGCTCGAGCCGCTCCTCACCGTCGTGATGGGTGCCGGCGTCGGCACCATGGTGATCTGCCTCTACCTGCCGATGTTCAGCTACATCAAGCTCATCCACAACTGAGCGCACCCCGGAGGAGGCAGACGCCGTGGCCGACGGCGCACCGTCGGCCCGGGGCTCGAGCCTCGAGCGCCGCGTGTGCGCCCAAGGCAGAGCTGGCGCCATCGAGAGCGAGGCCGGTGGCCGTCGGCCCGGGGCGATCGTCCGCGAGCGGCTCGGGTGGGCAGGCAGGGGTGCCCGGAGATTCTTTTCGGCGTCGCTCAAGTCACCGAGGACCGGTGCCGATGCAGGAAGCGGTCGCCCACAGGGGGGCCATGGCCTAATGGGCCATCTGGGGCATTGATCATCTAGGAGGCAACGCATGCTTTCATCCCTCGTCGAGCGCCTGAACGACAGGCGCAGAGCGGATGAGGAGGTCGGCGAAGATGCCGGGTTCACCCTCATCGAGCTCATGGTCGTCCTGTTGATCATGGCGATCCTGTTGGCCATCGCCATCCCGACCTTCCTCGGGGTGACCGGCTCGGCCAACGACCGGGCGGCCCAGTCCAACCTGAACACCGCGCTCACCAGCGCCAAGGGCGTCTACGAGAGCAACCAGCAGAGCTATCCGGCGACGTCGGTCGTGATCAGCGACATCGCCAGTGACGAGCCGTCGCTGTCGGTGGTCTCGGACCCGGGATCGACGACGTCGATCGCCGCCGGTGACATCGGTGTCTACGTCTCCGCAGGTGGCAACGGTGTTGTTCTGTACTCCCTCGCCAAGAAGACCAACGAGTGCTGGTGGGTCGCCGACAACACGCAGGCCATTGCCAACGGCGGTACGACGACCTCGCCGAATCCACCCTGGACGGCGTCCGGAGCTGGCATCCCGAACACGGCCGGCGACTACTACGGCGTCTTCAAGGCCACTGGCTCGACCTACTGCGACGTCGGCGCGATCGGTTCGACTCCCTCGAGCCAGGTGAAGACCTCCGGCTTCCCGCCCGCGGCGGCTTCGTAACGACGTCGGATGACGCAGGCGGGTGGTCTTGTCGTTGAGGCCGTGCCATACCGCTTCGACCGGCCTGCTCCGACACCGCAAGGTGCCTGTCGGAGCAGGCCGGTGCGCGTCGAGTGGACGAGCTCACCGACCAGGACCCACTGCTCGCAAGCGCAGGGACCGTCTAAGGGCGACCGGAGGAGGCCGAAGACGTGGAGGAGGCGAATGTGGGATCACCGACGGCGAGACAGGTCGGACTGAGGAGCTCGGTCCGGATCGGGGCCGCAAGTGCGGTGTGGTCGGCGCTGTTCTTGGTCGTTGGAGCAGCGTTCTTTTTTTTGTGGGGACCGGTTGTCAAGCACGCCAGCTTCTGGCCGATGAGCGGCGACGTGTGGGGAATCTGGCGGGCGGCCCATTACGTCGGTTGGGGGGACATCGGCGGGATCTACGGCGGCACGACCGGGGTGATCTCGTTGCCTGGCCTGCCAGTGCTGTTCGCCCCGTTTGCCATGCTCGCTGGCGCCCTGCACCTGACCGAGTCGTTTGGTCCCTACAACCTTCCGCATCCGACGGCTGGTCTGCTCCTCGAGCCGTTGGAGCTGGTGGTCGGTGCCACCGTGGTGGTGGCGGCAGGCGCCACGGTGCGCCAGGTGGCTTCGACCCTCCGGCCTTCGATGCCGAAGGCTCGTCCGGCGTGGCGAGGGTTCGTCATACTCGGGGCGGTGGCAGTCCTCGCCTGGCCGGTGGCCGCCATCTGGGGCCACGCCGAAGACCTCGCGGCGACGGCGTGCCTGCTCGGTTGTGTCGTACTGGTCGGTCGCGGCCGCTGGCGAGGTGCCGCCTGGCTGCTTGGAGCGGGCATCTGCCTGCAGCCGCTCGTCGTGGCGGCGGTACCCGTCCTCCTCGGCGCGGCGCCAGCCGGTCGCCGGCTGCGGTCGTTCCTCCGTTACGCCTTGCCTGGGGGGGCACTGGGGGGCCTGGCCCTGGCGAGCAATTGGTCGGGGGCCTACCAGGCGCTCGTCAAGCAGCCGGAGACACCGGCGTTCAACCACGCGACACCGTGGTTGGCCGTGGTACCTCGGCTGTATGGGAGCATGGTGCGCCAGGCCATGTCGGTGCACTACGCAAGGAGCGTCGCCGGGCACTTCGTGGCCGCGACCCGCACGCTGGCGCGCATCCCCACCCTCGCCGTCTCCGGGGGCGACATCCGCTCCATCGGGCTGTTCGGTGCGGTTGTCCTCGGCTTCTACGCCTGGCGTTGCCGGCCGGACCTCCTCGGCGTTCTGTGGCTCGTCGGCGTGGCCCTTGCCCTGCGTTGCTACTTCGAGCCGGTCATGACGCCGTACTACCTGGCACCACCGCTTATCGTGGCGCTGCTCGCTGCCGGGTTCACCAGCTGGCGCCGGTTCGGCCTCGCCGTGGTCGTCGCCTTCGGGGACACCGTGTTCGCCTACTACCGGTTCTCGCCGTGGGTGTGGTTCCTTCCCGTAGTCGTCCTGCTCACCGTGGTGCTGGCGTGCGGGTACCCGGGCCGGGCGCACCTGGCGCAGGGTCCGGGCGTCGCCGGCGAAGACGGCGCCACGGACGTGGCGGGGGACCCCGGCGCCCGGCCCGGAGGTACTTGGGGAAGGGACGGCGAAGATGCAGCGGAACGAGGCGCGGCGATAGGGACGACGGGGGAAGGTGAGGGAGCAGTGGCGGAGCAAGAGGCGGGCCAATCAGAACGCGGACGCCAGCCGGCCCTCGCCATGGGGCGGGCGACGCTTGGTACATAGGGCTGCGGTGGCCCGTCAGCCCGTCGGGCCCGACGGCTTGCGCTTGGCCTTCAGGGGTCACATCGGTCCGACGGTGTGCTTGCGGCCGGGCAGTTGCTCGCGTGAGCTGGCGAGCACCTCGAAGGACCGGGCGACCACGGCCCGAGTGTCGGCCGGGTCGATCACCGCGTCGACGAAGCCCCGTTCGGCTGCCTGCCACGGCGTGAGGAAGCGTTCCTCGTAGGCGTCGAGGAGAGCGACGCGCTCCTCGGGTGCCGCCTTGCGGTGGAGGATCTGGACGGCCCCCTCGGCCCCCATCACCGCCACCTGGGCCGACGGCCAGGCGAAGCACAGGTCGTTGCCGAGGCCGCGGGAGTCCATCACGATGTAGGCCCCACCGAAGGCTTTGCGCAAGATCACGCACACCCGGGGCACGGTCGCCTCGGCGTAGGCGAAGGCGAGCTCGGCCCCGTGCCGGATCATCCCCCGCCACTCGAGGTCCTTGCCGGGCAGGAAGCCGGGCGTGTCGACCAGGGTGAGCAGGGGGAGGTTGAAGGCGTCGCAGAACCGGACGAAGCGCGCCCCTTTCTGCGAGGCGCCGATGTCGAGGGTGCCGGCCAGGGCCTGGGGCTGGTTGGCGACGACCCCGACGCTCTGGCCGTCGATCCGGCACAAGGCGGTGACCAGCTGGGGCGACCACCGAGCCCACACCTCGGTCACCACCCCGTCGTCGGCGAGGGCGCCGACCACGGAACGGACGTCGTAGGAGCTGGTGGCCTTGGTCGGCACGATCGCGCGCAGCGACTCGTCGTGGGCTGGCGGCGGATCGGCGGGTGCCACGACCGGGGCCAGCTCGTCGGCGTGGGCGGGGAGCAGCCCGCAGAGGTGCTCGACGGCGACCCACGCCTCGTCCTCGTCGGGAGCTTCGATCGCGCACAGACCGCTCGAGCGGGCGTGGACCGCGACGCCGCCGAGCTCGCGGAGCCCGATGCGCACCCCGGTGAACTCCTCGACCATGGCTGGTCCCGACACGAAGGCGAAGGCGTCGGGGGTCATCACCACCAGGTCGGCCATGCCGAGCAGCAGCGCCGGACCGGACAGCGCCGGGCCGGTGAGCACGGCCACCACGGGCACGATCCCCGAGCACGCGGCGATGGCGTTGGCGGCCTGTCCCCACCCGTGGAGCGCCGCCATGCCCTCGGACACGTCCGCGCCGGAGGAGGCGAGCACCAGCACCAAGGGAACTCGTAGGCGCAGGGCCAACTGGGCGGCGTCTGCCAGGGTCACGCCGTCGTCGTGGCCGAGCGCACCCCGGTGGCGGGCGGAGACCGACCGCACGACCACGGCCGGGCGCCCTCCTGCGTCCTCGACGGTGGCCCGTAGGGTGCCCGGCACGAGCCGTCGGAGGGTGGTGGGGGCGGCAGGGTCGGCGAGCACGGGCCCATGGTAGGGAGGCGCCCGGCGGGGCGCCATGCCGGTCATGGTGCCGGGCCCACGGTCGTGTCGTGCGTGCCGTCACCTTCCTCGCTCCTGGTCGGCCCGGCCCGTCCTAGTGTGGGGCGATGGTCCCCGACCGCCTCGAACGGGTCACCGACCTGTTGTTGGTCCTGCTCGACACGCCGCGCCCGCTCAGCCTGCGCGAGATCGCCGACCGGGTGCCGGGCTACCCCGAGGGGCACGGGGCGCGCCGTCAGGCCTTCGAGCGCGACAAGCGCCTGTTGCGGGACGAGGGCGTGCCGGTGCTCGTGGAACCGATCGGGGGTGACGACCAGCTCGGCTACCGGGTCGACCCCGAGCAGTTCTACCTCCCCGAGCTCGACCTCGGACCAGCGGAGCAGGCCGCCCTCAACCTGGCTGTGGCCGGCGTGCACCTCGGCGAGCCGACCGCTGGGGAGGCGCTCACCAAGTTGGGCGCGCTGGGTGCCGGCCGAGGCGCCACGGCGCCGCCGCCCGTCGTCGCTCTGGCGACGACCGAGCTGGCCCGCCTGGCCGTCCTCCACGACGCCCTCCGCCGCCAGGCGGTCGTCGAGTTCCCCTATCGGGGTGAGAAGCGCACCGTCGACCCAGCCGGGCTGCGCTTCACCCGAGGGCGGTGGTACCTGGTCGGCTACGACCGCGGACGCGCTGGGGCCCGGACCTTCCGGGTCGACCGGATGGAGGCAGCACCGACCGCCGGCGAGCCGGGCACCGCGGCGCTGCCCGCCGGGTTCGACGCGGCAGGCGCCTTTGCCCGCGACCCGTGGCGGTTCGGCCCGGGGGACGAGGTGGTCGTCGACGTGGTGGTGGACGCCGTGGCAGCCGGCAGCGTGGTCGCCGAGCTGGGGCCCTCGGTCGTCGTCGAACGCCGGAGCGACGGTTCGGTCCTGGTGCGCCTGACCGTCAACGACGAGGAGGCGCTTGTGCGCTGGGTGCTCGGCTTGCTCGACCACGCCGAGATCGTCGCCCCTGCCGAGGTGCGAGCGCGGCTCGTCGAACGCCTGACCGCACTGGCGGCCGTCACGTCGTGAGCGCTTCCCTCGACGCGGCCGTCCGGCTCCGCCGACTGCTGGCCGTCCTCACCGTGCTCGCCCAGGAGGGAGAAGTGCTCCTCGACGACTTGGCGGGGCGGTTCGGGATGCGTCCCGCCGAACTGGTGGCCGACCTCGAGCTGGCGGCGTGCTGCGGACTGCCGCCGTACACGCCCGACCAGCTGATGGAGATCGTGGTGACCGAGACGACGGTGACGGCACACCTCGGCCGAGACCTGGCCCGACCCCGTCGCCTGAGCCCGGCCGAGGGCTTCGCCCTTCAGGCGGCGGCCCGTGCCGTTCTCGCCGTGCCAGGCAGCGACCCAGAGGGGGCGCTTGCCCGCGCCCTCGCCGTGCTCGACGACGCGCTCGGTCGGGTCGCGCTCGACGTCGACCTCGACGCACCGGAGCACCTGGCCACCGTGCAGGAGGCCGCGTCCTCGGAGCGCGCCGTGGCGGTGATCTACTACAGCGCGTCGAGCGACCAGACCTCCGAGCGGGTCCTCGTTCCGCTCCGGGTGTTCGCCGCCGAGGGGCACTGGTACACCGACGCCCTGGCCGGTGCCGACGGCGACGTGCGGCGGTTCCGGGTCGACCGGATCACTGCGGCACGGCTGGTCGCGCGGCCGGCCTGGGCCACCGGTTCCGGCCCTGCCACCGCTACGAGCACGGCCGTCGATGCGGCGGCTTCGCTCTTCGTGCCGGGCCCCGACAGCCGGAGGGTCCGTCTCGCCGTCGACCGGACGGCGGCCTGGCTGCTCGAGCCGGTTGCCCTCCCCGGATCCGTGACGGACGACGGGGACCGGGTCGTCTGCACCGTGGCCGTCGGGGGGGACGCTTTCCTCGAGCGACTGCTCCTGCAGCTGGGGCCCGCCGCCGAGGTGCTGGAGCCCGCCGAGGACCGAGCGGTGGCCGCCGCCGCTGCCGCTCGGGTGCTCGACCGGTACCGTCGCAACGACGACCGCCGGTGTACAGAACCATAGAACAATATGAAAAGACAGGAAGGGATATGCTGACGCGGTGGGGAGCCCACCGTGCTGACGGCGCGGGTGCTGCGGGTCGGCGGCCACGCCTACTACCTCGACGAGCCGGCGGTGCCGGGGGAGCCGGGCGGCGCGCCCGTCGCACGGCTGGCGGCGGAGCGTGGGTGGGCGGGGTCGGGGGCGGTTGCGCTCGGGCTGGACGGTGAGCTCGAGCCGACTGCCTTCGCCGATCTGTTGCGCGGTGCCCATCCGGCGACGAAGGAGGTGCTCGGTCCCCGGCGGGGCGTCGAGGTGGGCGCCTACGACCTGACCTTCTCCGCACCAAAGTCGGTCAGCCTGCTTGCCCTGTTGGGGCCGCGCGAGCTCGCTGCTGCCGCGGCCGATGCCCACCGGGCCGCCGTTGGCGGGGCGACCGCCTACATCGAGCGGGCCGCCCTTCGGGCTCGTCGGTGGCAGGGGGGACAGCTGACCCTTGTGGCCACCGACGGGGCGATCGCCGGCGCCTTCGGGCACCGGACCAGCCGGGCGCTCGACCCGCACCTCCACACCCACCTGGTCGTGGCCAATGTGGCGCACGGCGCTGACGGCCGGTGGACGGCGGTGGACAGCCGGCGGGTCTTCGCCCACCTCCGCTCGGCCGGGCTCGTGTACCAGGCCGCCCTCCGGGCCGAGCTGACCGCCCGGGCAGGAGTGGCCTGGGAGGTGTCTGCCAGTGGCTTGGGTGACGTGGTCGGGGTGCCCGCTCCGCTCCGCCGCCTCTTCTCGCAACGATCGGCTGCCATCGCCCGGCACCTGGCCGTGGCGGGCGGCAGGAGCGACGGACGGTCTGGCGCACCGTCACCGACCCGTCGGGGTGCCTTCTACGCCACCCGCCCGGCCAAGGAGGGCATCGCGTCTGCCGACCGGCTGGTGGCCGAGTGGCGGTGGCGTGCGGCCGACTGCGGCTTCGACCTCGACCTCCTCGGCCGAGTAGTGGGACGTGCCCGGGCCAATGGCCGTGCGGGGCCGGCAGAAGCTGTCGTCCGGGCGGTCGGACGGCTCACCGAGCTCGGAGCCGAGCGTGTCGTGGCCCGCCGTGATGTCGTCGCCGTGCTGGCTGCTTCGGTGACGGCCGGCGCCCGGAGCCCTGAGCTCGAGCAGGCTGCTGACCGGCTCCTCGGTCGGTGCCAAGCCGCTGCTCGATCGTCGACCCGGACCACCGACCGAGCCGGCACCAGCCGTGTCAGCGAGCCGCGCTGGTCCGCTGCCGCGGTGGCCGAGGTGCTCCGCAGCGATGGCCTCGCCCTCGGCTCGGCGCGGGACGAGGCGCATGTCGCGCACGACGTCGTGACATCACCGGCCAGCCGAGCCCGTCCGGGCATCTACCGGGGCGGCTTCGACCTCGGGCGATGACGGGTGGTCGTTCGAGTGGGACGACAAGGAGTGAGCGGGGGCGGTGGGCCGTTGGGCCAGGGCGTCGGAGCCCGGCTGTCGGAGCCCGGCTGTCGGAGCCCGAGGGGCGTCATCGACCCAGGCTGTCGGAGCCCCACGGGCGGGCGGGTCCGTGCTCGGTGGCCGGTCGTCTGGCTGCACGCGCCACGTCGGCGTCGATGGTGTCGATAGCCCGGGCGTGGGCGACGAGGGACCTCCACGGTTCAAAGCGGTGCGCCGGTGCCAAGGGGACCCAGTGGGGGCGGTTCCTGTCGTCGAAGGCGAGTGCATACCCGACAGCGCCGGAGGCGACCACGTCGGGGGGAAGGCGTCGGCGCCACTGGGTGGTGACCGACGCCGCCCGCTGAACGCTTCCGCCGGTGACGAGGTCGAGGGCCCGGAGCCCCGTGGGGCTTCGTCCCGCCGACAGGGTGCGCACGGGAACCTCGACCTCGCCGGCGAGCACCGAGAGCGCCTCGAGTGTCGCGACGTCGCCGATGCCGGGGAGCACGACGGTGGTCCCGAAGAGCGAGGGGAACCCGTCGGCCTGGCCGGCCCACCGGTGACGCGCCTGGGAGAGGTCTTGGAGACAGGCCAGGGTGAGCAGCCCTTGACTGCCACCCTCGCTCACCATGGCCGGGAGCGCCGGAAGGGGAGCGATGTTGGCAACCTCGTCGAGGGCCAGCAACACGGGAGGATGGGCGGTGGGGGTCCTCTGGGTTGCTCGCTCGTAGGTGGCGGTGCGCACGGCGTCGACCAAACCGGCGACGAGTGGTGCGACGAGTGCCTGACGCTCCGCCGGGGCGACGACGTAGAGGGTGTCGGCGCTCCTGACGAAGCGAGCCGGGTCGAAGGTGGGGTGGTCGGTGACGGCAAGCGCTGCCTCGGAGCGCAGGCCGGCTAGCGCGCCCGACGCGGTGGACCAGATGCCGCTCAGCTCGCGTTGGTCCGTCTCGGCGACGCCGGCCAGCAAGTCGGCAGCGATGGCGGCACCGGGTGCGGTCGAGCCGGCCAAGACCGTTTCGGCGGGGAGCGCCTGGCGGCGGTCGACCCAGGCGAGCACCGTTCGCAGGGCAGCACCGTCCAGTGCCGCGGCGAACAGGAGGGGGGCGAGGAGTGCCTGGGCGCGTTCGGTCCAGTGGGAGTGCTCGAGGCGCGTCGTCGGCCCGCCGGCGGAGAGCACGAGCACTCGCGCCGCACCGAGCGCCCCGTCCCAGGTGGACGCCGTCTGGACCGGCGACCATCGCACGGGGGCGACCGACGGAGGACAGGCGACGGTGCCGCTCGGGTCGAAGAGCAGGCACCGCCCGAGGTCGCCACGGATACCGGCGGTCGCACGGAGCACGTCGGGCTTGGTAGAGGTGGACACGACGGGGCCGGTGGCCGCGAGCAGGTTCGGGATGACGAAGCCCGAGGTCTTGCCGGAACGGGGTGGCCCGAGCACGAGCACGGCGTGCTCGGGTGGTGCCGCGCACCACGCGGCGCCAGCGTGCCCGAGGTAGATGCCCGAGCCGGCACGCTCGGCCGCCTGGCGCGCGGCTCGTGCCAGCGCCGGCACGTCGCAGGCAGTGGCTCGCCTGCCGTCGGCGGACGGGCTGGATAGGGCACGGACGTGCCGGGGTCGGAGAGGAACGCCGGGGATCGGTCGAGGTGCCACGCTCGCTGCGTCCTTTCGGATCGCGTTCGGAGACGAGCGGACCGGGCTCGACGACCGTGGCGCCTGGATGCGTCATCAGCAATGGTTGCAAACAAAGGGAAGTTTGTCCACGGGAACCGTTGACGTCGCATCGTCAGTGGTGGTGGCGGTTGGCGGCCGGGCTGCTCGCCGCGCCGCCGCCGGCTCGGCCGCCGCGTCGACAGAGCTGAGCGCGATGCCTCCGACCTGCGGGAATCCTTGACCTCTCGGGTAAAAGCAATTTGGATAGGCACGATCGCGCACAGCCAAGGAGGTGATGGTGAACACATCGCAGCTCGTCCGAGCGGTCAGCGAGTCCACGGGGTTGGGGGCTCGGGCCGTCGACGACGTAGTCGACGCGGTGACGGGAACCATCGTCGCGGAAGTCCGTGCTGGGCGGAAGGTGACCATCGTGGGGTTCGGCACGTTCACGCCGGTCCGGCGAGCGCCTCGTCTCGGAAGGAACCCGCGTACCGGCGCGGCCGTGGCGATCCCGGCGTCGAAGGGTGTCCGGTTCGCCACCGGTTCGGCGTTCAAGTCGGCGTTGAACCTCAAGGAGGATGTACCGATGGCAGCGAGCACGGCAGCGAGGAAGGCCGGGGCGAAGACCCCGGCACCGACGACGGCTGCGCGGACCACCGCCCGTCAGGCGTTGCCCAAGCGGGCTCCCGCCAAGGCGACGGCGCAGACGGCGGCAAAGCGGACCACGACGGGGACAGCGGCCGCCACGCGTCCGGTGGCGAAGAAGACCACCGCCACCAAGGCGCCGGCAGCCCAGAAGACCACCGCCGCCAAGGCCGCGGTGCGCAAGACGACTGCCACCAAGGCGCCGGCAGTCCAGAAGACCGCGGCCAAGAAGACGGCAGCCAAGAAGACCGCCGCCACCAAGGCCGCGGTGCGCAAGACGACTGCCACCAAGGCGCCGGCGGCCCAGAAGACCGCGGCCAAGAAGACGGCAGCCAAGAAGACCACCGCCACCAAGGCCGCGGTGCGCAAGACGACCGCCACCAAGGCGCCGGCGGCCCAGAAGACCGCGGCCAAGAAGACGGCGGCCAAGAAGACGGCAGCCAAGAAGACCACCGCCACCAAGGCCGCGGTGCGCAAGACGACTGCCACCAAGGTCGCGGCCCGCAAGACGACTGCCACCAAGGCCGCGGTGCGCAAGACGACCGCCCGCACCCCCCGGTGAGGTCTCGTCGGCCGGCCATGTGGGCCGGCCGACGACGGCCCTCGCTAGCGTCCCCGGTCCCTCGTCGGGGACGGGCACCGGGTCAGACCGCGTCGATGCGGTGGAACGCCTCGCCGCTCGGCAGGCCCACCAGTGCCCCGTGGGCTGCCAGTTGGGTGGCCACCTTGGTCGCGAAGACCTCACGGGGAGAGTTCCCCGACGGATGGTCGTCGCCGTCGGAAGGCGCGCCCATGGTCGAGCGGTGCTGGCTGGCGTGGCACCACAGCGCGTCGACTTTGGCCTGTGCGTAGCCGGTTGCGTCCTCGACGTGGTTGGGCAGGTCGGGCTCGAAGAGGTACAGGCGGCGGGGACGGTGAGGGGCGAGCCCCTGGGCGGGGAAGAAGTGCGGGTCGCGGGCAGCGACGACGGCGCCGAGGACGGCGAAGCCGGCGGTGCGGTGGTCCGGGTGGAGCCGGTAGCGCCGCCAGGGGTCGTGGACGAAGACCACCTCGGGTCGCACGGTACGCAGCACTCGGCAGATCGCCTCGCGGGCCCGAGGTGTGTCCTCGAGCTCGCCGTCGACGGCACCGAGGTGGGTGACCGAGGTTCCGGACGCGCCGGCAAGGACGGCCGCAGCCGCCTCGCACTCAGCCGCGCGCGTCGCGGCGAGGACGGCCGGATCGGCGTCGGGGTCCCAGGTCCCCTTCGAGCCGTCGGTCAGGACGAGGAAGTCGAGCCGGCAGCCGTGGGCGGCCCATCGGGCGAGTGTTGCTCCGCAACCGAACTCGATGTCGTCCGGGTGGGCTCCGACGGCGAGCACGGACTCGGGGACGTCGTCGCCACTGGTCACGGGCCCGGTGGCGAGGAGGTCTCCGACGGGCAGCCCGCTCGGCGTGGTCGACCTGCTCGTCGGATCGCTCCCGGGCGGGGTCATCGGGCCAGGGCCCCTGGCAGCGGCGAGACCGGTCCGTGGTCGCCGACCGGGACGACGTCGGCCGGCTCGTCGACGTCCCAGGCCAGGTCCGGCCGGGCGAGCTCGGTGACCGGCAGCCCGAGGCGCTGGGCCTCGGCGCGGTGGCGGGCGAACGAGCCTGGCCCGTAGGAGAAGCGGAAGCCGGCACCGGTTGGGACGGCGAGCACGTTCGTCCCGTTCCCGAAGCGGTCGGGGACGAGGACTACGCCGTCACCCGTGTCCACGTCCCAGAGTCGTTCGGCACGGGGAAGATCGGCGTGGGCCACCGTGACCCTGGCCACGCCGGCCCGACCCAGGCGCTCCACGCCCGCTTCGACGGCACCGTTCAACCCCCGACCGGGCTCCCAGATCACCAAGGCTCCCCGTCGGCGCGCCCAGGAGGCCACCGCTCGGTCGTCGCACACGACGGCGACCGGGAGCGGTCCGCACGCCTCGAGCACCCGGTCGGCCATGGCCCGCGCCAGCTCGGCGCGCTCGGCGGCCGAGAGGGCCGGGTGCAGTCGGCACTTGGCCTCGGCGAACGCCTTGACGGGCACGAGCACGGCGGAGGCGCCCAGCGTCAACGCGACGGCGTGGCGCGAGGGGACGGGTGCGACCACGACGCCAGTGTAGGGCGGGTCCTCTGGCGGCTCGGGCCCACGCCAGCCGAGGCCCGCGCCTAGGGTGAAGGCCGTGCCCGAACAGGTGGCGGTCATCGGAGCCGGCTCGTGGGGGACGACCGTGGCCACGCTGGCGGTGGCCCACGCGCCGACCATGCTGTGGGCTCGCCACGACGACGTGGCCGAGGCGGTCAACCGCCGGCACGAGAACCCCGACTACCTACCCGGCAGGTCCCTCCCGCTGGGATTGCGCGCCAGCAGTGCGCTGTCCGAGGTGCTCGCCGGGGCCACGGTCGTCCTCATGGCCGTGCCGTCGCATGGCTTCCGCCAGGTGCTGGAGGACCTGGCCCCGCACGTGGGCTCGGACGTCCCGGTGGTCAGCCTCACCAAGGGGCTCGAGCGGGGGACGCACCTGCGGATGACCGAGCTGGTGACGAACGTGCTACCAGGCCGGCCGGTGGGCGTGTTGACCGGACCGAACCTCGCCGTCGAAATTTTGGCCGGGCAGCCAGCGGCCGGTGTGGTGGCGCTCGCCGAAGGGGACGTGGCACGGCGAGTCCAGGCACTGCTCTTCTCTCCGACGTTTCGCGTCTACACCAACCCCGATGTCGTCGGGTGCGAGATCGCCGGGGCGCTGAAGAACGTGCTGGCGGTTGCCGCGGGCGTGTCCGACGGGCTCGGGTTCGGTGACAACACGCGGGCTGCCCTCATCACTCGGGGGCTGGCCGAGCTCAGTCGGTTGGGCGCGGCGCTCGGTGGCGCACCGATGACCTTCGCCGGGCTGGCCGGCGTGGGCGACCTGGTGGCCACGGCCACCAGCGAGAAGAGCCGCAACCGCTCGGTCGGCCTCGCCCTGGGGCAGGGCCAGAGCCTCGCCGACGTCCTGGCGGGTATGCACATGGTGGCCGAGGGAGTGAAGACCGCCCGACCGATGGTCGAACTGGCGGCGTCGGTCGGGGTCGAAGTGCCCATCGCCGCACAGGTGGCCGAGCTGCTCGACGGGCGCACGAC
>JBMFXC010000004.1:46435-52109 GCA_049964655.1 Acidimicrobiales bacterium
TGGGGCTGACCCGGGTGGGGAACGGCGTGCCGAGGCGCTTGCCCGGGTGCGCTCCCTCCTCCTCGACCTCGGTACCAGCCCCGAGGAGATCGACCAGGCGGTGGCCGACGACGTGGTCGACCTGCTCGTGGTCGATCGGCTCCTGGTGCCAGCCGAGCGGCGCTTGACCCAGACCGAGATCGCCGCCCGCACCGGGTTCCCGGTCGAGCAGGCCCGGCGAGTGTGGCGAGCGCTCGGGTTCCTCGACGTGGACGACGACGCGGCCGTCTTCACCGAACTGGACGTCGAGGCGGTCGAGCTCTTCCAGTCGATGGTGGCACTCGGACTGGTGGACCTCGACGGAGCAGTGCAGACGGCGCGGGTCATCGGTTCGTCGATGGCCCGGATCGCCGAGGCCGAGACCATGCCGGGGAGCATCCCCATCCTCGTCCCGAGCGGCGACAGCGTCGTCGACGCCGACCAGTTCGCCCGCAACGCCGGTGCGTCGCTGCCGGCCATGGCCCGCCTGCTCGAGTACGTGTGGCGCCGCCACCTGCAGGTGGCGACCCGGCGGGCGATGCTCCTTCGGGTCCGCGGCGCAGGCAAGGGCGTCACTCCCGACCTGGTGGTCGGCTTCGCCGACATGGTCGGCTACACGCTGCTCAGCCAGCACCTCCGCTACGAGGAGCTGGCCGCGGTCGTCTCGCGGTTCGAGGAGGTGGCCCACGACACGGTGAACGGTCGCGGGGGGCGGGTCGTCAAGATGATCGGGGACGAGGCGATGTTCGTGGTGGAGGACCCGGTCTCCGCCGCCGACGTGGGCATGGCCCTGGCCGAGGCGTACGCCGACGACGAGCTGCTCTCGGACGTGCGGGTGGCCATGGCCATGGGGCCCGTCCTCGCCCAGGACGGCGACTTCTACGGCCCGGTGGTGAACCTGGCCAGCCGGATGGTCGGCATCGCCCGTCCGGGCACGGTGCTCGTCTCGGACGAGCTGCACGACGCCCTCGAGGCTGTCCCCGACCACCCCTTCGAGCTCCGGGCGTTGCGGCCCCGGACCGTGAAGGACATCGGGCGGGTCCAGATCTGGCGGCTGGCCCGCACCGAGGAGGCGGCCGAGGAGGACCGCCGGTTCTCACCTCGGTGGGAACGAGTCGGCGACGTGCTGCGTGAACGCGAGCCACGACGGGGGAGAGGCGCGGCCGTGGTGGCCGACGCGGTGCGCCGCCCGGCACGCACCCCGCGGCCAGGGGCGTTGGACGGCGGGACGTCCGCCGCTCCTCGGCTGCGTCGCTCAGGCGCCGCTGGAGCGAACCGTGGCGATGCCGAACGGGCGAAGGGGGAAGCTTCCGACGAAGGGCGCCACCGGTCGACCGAGTAGGTCGACGAGCTGACCCTCCCAGCCCGGCACCGACACCTCCACGTGACGGTCGGTGGGGTTGAAGACCCGAAGCTCGACCCCGTCGGGGACGCGCCGCAGCGACGACACGACGGCACCCTCCACCGACAGCGCCGACCCGGACGCCGACCGGGTGCCACCTCCGGGCGCGTGGACGACCTCGAGCGGGAGGAAGACGTCGTCGACCAGGGCGTAGGGGTCGACGGTACGCACGCAGAGCGCGTAGCGGGCCTCGACGGGGCCGAGGCACTGGGCACCGCGCAGCGGGAGCAGCGGTCCGGCCGGCAGCGGCCGGGTCACCATGCCCACCCGGGAGAGCATGCCGGTCGAGCGTAGGAGGGTGAGCGCCAGGGTGGCGGCCCGAGTCCCGTGCTGGTCGACGTCGACCAGCTCGTACTCGAGGAGCCCTTCGTGGACGAGGGTGAGGTGGCCGGCGGTGACGAAGCGCCGCGACGGGAAGGTCGGCAGGCCAAGCTCGTCGGGGCGGCCCTCGGCGGAGAGACCGCGCTCGACGACGGCGAAGGCACACTCGGCACGCGACCGATCGGCCGGTTCGGGAAGGGGGAAGTGTGCCCGCAGCCGGTGGTCGCGGCATGGGTTGTCGAACCAGGTGCGCACTCGGACGGCGGCTTCGTCGGCGACCACCTGCACGGTGGTCGTGACCGTCACCGGCACGTCGCCGAGGCGCGCTCCGGTGGCCTCGTCGACACCCTCCGGCCAGCGGTAGCGGGAGACGATGTCGACGGTCGCCCGTACCGGTCCCCGCTCGTGGACGACGACCTCGACGGACTCGGGCGTGTCGACGACGGTGTCGTGACGGGGCGGCGCATAGTTGTAGGTGTCGCCGGAGTCGCCGCTGTCGACCAGCCGACCGAAGCCGGCGATGCCGTCGACGGTGAAGGCGCCGTCGTCAGTTCCGACAGTCACCGTGACCAAGCCGTTGGCCAGCGTGACGAGCCTTCGCTCCGCGGTCACCTCGACGGGGGAGCGCAGCGGTGCCGGGGCGAGCGGAGCCCAACCGAAGCCGTCGACGGTGCCCGTCCGGACCACCGCGCGTCGAGCGGGCTGCTGGTCGACGACGACGTGGACCCGACGGCGTGGATCGGCGGCGAGCCGGCTGGCGAGGTCCGCCTTGACGGCCTCGACCAGCCCGGCATGCTCGGCCGCCGTCGGGGGGACGAAAGCGGCTCTGGCGATCGTGAGGGCGAGCTGGAGGCTCGTGGCGGCCCCCGGCACCAGCGTCGGAGGGGCCTCGTCGAGGGCGGCGTCGGTGACCCAGGTGTCCTCGGATAGTCGAGCGCCCTCCATGGACCGGAGCACACCGAGGACGACTGACCCCTCCAGCGTGAGGGCACCGGGCGGTGGCGGTCGTTCGGCGATCACCTGGACGTGGGGGCCAGCGAGGTGGTCGGCCGGGTCGTCGACTTCGACGATGCCGCTCCGTGGGAGCGGGGAGGGGTTCACCACCGAGGCTCCGGGGTCCGGGAGGGAGCGGGCGAGCGCGGTCAGGGCGCGTTCGGTCACGCCTTCGGCGAGACGAGTCGCTGCGGCGTACCGGGTCAGCACCGCGTCGACGACCTCGTCGTCCGAGCAGGCACAGACCGAGTCGTGTGCCGAGTTGTCGATGAGCTGCCGCCAGGCCCGCTCGAGGAAGGGAGCCGGCCACCGTTCGGCCGGCAGGAACAAGGTGGCCAGTGGCTCGGCCAGGCGTTCGAGGGAGCGCTCGGCCCGGGCGCCCGCCCGCTTGACGTCGACGCGGTTCGACGCCACGCCCATGAGCAGGTTGGCCCGTGCTCCCGAGCGCAGCTCGCCGTGCCAGGTGGGGAGCCCGTCGGACGGGGCGGCGGCCAGGTACGCGGTGAGCGAGGTGACCTCGAGGTCGAGCTCGTCCTGGCGGGCGTTGGCCTCCGCGACGACCGACCCCAGCCACGGCTGGGGTGCCTGGTGATCGGTGCCGTTCATGAGGAGGTAGGGGGAACCGTCGGGGAGGAAGGCGTCGAGCTCGTGGAGCTGGGTATGCAGGCGGGTGAGGAACCGGTCGGCGTCGTCGGGGAGGGCCGCCCCGTTGCCGTAGCCGGCGACGAGGTACTCGGCGCGCACGGCGGAGCCGTCGGGGGCCACCCACCGGAACGCCGAGCGGGTCACCGCCGAGGGGACGCCGCGCCACACCACGGCGTCGTCCAGGCCGAACTGGGTGAGGATCTGGGGCATCTGGGCGACGTGGCCGAACATGTCGGGCAGGTACCCGACCGGCATGGCCCCCCCGAGCTCGGCGGCGCGTCGAAGGCCGGCGGCGAGGTTGCGCACGATGGTCTCGCCTGACACCAAGAACTCGTCCATGAGGATGGCCCACGGACCGATCTCGAGGCGTCCTGCCTCGACGAGGGCGGCGATGCGGGGGGCGTGCTCGGGTCGGATCTCGAGGTAGTCGTCCACCGCGGCCGTCTGGCCGTCGAGCACGAAGTGGCGGTAGGAGGGGTCTCCCTCGAGGAGGTCGAGGACGTCGTCGACGACGTCGACGAGCCGCATGCGGAACGTCTCGAACGGGGCGTACCACTCGCGGTCCCAGTGGGTGTGGGGCACGACGGCGACGCGCCGGCGGGCCCGTCCCCGGCCGGCTCCGGTGGTCACCTCCATCACGTCCTCTCTTTCCGGTTCCGTCACCGTCACCGTTACCGTTACCGTTACCGCTCGATGTGCCGGGTCGTGCCCGCTGTCGCCCTCCAGTGGAACGAGCGGGGCGGTGCTCCTCCCTACGGTCGGGGACCGGCCCCCCTGGTGTAGCAGACCGGTGGGGCAGGCGAGCCACTACGGTCGGGCCCGTGCCGACTGCTCTGCGACCGTGGCAGGAGCATCTTCCCGCCGGGAGCGACCCGTCACAGGTGACCCTCGTTCCCGTCGAGACGCTCCCGAGCGCTTGGGTGGCCCGGTGGGCCGCCGAGCCGGCGAAGCCGATCGTCGGGGTACCGGACGCCAGCGCGGCCGGTGGGACCCGGTGGGTGACCGCCGGCGAGCTCGAGGAGGCCAGCCGTCGGGCCGCTCACCTCCTGCTCGGTAGCGGGGCGAGGGCCGGTGAGCGGGTGGTGTGGTCGGTCGGCTCGTCGCTGGACGGCATCGTCGCCCACCTCGGGGCGCTGCGCGCCGGGCTCGTCGTCGTGCCGGTCAACCCGACCTACGGTGCCAGCGAGGTCGCCCACATCGTCGCCGACGTCCGGCCCCGTCTCGCCATCGTCGAGGAGGGCGCCCGTGGCCGGTGGGGCGGCGTGGCAGCAGGCGACGACCTGGTGGTGGTGGGGACCGACCTGGCTGGCCTGGTCGCCTCCGGCGCTGGTGACGGCGACGACGCCCTGGTCGACGCGGCCAGGCCCGACGACCTGGCGCTCGTCTGCTTCACCTCGGGGACGACCGGGCGACCGAAGGGGGCCGTGCTCCGACACCGGAACCTCGTCGCCGGAGCCCGGTCGGTGGCCTTGGCGTGGGGATGGACGGAAGAGGACCGGCTGGTCCACGCCCTGCCGATCTTCCACGCCCACGGGTTGTGCGTCGGGCTGTATGGCACCCTGACGGCTGGGGCCTCCGCCGTGGTCCTGCCCGGCTTCGCCCCCGACGCGGTGGCCGAGCAGGCCTCGGCCGCTCCTACCTCGCTGTTCTTCGGCGTCCCCACCATGTACCACCGGCTGCTGACCTCGGGGCACCTTGCTCGCCTGGCTCGGCTCAGGCTGTGCGTGTCGGGCTCCGCCCCGCTCGCCGCCGATCTCCACGGCCGGTGCTCGGAGGTGCTGGCCTCCCCCGTGCTCGAGCGCTACGGCATGACCGAGACGCTCATGAACGTCTCCAACCCCCTCCTCGGCGCCCGACGTGCCGGTACTGTCGGCTTCCCGCTGCCCGGGGTCGAGGTCCGCCTGTCTGCCGACGGCGACGTCGCCGTGCGGGGCCCGAACGTCTTCGACCACTACTGGGAGCGGCCGGCGGCCACCGCCGAGGCGTTCGAGCCCAATCCCGACGGCGGTTCGCCGTTCTTCGTCACCGGCGACGTCGGGGAGGTCGACGACGAGGGCTACTTGGTCCTCCGAGGGCGTTCGTCCGACCTGGTGATCACCGGAGGGTTCAACGTCTACCCGGCTGAGGTCGAAGACGTGCTCCGAGCCCACCCTGCCGTGGCGGAGGTGGCCGTGGTCGGCACGCCGTCGGCGGAGTGGGGGGAGGTGGTCACTGCTTTCGTGGTGGCCGACGGTCCCCCGCCCACAGTCGAGGACTTGGCGGCGGTCTGTGATGGGGTGCTGGCCGACTACAAGC
>JBMFXC010000004.1:52119-60809 GCA_049964655.1 Acidimicrobiales bacterium
CCACGTCGTCGACGCGCTGCCCCGCAACGCGCTCGGCAAGGTGGTCCGGGCCGAGCTGCGCTCGGCGCCTTGGGCCCGGGCCGGCCGGTGACCCGGTCGGTGTGCCGGGAGTGGGTGCCTCGGGGCCGGGCGCGCCGATGACTGCTGGCCGTGGTGGGGCTGGGAGCCGACCGGACCGGGTGCTCGAGGAGCGGGCTCGTCAGCAGGGGTTCACCTGCCCGGCCGGCGTCGACGAGGTCGGTCGGGGAGCGTGGGCCGGGCCGGTCTCGGTGGGTGTGGTGATCCCCGGCGAGGGCCCGCCGCCTTCGGGCGTGCGGGACTCGAAGCTCGTTCCCGAGCGACAGCGGGCCGGGCTCCGTGACGCCGTGGTGGTGTGGGCAGCGGACTGGGCTGTCGGGCATGCCTCACCGGGCGAGTGCGACGACCTCGGGATGCACGGGGCGCTCCGACTTGCCGCCCTCCGGGCGCTCGACCAACTGAGGAGCCGCCCCGACGTCCTCCTGCTCGACGGCCCCGTCGACTACCTCGATCCCGCTCCGGCTCCCGTGTGGCCAGAGGTGGGCGGCGACCGGACCTCGGTCGCCATCGCCGCGGCCTCCGTGGTGGCCAAGGTCGTCCGTGACGAGCTCATGGCCAGCCTTGCTCCGTCGTTCCCCGCCTTCGACTTCGACCGCAACAAGGGCTACCCCTCCCCGAGTCACCGTCGGGCCCTGGCCGGCGTTGGCCTGTCGTCTCTGCACCGCCGGTCGTGGTCGTACGTGGAGCGCCTGCCCTTCTTATGAAGCGGGTGCTCTTGAACCAGCGCTCGTCAAGTTGGACCGGCGCTGCGGGGAGTGGCCCGCGGACCGGCGCTGCGGGAAGTGGCCGGGGCCGGTCAGGCGGAAGGTTCCTTCGGTAGCCCGAGGACGCGCTCGCCGATGATGTTGTGCATGACCTCGTCCGTCCCGCCGGCGATGCGCATGCCAGGAACGCCGAGGACGTACTCGGACCAGGCGTAGGTGCCCCATTCGCCCCCGTCGGCCACCAACTTCGGCCCGAGGATCGAGGCCACCGTCTCGGCTGTGCGCACCATGTTGGCCGTCAGCGCCAGCTTGGCCACCGACAGCTCCGGTCCGGGCGCCTGGCCGGCGGCGACCGAAGCCATGGCGCGGAGGTTCGTATACGAGGCAACCCGTTCGTTGACCACCACGGAGGCCAGCTGCTGACGGACCAGCGGGTCATCGGCACGACCGAACGCCCTCGCCATGGCGAGCAGGCGGCGCGTGAGCGATCCGCCGGCTCCGGCACCTCCCCCGCCGATGGCAGCCCGCTCGTTCATCAGCGTGGTGAGGGCGACACGCCAGCCGTCGTTGACCTCGCCGAGCCGATGGGAGTCGGGGATCCGGACGCCGGTGAAGAACACCTCGTTGAAGGACGCGCCGCCGGTCATCTGGCGGAGGGGACGGACCTCGACGCCCGGCGCGTGCATGTCGACGATGAAGGCGGTCAGGCCGCGGTGCTTCGGCGCCTCGGGGTCGGTCCGGCACAGCACCTCGCCGAGGTCGGACAGCTGGGCGCCGGACGTCCAGACCTTCTGGCCGTCCACCACCCACTCGTCGCCGTCCCGCACGGCCCGAGCCTGGACCGAGGCGAGGTCGGAGCCGGCGCCCGGCTCGCTGAAGAGCTGGCAGCCGACCAGGTCGCCGCGGTACAACAGTCGCAGGGTGGCCTGGCGGACCTCCTCGGTGGCGTGGGCGAGGATGGTGGGTGCCACCATGCCGAGGCCGATGCTGAAGACGCCGAGCGGCGGTCGGAGGTACTCGGAAGCGACGCGATCGTGGACCTGCTGGTGGGAGCGGGTGAGGCCCCGTCCGCCGTAAGCGGGGGGACCGGTGATCCAGCCGAGGCCGGCGTCGAAGGCCGCCGCGGCCCACTCCTTGGCCGCGGCGAGCTCGGCCGCTTCCTCCTCGGGCGAGCGTTCGGGGAAGAGCCCGACCTTGTCGGAGCCGGTGCCCCAGGTGCCAGTACCCGGGGTGCCGCCGTCGACGGGTCGCCGGGTCGCGTGGGCCTCGTAGAAGGCCCGCACCTCGGCCTCGAACTCGTGCTCGGTGGGCTGGTCGCTGTCGTGCGGACCACCGTCTCGACCGGTCACCGGTCCCTCCCTCCCTCGGTGCTCGACGCGTCGTGCTGCGCGCCGTCGTCGGACAGTGCCGTCGGACAGTGTCGTCGGACGAGCCCGACGCCTCATCCGGTAGTTGACCAACCGGTCAAGAACCAGCGGCAGCGTAGCGCGCCCGGCGAGGATCGACCGGCACCGGCACGGGACGACCCGGCGCCGTTCCACGTGGCGCCGTCCCTGATCGCCGGCGGTGCGCTGGCATGGCCGGGGCGCCGACGGTGCGTGTGCCACCATGGGGCATGCCTGGAACCGGGCTGGTCCGTTCGCCTGACGCAGCTCACGAGCTCGGGGTGGAGGCCTATCTCTACCTGTACCCGCTCGTGCTCATGGAGCTCACCCGTCGGCAGCTGACGAACGTGGAGCAACCCGATCGAGGCGGGCGGAGCCCGATGGGCGCCTTCGGGCATGCTCGCGCCTACCCGTCGGCCGAGGCGCGAGCGGTCGTCCGTCCGAACTTCGACACGCTGTACTCGGTGGCCTGGTTCGACGTGGCGGACGAGCCCGTGCTCGTGCACCTGCCGCCGACACCAGGCCGGTACGCCATCGTTCCCTTCATGGACATGTGGACCGACGTGTTCGCCGCACCGGGCACCCGGTCCACCGGCGAAGACGGTGGTCTCTTCGCCGTGGTGGACCCCGCCTGGGAGGGGACCCTCCCCGAGGGAGCGGTCCCCCTGGTGGCACCGACGCCGACGGTGTGGGTGATCGGACGCATCCAGACCAACGGGCCCGACGACTACCCTGCCGTCCACGCGCTCCAACGCGACCTGGTAGCCGGACCGCTGTCCGAGTGGCCGGCACCGCGGCCGCCTGTCGGCACCGTCGACCCGGCCATCGACACGACGACACCGCCGCTCCGGCAGGTCAACCGCCTCTCGGCCGAGGAGCTCTTCGCCCTGGGCGCGCAGCTCCTCCTCCGGCAGCCTCCCCATGCCACCGACTGGACGATGCTCCGGCGACTCGTTCGGCTCGGCATCGTTCCTGGCCAGCCGTTCTCGGCCGACGCGCTCGAGCCGGCCGTTAGAGCGGCGCTCGGCGGGGTTCCGTCCGATGCCCGTGCAGCCATGGCGGAGCGTGGTGCCGCACCGGATGTCGAGGTCGACGGCTGGCGGCTCAACCGAGGACCCATGGGCGTCTACGGCAACGACTACGCCCGCCGGGCGCTCATTGCGATGGTGGGCCTCGGCGCGCTGCCGCCCGAGGACGCCGTCTACGCCGGGCTGGTCCACGACGCCCACGGACAGCCTCTCGACGGCGCCCACCGGTACCGTCTCCACTTCGCCCCGGACCGGCTCCCTCCGGCCGACGCCTTCTGGTCGGTCACCATGTACGACGCCGAAGGGTTCCAGGTGGCCAACTCGCGCAACCGGTTCGCCCTCGGTGACCGCGACCCGCTCGTGCGCGGCCCGGACGGCTCGCTCGACATCGTCATCGGCCCCGAGCCTCCCCTCGACGTCCCCGACGCCAACTGGCTGCCGTCTCCGGCGTCCGGCCCGCTCGGGGTGTCCTTGCGTCTCTATGCGCCCCGGCCCTCGGTGGCGGCGGGGGTGTGGACCCCACCTCCTGTCGTGCGCGAGCGGTGAGCGAGCCGCTCCCGCTCGCCGGCCGGTCCCGAGGCGGAGCCGTCGGGCCCCCAGGCGGAGCCGTCGGGCCCCGTCGCGCCCCCACCGACCGCTAGGACGGGTCTGTGGCCGTCCTGTTGGCCGTCGTGGCGTCGTTTGCCAACGCACTGAGCGCCATCCTCCAGCGGACGGCCGTCCAGCACGCGCCCGAGCGCACGCGCCTACGTCTCAGCCTGGTCGTGTTCGCCGTGCGTCGGTGGGTGTGGCTGGTCGGCCTGGCTCTCCTCGCCCTCGGGTTCGTCCTCCAGGCGGTCGCCCTCCGCTTCGGGCGCCTGAGCGAGGTCCAGCCTGTCGTGACCACCGAGTTGCTCTTCGTGGTGCTGGTGCTCGGCACGTGGTACCGCTACCGGGTCGGGGGACGGGAATGGATCGGCGCCCTGGCCGCCGCGGGAGGGCTCGCCACCCTTCTCGTCGTGGCCAACCCGAGCGGTGACACGCGGGTGCCCGCGCTCGGCGCCTGGGGATGGACCCTCCTCGCCGTGGGCGGTGCCGTGGTGGTGGCGGTGCTGCTCGCCTTCGTCGGTCCGCGGTGGTTCCGGGCCGGGATGTTCGGCCTGGCCGCCGCCTTGCTCTTCGCCGTTGCAGCCGCCCTCACCAAGGTGTTCTCGACGTTGGTGACCACCGGATGGGGCCACGTGTTCGACCACTGGGAGCCCTACGGACTGGTGGCGTCGGGCGTGGCCGGCCTCTTCCTCGCCCAGAACGCCTTCCACGCCGGGCCCATCACGGCGTCGCAGTCGACCCTCACCATCGTCGACCCGCTGGCCAGTGTGGCCCTTGGTGTGTGGCTGTTCGGTGAGCACCTGGCCACCGGCGGGTGGCGGGCACCAGTCGAGCTCTTCGCCCTGGTGGTGCTGTGCGCCGGGGTCGTGGCGCTGTCTCGCTCCCCCCTCGTGGCCGGGGCGATGGACGAGTCGGGCGGCCACGACCTGCTGGTGCGCCAGCCATCCCGACGACGGCGTTCGGCCGGAGCGACCGGGGGATCGGTGGGCCCGGTGCCTGGCCACCAGGTGGGACCGGGCCCTGATGCCGATTGAGCGACGAGCGAGTGCCGACCGAGCGCCGACCGACGCGGACCTGCCCGTCGGCGGTTCCCGCGACGGTTGTTGGACGCCCGTTCGTCCGGGGTCAGCGGCGGCCGAGCGTAGCGGCGAGCGCGCCGTCGAGGTCCCGGTGGAGGAAGGTGAACCCGCTGGCCGCAAGGGCAGCTGGCAGGGCCCGTTGGCTGGCCAGGACGAGCTCGTCGGCCATCTCGGCCCCGAGGGCCAAGCGAAGGACCAAGGAGGGCACGGGAAGCACCGCCGGGCGGCGGAGCACCCGGCCGAGGGCATGGGCCAGGGCGGCGTCGGTGGCCGGCTCGGGAGCGGTGGCGTTCACCGGTCCGACCAGCCCGGGTGTGGTGAGACCGTGGAGGATCGCCCGGACCTCGTCCTCGAGCGTGATCCAGCTGCGGTACTGCCGACCCGAGCCGAGCGGTCCACCGAGGCCGAGCCGGAACAGGGGGAGCTGGCGACCGAGGGACCCGCCCCGCCGGCTGAGGACAAAGCCGGTACGCAGCAGCACGACCCGGATACCCGCCGCTGCCGCTGCCGCTGTCGAGGCTTCCCAGGATCGGCACACGTCGGCCAGGAACCCCCGTCCGGCGAACGATGCCTCGGTGAGCTCCTCGTCGCCGCGGTCCCCGTAGATGCCGATCGCAGACGCCGACACCAGCACGTCGGGAGGGGTGGGCAGCGAGGCGAGGACCTCGGCGAGCAGCACGGTCGAGCGGGTGCGACTGGTCCGGATGGCCTCCTTGACGGCCGGCGACCACCGTCGGTCCCCGACGCCTGCCCCGGCAAGGTGGACCACGCCGTCGAACGGGCCGGCCCGCTCGACGGCACCGGGGTCGAGCACGCCGGCGCCGGGGTCCCACAGCACCCGTGCCGGGCCGCCGAGGGGTGCCGGACGACTTCCCGGTCGGACGAGGACCGCCACCTCGTGGCCTTCGGCCACCAGGCGTGCGACCAGCGCTCCGCCGATCAGGCCCGAGCTGCCCGTTACGAGGATGCGCACGTCATGTCCGTTCGGGCCGTCGGGAGCGCACGATCGACTGCTCGTCTCACCAAGGCGGCGAAGGCGTCGGGATGGGTCAGATGGGCGCCGTGGGCGGCACCCTCGATGTCGACCAGCTCGCCGTCGGGGAGGTGGTCGGCGAGCCAGGCAGCATCTCGCCGGTGCCGCTCGAGGGAGCGTCCGCCTCGTCCGACGAGGACGGGGACGGTGACCGACGCCACGTCGAAGGCCGGATGGTCGCGGCGGATGGCGGAGAGCTCGCCGACCAGCGCCGGACCCTCGGCACGTCGTTCCTGACGGGTCGCCGGCGGGAGCCGTTCCCAGGTGTCGTTGCCCACCAGGCGGCGGAAGAAGGACTCGGCGACGAGCGCCGGGTCACCGGCGAGCGCCGTCCGCGGTGGCGATCCCGGGTCGAGCAGTCGGTCGAGCCAGGGCAGGGGCGGTTCGTAGGCCCCGACCCCCACGATGTCTCCCTCGCCGCCGGCCGCCGCCGCCAGGGCGACGACGCCGCCGTAGCTGTGGCCGACGACCACGGCGCGCCGACCGTCGAGGACGTCGATGAGATCGTCGACGTGCTCGGCGAGGGTGGTGGCGACCGGACCGGCTGTACGGGATCGGTGGTAGCCGCGCCGGTCGTAGGCGACGACATGGAGGTCGTCGAGGCGGCGGATGACCCGTGCGAAGCTGGCCGCCCGGTCGAGCGAGCCGTGCACGAGCGCGACGAGGGGCAGACCGGGCGACGGCCGGGCGGGGCGGTGGTCGTCCACGGCCAGCGCGAAGTGTTGGCCCATGCCCGACAGCCTGCCAGGTCGCGGCCGGTGGCGCGGCACGGGCGCCTGCCGGAAGCGGAGCTATCCGCGCTTTGTGGCTCCGGATCGGGCATTGTGGTGGCTTCCACTGACCAAGGAGACAGCGTGCCTGTAACCAAATCCGATCTGATCGCTGCGGTCGCCGCACACACCGGCTCGACAGCGAAGGACGTTGCCACCGTTCTGGCGGGCTTGGAGGACGTGGTGGTCGCCAACGTCGCCAAGGGCGAGAAGGTGGTCCTGACCGGGTTCCTCACCTTCGAGCGGACCCAGCGGGCAGCGCGCACCGGTCGGAACCCTCAGACCGGCGAAGCGATCAAGATCAAGGCATCCAAGGCCCCCAAGGTCTCGGCCGGCGCGTCCTTCAAGAAGGTCGTGAACGGCCAGGCCCCGGCACCCAAGCTCACCCGGGCCAAGTGACCCGGAGGTGACGGGCGCCCGGCGGGCGCACCGGAGGACGACCGACGCCGGCTCTGATGCCGGCGTCGGTCGCGCCTGCGCCCAGTGCGTTCAGAGCTGGCCGATTGCCTTGTGGGTCTGAGGGACGACCCGGACGCGCCGGTAGCGCCGGAGCGCCCGCTCCTGCAGGTCGAGGACCTGGTCGGGTGAGGGGCCGACACGGACGGCGCCGAAGGGCGTGACGGGCTGGAGGAACACGTCGACCTCGTCGCGACCGGCGACGCAGCGGGACACCGCGTCGAGCGCGGCGTCGAGCTCGTCGACGTCGACGGCCGGCCCGAGCACGACCTTGACCCAGGTGGTGAGACCGGACGCGAGCGCGGCGTCGAGGAAGCGCTCTTGGGTGGCCAGCTGGACGTGCTCGCCGTCGACGCTGGGCAGCTTGAGGTCGAGGCTCACCGCGGAGAGCCACGGCGCCACAACCGCGAGCCCACCGGGGAAGGTCCCGTTGGTCTCGAGCATCACCGGTAGGTCCGCACCGGCAAGTGCAGCGAGGACGGGGGCCAGCCGGCGGGCCTGCAGGAGCGGCTCGCCGCCGGTGACGGACACCGAGTGGTGGGGCACCTGCTCCCACAAGCGGACAACCGCGTCCACCACGTCGGCTGCCTCGAGCGGGCTCGAGCGTTGCTGCCACTGCCGGCGCCCGGCTCGTTGCTCGATCCGACACGGCCCGGGGCGAGCCTCGAGTGCCTCGGGCTGGTCGCAGTAGACGCACCGCAGGTTGCACCCGGTGAGCCGCAGGAACACCTGACGCTCGCCGACCAGTGCTGCTTCGCCCTGGATGGCCGAGAAGACCTCGGACACGAGCAGGCCGTCTCCGGTCGGGCGGACCACCTCGTTCACTCGAGAGCCGGATCGGCGACGCCGGCCTCGGCGAAGCCACGGGCCCGGAGCCGACAGGCGTCGCAGGTCCCGCAGGGGGCGTCGCCTCCCTCGTAGCACGACCAGGTCAGGGCGAGCGGCGCACCGAGCGCCAGGCCGGTGCGCACGATGTCCGCCTTGGTGCGGTCGATCAGCGGGGTGCGGACCTCGACGGGTCGACCTTCGACGCCCCGTCGGAGGGCGAGCGCTCCGACCCGACGGAAGGCCTCGACGAACTCGGGGCGGCAGTCGGGGTACCCCGAGTAGTCCACGGCGGTCACCCCGGTCCACACCGCGTCGAGGTCGCGCGCCTCGGCGACGGCGAGCGCCACCGACAAGAAGACGAGGTTGCGTGCGGGAACGTAGGTGACCGGGATGCCCCCCATGTCGTCCGCCCCGGTAGGGACGGCGATGGAGGGGTCGGTCAGCGCGGAGCCGCCCCACGGTCGGGCGTCGATGGACACCACCAGGTGCTCAGCTCGGAAGGCGCCGGCGATGCCGGCGGCGTGGTCGACCTCGGTGCGGTGACGCTGGCCATAGTCGAAGGTGAGCGCGAGCGGGGGACGGCCGTGCTCGGCCGCGGCGATGGCCATGCAGACCGTCGAGTCGAGCCCGCCCGACAGCACGACGAGGTCGCCGGCCATCTCAGCGTCGAGCGACCAGCTCGACCCAGGCGCGCGGGGTCTCCCAGAGCCGGAGCCGTTCGAGCGGCAGGTTGGCTGCCTC
>JBMFXC010000005.1:0-4800 GCA_049964655.1 Acidimicrobiales bacterium
CTATATGTAGGCTTCCGATTCGATTGGCGCAAAAACTGGCTCGAACGGATGGAAGTCGAAGTTGGGGAGACTTAACCGAAGTCGGTGGACTTGAAACTGCTGCCGACGCTTTCTCGCCACCCAATACGGGGTGGCGGCGGTCGGCGCTGTCCACGCCGGCGCAGCGTGCCACCTGCTCTCCGTGGGGACCGACGGCACCGAGCTCGTCCCCCTCGGCGTGACGTCGGCGGGACCTCGCCGGGTTCCCCGGTTGCTGCTCGAACTCGTCGACAAGATGACCATCGGATAGCCAACGAGCACGACGCCTGCAGCAGGCCGTGACGACCCGGGGACGCCGGCCCGGACGCCGGCCCGGACGCCGGCTCGGACGACCGTGCAGCCTTGGCCATGGGGTCGGTACGATCGCCCCGTGAACCCACCACCAGCCCACGGCCCGGCGGTGCTTCCTCAGCCTGGCCCTGGGGGACAGGGAGCTGGTGCGCCCGGCGCGCCGGCGTCCTCGCTCCCGGGCCCCGGGGCTGTCGGGCAGTGAGCACCGACACCATCCACATCTTCCTCGTCGACGACCACGAAGTGGTCCGCCGAGGCCTCGTGCAACTGCTCGAGTCGGAGACGGACCTGACCGTCGTGGGCGAGGCGGGATCCGTCGCCGAGGCGCTCGACCGAGTACCGAAGAGCGGTGCCGACGTCGCCGTGCTCGACGTCCGCCTCCCCGACGGCAACGGCGTCGAGCTCTGCCGCGACCTCCGCTCGGCGTGCCCGGACCTCTCCTGCCTCATGCTCACCTCCTTCGCCGACGACGACGCCCTGCTGTCGGCCGTCGTCGCCGGGGCCAGCGGGTACGTGCTCAAACAGGTCCGCGGCATCGACCTCGTGGACTCGGTACGCAAGACCGCAGCGGGAGCTCGCCTCTTCGACCCCGCCGACCTGGCGCGGGTGGCCGAGCTGGCGACCTCGGCGGCTGCCCACACCGACGTCGCCGACGCGAGCGGCAACAGTGGCGGCGGTGGTGCCGACGAGGACGACCGGATCGGCCACCTGACCCCACAGGAACGGCGGATCCTCGACCTCATGGCCGACGGACTGACCAACCGCCAGATCGGCGAGCAGCTCTACCTGGCCGAGAAGACCGTCAAGAACTACGTTTCGAACCTGCTGGCCAAGATGGGCTTCTCTCGTCGCACCGAAGCAGCCGTCTACGCCGCTCGTTTCCTCGACCATGGCGGGCACATCACGGAGTGACCGAGTCGGTCCCCTCTCCCTCCTCGTCCCGGCCCACTTCGGCGGAAGGGGCCGCCTGCGGTTCCCCTGCCTCCGGCACGGCGAGGCGGTTCGCCAGCCCGGTGAGGAAGCGGCGGAAGGTCCCTTCGGCAATTCGATGCAGCATCAGGCGGTCGGCCGCCTTGCCCAGGGACCCGAACGGCACCACGTACCGGCCGGTCAGTCCCAGTCGGCAACACGAGGGACCGAGCGTGGACAGTTCGAGATCGGCGTCGAGACGCGGGAACAGCCCGGCCGGCCCGGTCGCCTCCCACTGCAGGGGCACGACCACCGAACCACCGTAGGACCTGGGCTCTCCGGTGGTAACCCGGACCGCCTTGGCCAGGCCGACGCCCGGGCCGACGCGGAGCGGCTCCTCCTCGAAGGGGACAAGCCGGGCGGCGAGCTCGGCCAGCCACGAGCCCCCGTCGACGACCAACCGTCGCTCGACCTGGTCGGCGTCGAGGTCGAGATGGACGAAATCGGCCACCAACACGGCCCGGTCCCGACCAGCGGCAGTCACCGACGATCGCCTCGTCGTCGCCGTCCACCGGTAGTGAGCGCCACCGAGCTTGGACGGTGGAGGCAACTACGCTGGGGGCGATGGCCCAGGCCGACGGGACACTCGAGCCCAGCGCCGGCCAGCCCAGCGCCGGCCAGCCCAGCGCCGACTGCGCCCCGGACTGGCCAGACCGGGTCCACGAGCTGATCGACGCCATCGCGACGACAGCGGGCGACCTGAGCCTCGACCGGGTTCTCCACCGCATCGTCGAGTCTGCGTGCTCGCTGGTGGGAGCCCGCTACGGCGCCCTCGGCGTCCTCGAGCCCGACAGGAGCCTCGGTGAGTTCATCGTCACAGGTGTCGACGACACTGTCGAAGCCGCCATCGGTCGGCGGCCCGAGGGTCGGGGCATCCTCGGTCTTCTCGTCGCCGAAGGGCACCCGATCCGTCTCGAGGACCTGTCGTCCCATCCGGCCTCGGCGGGACTGCCCCCCGGGCACCCACCCATGCGGTCGTTCCTCGGCGTCCCCATCAAGGTCCGCGGCACCGTCTACGGCAGCCTCTACCTGACCGAGAAGCACGACGGCTCCGACTTCACCGACACCGACGAACGCCTGGTGGTGGCCCTGTCTGCCGCCGCCGGTGTCGCTATCGACAACGCCCGCCTCCACCGCCAACTGGCCGACTTGGCGCTCCTCGAAGACCGCGAGCGCATCGCCCGCGACCTCCACGACACCGTCATCCAGCGCCTCTTCGCCGCGGGCATGAGCCTGCAGAGCACCGCCGGCCTGGCCGAGCCCGGCCTGTTGCGCGACCGGGTCGAGGACGCCGTCGGCGCCATCGACGACACCATCGCCGACATCCGGGCGACCATCTTCGCCCTCGAGGTCCATCCACGCGGACTGGGGCGAGCCGTGCTCGACATGGTCGGTGCGCTCGGCGACACGCTCGGCCTCCACCCGACCGTCGTCCTCGACGGCTCCCTCGACGCCCCCATCGACCCACTGCTCGTCGACCACGTCCTCGCCACGGTGCGCGAAGCGCTCACCAACGTGGCCCGGCATGCCGAGGCCGACACCGTCACCGTGGCTCTCTCGGTGGGCGACGACCTCGTGCTCACCGTGACCGATGACGGCCTGGGCCTCCCGCCCACACCGCGGACCGGCAGCCACGGCCTGCAAAACCTGGGCGACCGAGCACGCCTGCTCGGTGGCCACCTCGACGTGGGCCCGGGCCCGACCGGGGGGACGCAGCTCGTCTGGCGGGTACCGACCGGCCCCGTTCGTCCCTGACCACCTGCCCGTCACGGGGTGGCGCCGGCCACCGTGGGGGGCTCGGCCGGACTGACGGTGAAGCGCCGACCCGTCACGGCGTCCAGCCGGATGGCGACGATCCGGTGCCCGGGGTCGGGGACCGACGGAGCGGGGACGGCGTCGCCCAGTGCGGCGACGTCATCGAGGGTCAGCTCCGAGGCCAGCCCGCGCACGAGGATGCTCCATGCCGTCCCACCGCTCCGGTCCACCTCGTCGACCTCGAAGGCGACCAGGCGGCCCACCGTCAGCTCGCACAGGCGGCCGGGACCAAGGCGCACGAGGACCCGGCGGTCGTCCACGACGAAGTCCACCGGGACGACGAGCGGCGCCTCGTCGGGGTTCCCGACGATCGTCACACCCAGCCGACCGTGGTCACGCCGGGTGGCGGCGACCGACAACAGTCGGAGGGCCTCCGGCCGTTCGATGATCTCCGATCCACGCTGGTCGATCCACATCGCAACCTCCTTCCGGGTCACGTCCTCGATCATGGTCGGCGCCGCTGTCCGGGACGCCAGGGAGACGCCCCTGTGCCTTCCACTACCGGTTGCGGCGACGGCCGGGCCCACACAGACCACCTCGGTCGGCAGAGGGGGACTCGCCGCGCCTCTGGGTCGGCACCCGGCGGCCCGAGCCGGTTGAAGCCCCGACCGTCCACGTCCGCTGCCGGCACAACTGATCCGTTCACCGTCGTCCAGTCCTCCGCGTCGTCAGGTACGGCCTCCGCTCCTGACATCAGGCGTCCGAGCGGGCGGTGCGCACCACTACTCCACAGTCTGGTGGAGGACCGAGCGGAGTCCTAGGGTCCTAGGTCCTCATCGCGGCTCGCCCCGGCGGGAACCGGTGCGGAAGCTACCTCCCCACACCGCTCACCGCTCGGACCGGCCTGCCTCCGGACGACCGTGCTCTTCGAACCCACGACGCCCTTCGACGGCACGACGCAGGCGCTCCTGGACGACGGTCGTCGTCACGTCGGACCGACTCCGCTCGAGCACCGCCCGCAACGCGTCGGTCGTCCGTCTCAGCCCACCCGTCACCGCGTCGGGCCAGTCGACCGTCACCAACAGCTCGTAGCACGCCTCCATGGAGACGAGCAGCTCCTCTCCCCGTTCGAGCTCGCCGGCCCGGAGCCGGTCGAGGAGGTGCCGGCGGAGCTCGGAGGCCGCCTCGGCCAGGCCGTTCAACCATGCCGGCCCCGAGACGCCGACCGTGTCCCTCCCGGGCAGCGAGCCACCAGCCACGAGGGCACTCGTAAGGACGGCCTCGGCGTACTCCTTCTCCGCATCGTGCAGGAAGCCGGCAGCCGCCAAGCGGGGATAGGGGGCGAGCACGCCCTGCGCCACCCGGATGGCAGCCTCGGCCGCACCAGCCTCGCCGGCGGCCCGATCCGGGTCGAGCTGGTGGACCGCCCGGATGGACAGCCCGCTGTGGCGGATTGCCTCGCGACACGAACGAAGAGCCTGCTCACGAGCGGCGTGCGCGCCTCCGAGCTCCGTCCGTACCGCCTCGACAGCGGTGGCAAGGTCCGCCCACAGTCGATCAGGCGACCCCTCGGCGTGGCCGGCCGGGCTCACCCCAACGTCCGCACCGTGATCACCGCGAGGCAGTCCGTCGACGAACGTTGTCCGGTGCCCAGTCGTCGAGCACGTCGCCGCCGTCGCCGTACCCCCGGACGTCGCCGTACCCCCGGACGTCGCCGTACCCCCGGACGTCGCCGTACCCCCGGAC
>JBMFXC010000005.1:4900-13029 GCA_049964655.1 Acidimicrobiales bacterium
GTCGCCGGCATCCGGCCACCCGCCCTCGTCCTGCGAGGTCCACGAGGCGCCCGGCTCGGCGTCGGCCACACCGCCCCCGGCGCTACGACGGCCGGAGGAAGACCTGGCGTCGTCGTAGCGCACGGCGCGGCGAGCCGGGTCCCCGAGGTACCGCAACTTCCGCTCTCGCTCGAGTGCCAGAGCTCGGTGGTGGGCGAGCAAGGCGACGTACGCCGCTGCCGTGACGGCGAAGATGACCGAGGCCAGCCACGCCAGACCTGCCCCCGGGACGAACCCGATGAGGAACGTCAGGAGCGTCGCCGTCACCAAGCCCGTGAGAATGTCGCGTCGACGGCGGCGTGCGAGGTGTCGAGCCTCGGCGACGTGATCGAACCCTTGGACCGGACCATGGAGCCGCCTCGGTGTCGACGTCGGTCCGTACGCCCGCCGACCACCACTACCCGTCGGGCCCTGGGATGCCGGGCCGGCGGCGGCCTCGTCGGCCAGACAGGCGAGCGCAGCACGAGGAAGGCGGTCAGCACCAACCACCGAGAGGACCGGCCTCGGCTGCCCGCCCGACCCGGTCGGTGCCACCGGGTCGTCCGAGCCGTCGACCGAGCGCAGCCGGAACGCCGGCAGCACCAGAGGCTGTGGCTCGGCGTCCTCGAGGACGCGCAACTGGCGATGGAAGTGCAGGACGGACGCCACGCTGTCGTACTCGCGGTACCGGCGCCAGACACCAGGGCCCAGCACTGCCAGCCACACCACCCCCAGGATCACTACGAGGTCCATACGCGTCCACTCCTCGACCGACGGCACCCGCTTCAAACGGTACCGAACAAGACCGCCGCGTCGGTGGATGGTCGGAGATCGGCGTCCGGCGCGGTCCACCCGGTCGTGGCCGCCGTCGGCCGGGCTCAGTCGAAGATCGGAGGGCGGGTGCGGGTACGCTTGAGCTCGAAGAATCCGTCGGTGCTGGCGACAGCGAGGACACCGTCCCACAGCCGACCAGCGGCCTCGCCTCGGGGAGCAGGCGATACCACCGGTCCGAAGAAGGCGACGCCTCCCACGCTGATGACCGGTGTGCCGACGTCCATGCCGACTTGGTCCATGCCGGCGTGATGGGATGCCTTGAGCGCCTCGTCATAGGCGTCGGTGTCCATGGCATCAGCCAGCCCCGTCGGCAGCTTGGCCGCGGCGAGCGCCGCTTCGACCGTGGTGCGCTCGCGCGGAAGGCCCTCGACGTGGAACCTCGTGCCGAGCGCCGTGTAGAGCGGGAGGAGCACGTCGTCCCCGTGCGCCTGGGCAGCGGCGATGCATACCCGGACCGGACCCCACGCCTCGCTCAGGAGCTTCCGGTACTGCTCGGGGAGGTCATCTCGACCGTCGTTCAGGTAGGCCAAGGACATGACGTGCCAGTGCACGTCGAAGGAACGGACGGCCCCCGCTTCGAGGATCCAGCGCGATGCGAGCCACGCCCACGGGCATACCGGGTCGAACCAGAAGTCGGCCACCGGCTGCTCGAGAGACCCCCCCACACCATCGCGCTGCTCGTCGCTCACCGTTTTTCTCTCCTTGCCCTGTCCGACGGGGTTCGTCGTCGAGTGGTCGAGGCCTCCGGAGTCGAGGTCCCCGAGTGCGCCACCCACCGACGTCGCCCTGCAACACCGCCGTGCCCCGACCTCTTCCCGTTGGCTCCTCCGCCGAGTCCGGGTCCCGGTCCCTCGACGCAGCAGGCGGTCGACCCTTGGCTCACAGCCGTGCCCTGGCCGTGTACCGGTTGCCGCGACAGCCGACCTCGACGGACAGGCCGAAGGCCTCCGACACGGCGTCGGCCACGAGGACCTCCTCGACCGGCCCAGCCGTCAACAGGCGCCCGTGCCGGAGCAGTGCGGCGTGCGTCGTGCCCGGCGGGATCTCCTCGAGATGGTGAGTGACCAGGACCAGCGGCGGCGTGGACCGATCGGCAGCCAGCGTTGCCAACCGGGCAAGGAGGCGTTCTCGGGCAGCAAGGTCGAGACCGGCCGCCGGTTCGTCCATCAACAGGAGCTCGGGTCGGCCCATCAGGGCTCGGGCCAACAGGACCTGCTGGCGCTCGCCTTCCGACAGGAGGCCGAACGGCCTGGTCTCCAGCTCCTCGACCGATAGGCCGGCGGCGTCAAGCAGCCGTCGCGCCTCGATCCGGTCGTCGTCGTCGTAGGTGTCCCACCACGTCTCGAGGGCGGCTGTCCGTCCGGTCAGCACCACGTCGAGGGTGGCGATGGCCGGCCGGAGCGCCCTCGTCACCGAAGCCGACACCACGGCGATCCGTCGCCGCAGCTGACGCAGGTCGACAGTGCCCATGCGGGAGCCGAGCAGGGTCACCGAACCACGGGTCGGCCACAGCACTCCGCCGGCGATCCTGAGGAGCGTCGTCTTTCCCGAGCCGTTCGGGCCGAGCACGACCCATCGCTCGCCGCTCCCGACCCGCCACGTGACCTCGGTGAGCAGCTCGACACCCTCGCGGACGACACCGACGCCGACCAGGTCGATCGCCTCCGCTGTCGGATACCGGCCGGCGAGGGACAGCCGAGGGGTTGTGCCGTCAGCCTCAGACATTGAAACGGAACTCGACGACGTCACCTTCGCGCATCACGTACTCCTTGCCTTCGAGCCGCACCTTTCCTGCCGCCCGGGCCGCCGCCAACGAACCGGCAGCGATCAGGTCGTCGTAGGAGACGACCTCGGCCTTGATGAAGCCCCGCTCGAAGTCGGTGTGGATGACGCCGGCCGCCTTTGGCGCCGTGTCACCGGAGTGGATCGTCCAGGCACGCACTTCCTTCTCGCCAGCAGTCAGGAACGTCTGGAGCCCGAGCACCCGGAAACCGATGCGGGCAAGCTGGTCGAGGCCGGACTCGTGCTGGCCGTAGCTGGCGAGCAGCTCGGCGGCGTCACCGGAGTCGAGGCCGGACAGCTCGGCCTCGAGCGCGGCACAGAGCACCACCGACTCGGCGGGAGCCACCAGGGCCGCGAGTCGATCGGCCAGCTCGCTGTCACCCATCGACGCCTCGTCCACGTTGAAGACGGTGACCACCGGCTTGGCCGTGAGCAGATGGAGGTCCCCGAGCAGTTCGGCGTCGACGTCTCCGGTCCGGACAGCGTCGGCGACGGTCCGGCCCGAGTCCAACACCCGGTGTGCGGCCTCGGTGGCAGCCAGGACAGGGGCCAGGGCTGGTCGGTGGCGCGCCTCCTTGGCCAGCTTGGCCAGCCGGCTGTCGACCGTCTCGAGGTCGGCCAACACGAGCTCGGTGGTGATGGTCGCCATGTCTGCAGCCGGGTCGACGCGTCCGTCCACGTGGACGACGTCCTCGTCCGAGAAGACGCGGACCACCTGGCAGATGGCGTCGGTCTCGCGGATGGCGGCGAGGAACCGGTTGCCGAGCCCCTCACCCGCCGAGGCCCCCCGCACCAGCCCGGCGATGTCGACGAAGGTGACCGTGGCAGGGACGATGCGCTCGGTGTGGACGAGCGCGGCCAGTCGTGCGAGCCGGGAGTCGGGAACGGCGACCACGCCGACGTTGGGCTCGATGGTGGCGAAGGGATAGTTGGCCGCCAAGACTTGGTTGCGCGTCAGGGCGTTGAACAGCGTCGACTTACCGACGTTCGGCAGCCCGACGATGCCGATGGACAGTCCCACGTGCGCTCCTTGCCCTCTGCCGGCTTTGGCGAGTGCACCGGCCCTCTGGGTGCACCGGCTCTCCGGGTGCACCGGCCATCCGGGAACGCCGGTGCTGCCGGTCGTACCGGGTCGGACAGTGAGCGTAGAGGACGCGCCGGGCTACCCGGTCCGCCGACGGCCGCTCACGTCGGTGGTTGGTCTCCGTGGTGGCTCGCTGCAGCGGCACCGGTGGGAGCACGCCGCAGCACCCGCCCGGCCAGGCCGGTCACGTAGTGGTCCCACTGCCGCTCGCCCCGCACCCAGAGGACCTGCTCGCGATGGGTCCGGACGACTTCATCGACAAACTGGTCGCGTTGGTAGCCGAGAGGCTCGAGGGCCGGCTGCCACCGCTCCCACAGCCAGACTCCCACGCAGGACACCTGGGCCCCGATGCCACCGGGTGCGGTGGCGAGCAGGCGCAGCTTCTCCTTCAGGTCCGCCGGTTCGTCCGGCAGCTCCAGCAAGGCGACGCCCGCCGCGTCGAACAGCTCCACCGGGGCGAGCGTAGCCGGCCGGGGCAGGCGGCGCCCGAGTGCACCCGCCTTCACGGCTCAGACACGACCACGGCGCGGTCGCTTCCCTCGTAGGCGGCGACGTGGTCGGCGAAGTCGATGAAGAGCGGGCCGTCGGGGTCGAACGGTCGGCGCAGCGCTTCGACGGCCGCCCGCTTGTCGAAACGGTCGAGCCGTTCGAGAGCCCGAGGATCGTCGAGGTCCCGCAGGTCGAGCCGTGGGCGCGCCCGCTCCAGGGCGCGCCGTCCCTCCTCTGTCCGCACGAGGACGCTGCTCCAACCCGGGAGCGATCCGACGCTGCCCACCGACAGGTCGGCAGTCCGGCCCACGAAGTCGGCGCACTCGTCGCACCCCTTCAGCGCCGCTTCGTGGAACAGCTTGACGGGCTCGTCGACCGCCACCTGGCCGTCGACGTACTCGACGACGAGACGGCCGTGGACGACGTCGACCTTGCCGACCCGCTCGAGGTCGACACCTCGTTCGTCGCGCAGCAGCTGAAGCACCAGGGTCCGGTAGTCGAAGCTCTTCGTGCACAGGAGCGCGACGGTGAGGACCACGGCGTCGACTCGGTGGGCACCGGTCGGCCACTGGCGCGCCTGCATGGCCCGGATCCCCTCGATCTCGCACGGGGTCCCGACGACGGCGAGCCGGGGTCGGTCGCCGAGGTCGAGCCCCGACAGGTCGAGTGCAGCCAGGGCCATCGTCTGGTTGTAGAAGCTCCCGCCTGCCCGGGCAATGTCGCCAGGGGTCGTGGCAACACGAGCGACACCCCTGAGCGGCTCGTCCGGATTGTCGGAGGGCACGGCCACGAGAGCGCCGTCGATCTCACCTGCAGCCAGGGCGGCCAGCAGGACGGCCGTGACGACGCTGCCGTCCTGGCCTGCTCCGGCGTCGGTCGATGCCCGGGCAGCGTAGGATCCGAGCACGGCGCCGAGCCCGTCTGCCGGCGGTCCTCCGGTGATGCGAGGCGCGCCGGAGACGAACGAGGGGCAAAGCGGCGTCTTCGACTCGGCTTCGGCTTCGGCTTCGGCCGGCAGCGTCGACGGCGGCCACAGCGCCTCGGCCCGGAGGCCACCCCGTGGGCAGAAGTCCCAGCACAGCGAGCACCCCGTGCACATCTTGACCAGCTCGGGCAGCGCGCTGAGAGCGCTCACTCCGATGGAGCCCGACGGGCACACCGCCACGCACGTCCCGCACTGGACGCACCGACCGGCGTCCACGACCCCGGCGGCGAGCTCCCAGAACCACGTCTTGCCAGGCGCTTCGGCGATGCCGTTCATCCGGTAGCGAATGGCGTGGCCCTTCACGGCACGACCTCCACGGCTGATGGCGTTGCTTCGACGGCTGATGGCGTTCCCTCGATGGCCTCCCGCAGTTGCTCGACGGGCGTCCGACGCGCCCACGCCGCGAACCGCTCACCGTCGCGGCGTTCGCCGCGGTAGCGGCGCACGAGACGGACGAGGGCCATGGGCACGTCGTCGACCGGGCGGGCCCCCGACACCCAGTCGACGAACGCCGGGTCGGGGCCCAGGCTTCCACCGAGCCCCACGTCCACGGCTTCGACCAGCCGGTCACCTACATGGGCGACCGCGCCGCGGAAACCGATGTCGGCCACCTGGGGCTGGGCGCAGCTCGCCGAGCATCCCGAAACGTGCATCCTCACCACGTCGGCCTCGGCCCGACCACCGTCAGCGGAGCCGGAGCCCACACGCTGCGACGAGTGGCCGGGCTCGTTGGCGCGCTCGTCACCGAGCTCGGCGTCGAGCATCCGGGCCCACCGCAGCGCCCGCTCCTTCGTCTCGACGACGGCGAAGCGGCAGAACTCACTTCCGGTGCAGGCCACGACGCCGCGGGTGAACGGACCGGGGAACGGCGAGTAGTGCGCCAGCACGTCCTCGGCGAGCAGGTCGTCGAGGCGTCGTTCGGGGACGCCGGTCACGACGAGGTTCTGGTCGGTGGCCAGCCTCAGGGTTCCGTCCCCGTAGCTCTCGGCCAGGCGGGCCAGCTCGACGAGGTCGCACCCGTGCAGTCGGCCGACGGGGACCGAGCAACCGACGGCAAGCAGTCCGTCCTGCTTCTGGGGCTGGACCCCCACGTGGTCGCCCCGGTGCTGCCGGGTCAGCTCGTCGCCGGCCGGCTCGAGGCGGACACCAGCGCGGGCCACCAGCTCGGCGCGGACCTGCTCGGGGCCCAGCTCCTCGACCAGGTAGCGCATCCGTGCCAGTCCGCGGTGCTCGCGGTTGCCCAGCTCGCCGAAGAGCTGAGCCACCGCCCGGACTACTTCGACAGCCTGGTCGAGGTGGACGAAGACGTCGACGTCGCTCGCCATCCGTTCGCCGTCCGACAGCCCGCCGCCGACGAGGAGGTTGAACCCCAGCGTCCCGTCTTCGGCGCGAGCCGGCCAGAGACCGACGTCGTTGATCTCAGCGCGTGCGCAGTTCTCGACGCAGCCCGTCACCGAGATCTTGAACTTCCGAGGCAAATTGGCGTACTCGCGCCGCCCCGTGAAGAACGCGGAGATGGCCCGGGCGATCGGGAGCGCGTCGAAGGCCTCCGAGGCGTCAAGGCCCGACAGTGGGCAGCACAGCACGTTGCGGGCCGAGTCTCCGCACGCCTGCACCGTCGTGAGCCCCACCGCGTCCAGTCGGCGCCAGATGCGAGGGATGTCCTCCATGCGGAGCCAGTGGAGCTGCACGGACTGGCGGGTGGTGAGGTCCACGTAGCGCGAGCCGAACTCCCGGCTCTCGCTTCCCGGTGGCCCCTCGGCGAACGCGTCGGCGATCCGCCCGAGCTCGCGAGCCTGGGCCGCGGTGAGCACCCCACCGGGCACCTTCACGCGCACCATGAACGCGTCCCCACCTTGGCGCTGAGGGTAGATGCCGGCCCACTTCAGGCGCTCGACCTCCCCGGGCACGGTAGCGATCGCCGCGGGGCCTTCGTGCGCATAGCGGTCGGCGATGGCGTCGATGACCTCGAGTGGATGCCGTTCGAGCTTCCACCGTTCGACCTGGTTGAGCCGGCCCGTCGACCGGTAGGGGTCGATGAAGCGCAGCGACCGCCCCCGACCGCTCACCGGTGGTCGGAAGGCGCCGTCACCCGGGGCGCCGGAGGTCGTCATCGGTGCAGTCCGCACTCGGTCTTGGTCGACCCGGGCCACCGCCCGGAACGGGGGTCGTCGTCCGGGCCGACCGGGCGGGTCGTCGGCGCACAGCCGATCGACCGGTAGCCGCGCTCGAGGAGCGGATGGCGGGGCAGCTCGTGGTCGCGCTCGTAGCCGGCCACGTCGTCGTCCGTCCAGGTGGCCAGGGGGTTGACCTTGACGAGACCGAAGACCGGATCGTGCCCCACCACCGGCGCCGCCGCCCGGGAAGGCGCGTCGACCCGCTTCACCCCGGTGATCCACGCCTCCCGTCCGGCAAGGACCGCCCGGAGGGGCGCCACCTTGCGGTGCTCGCAGCACCGCTCGGTGCCACAGGGCCATGCCGCCGCGTCGGGACCCGGCACGGTCACGGTGAGGTTGAGCCCGTAGCGATGGCGCAGCGCCTCGACGTAGGCGTACGTCTCGGGGAAGTGGGCACCGGTGTCGAGGAAGACGACCTCCACGGCGGGGTCGACGGCGACGGCCACGTCGATGAGGACGGCGTCTTGGAAGGACGAGGCGACCACCAACCGTCCGTCGAACCGCCGGAGCGCCCAGGCGATCACGGCAGTGGGGGGCGCCGTGGCCAGCTCGGCGTCCGCGGTCGCCAGCTCGGCGTCCAGCGCGCCACCCCCTGGTCTTGTACGGTCCGCCCCGGTACCCGCGGCGGACGTCTGCTGTCGTGCCTGGTTGTCACCTGTCACCTGTCAGCTCCTTCCGTCCGTCTCCGGTCTTGCCCGGCGGTCGTGCCCGGCGGTCTTGCCCGGCGGGCCGTCCTGGCACTATACATGACTAAGTCGAT
>JBMFXC010000005.1:13129-25488 GCA_049964655.1 Acidimicrobiales bacterium
TGCCCGGCGGTCTTGCCCGGCGGGCCGTCCTGGCACTATACATGACTAAGTCGATCAGAATTTGCAACAATGATCCCCTTGCCGACGACGGGCTCCCGCCTCGTTGTCGGCCCGACTGCGGAGGACCCGATGACCAGCACGCTCGACCCGAGCGCCCCCGGCGGGTGGCGCCACCGCCCCGGCAGCCTCGACCGGCCGGGAGACGAGGACGGCGCCGACCATCTCGACCTGCTCGAGTCCCACGCCATCTTCGTGCTACGCGAAGTCGCCGCCGAGTGCGAACGCCCCGTGCTCCTCTTCAGCGGCGGCAAGGACTCTGCCGTGCTCCTCCGGCTGGCGGAGAAGGCGTTCTCGCCCGGACGCCTCCCCTTCCCCGTCCTGCACGTCGACACCGGACACAACTTCCCCGAAGTCCTCGCCTTCCGGGACCGCCGCATGGCCGAGCTCGGTGAAGAGCTCCTGGTGGCCTCGGTGCAGGACGCCATCGACCAGGGACGCGTTCCCGATCCGGGTCCCGGCGGGTCCCGCAACCGGCTCCAGAGCGCCGTCCTCCTCGAGGCCATCGCCCGGCACCGCTTCGACGCCTGCTTCGGCGGTGGGAGGCGAGACGAGGACAAGGCGCGGGCGAAGGAACGGGTCCTCTCCTTCCGCAACGCCCTCGGGCAGTGGGACCCCAAGCGCCAACGGCCCGAGCTGTGGAACCTCTACTGGGGACGAGTCCTGCCCGGTGAGCACGTGCGTGCCTTCCCGCTGTCGGACTGGACGGAGCTCGACGTCTGGCGGTATATCGCCCGCGAAGCGCTCGAGCTCCCGTCCCTCTACTACGCCCACCCCAGGCGCGTCGTCGAGCGCGACGGCATGCTGCTGGCCGTCTCCGAGCACGTCGAGCCGCGCCCCGGCGAACGCGAGCGCGTCGAGACGGTCCGCTTCCGGACCGTCGGCGACGCCACGTGCACCGGCGCCGTGCGCTCGGAGGCGGCAGACGCCGACGCGGTCGTCGCCGAGGTGGCGGCCTCGACGGTCTCCGAGCGAGGGGCGACCCGAGCCGACGACCGGGTATCGGACAGCGCCATGGAAGACCGGAAGCGAGAGGGGTACTTCTGACCATGGACCAGCGCACCGTGGACCGCACCGTCGTCCCCACCAGGCCAGGCGACCTCCTTCGCTTCGCCGCCGTCGGCTCGGTCGACGACGGCAAGTCGACCCTGATCGGCCGGCTCCTCCACGACACCCGCCAGCTCTTCGACGACCAGCTGGCGGCCGTGGGCGCGGCGTCGCGTCGGCGAGGGGCCGGCGACCTCGACCTGTCCTTCGTCACCGACGGGCTGCGCGCCGAGCGCGAACAGGGGATCACCATCGACGTCGCCTACCGCTACGCGGCGACGCCGCGACGCAGCTTCGTCATCGCCGACTGCCCCGGGCACGTCCAGTACACGCGCAACATGGCAACCGGAGCGTCCACCGCCGACCTGGCGCTGGTCGTGGTCGACGCCACAACCGGGCTCCGGGAGCAGACCCGCCGTCACGTCTGCATCGCCTCGTTGCTCGGCGTACGCACGCTCGTCGTCGTCGCCAACAAGATGGACCGGGTGGCATGGGACCCCGACGCGCATGGCCGGGTCGTCACCCAGGTGGAGGAACTGGCCCAAACGCTCGGACTGTCGGTGGCGGCGGTGGTCCCGGCGTCAGCCCTCCTCGGCGACAACGTCGCCGTCCGCTCCACCGCTACGCCGTGGTACCGGGGCCCCACCGTGCTCGACGCGCTCGAGGAGGCTCCCGCCGGGGTCTGGTCCGCCTCTGGCGGGTCCCGCCTGGCGGTCCAGTGGGTGATCCGCCGCCCCGGAGGCGGGCGGTCCTACGCCGGGATGGTCAGCGGCGGACCGATGAGGCCCGGCGACGCCGTCACCGTCCTCCCCTCGGGGCTGGTGGCAACCATCGCCGGTCTCTCCACCGCCGACGGTCCGCTCGAGACGGCCACCCCCGGACGGTCCGTCGCCGTGGAGCTCTCCGACGACCTCGACGTCGGTCGCGGCGACCTCCTCGCCACGGGAGACGAGCCGCCCACCGTCACCCGCCACGTGGAGGCAACCGTGTGCTGGTTCGCCTCGGCTCCGCTGCACGCCGGCGACCGCTTCCACGTCAAGCACACCACCCGGGTAACCAGCGGGACCATCGACACGGTCGTCGAGCGCGTCGACATGGGCTCGCTGCACCGCCAGCCGGCGACGTCGCTGGCCGAGAACGACATCGGGACGGTCCTCCTCGTCACGGCGGACCCGCTCGTCGTCGACCCCTACCGGGACAACCGGGTGACCGGCAGCTTCGTGCTGGTCGACCCGGCGACGCACGCCACCGTAGGCGCCGGCATGGTGACGCGACCTGTCGTCACCGAGCCTGACGACCTGCCCGCCGGCTGAGGCGCCCCTCGTGCCGACAGCACCCGTGTACCCCGTCGCCCTCGTCGTCGAGGGCAAGCCGTGCCTCGTCGTCGGCGGTGGGGCCGTCGCGGCCCGCAAGGTGGCGAGCCTCGTCGAGTGCGGAGCCGACGTCACGGTGGTCGCCCCCGAGGTCGGAGAGGCTCTGTTAGCCCTGGTGCGGGCTTCCGGTGGGGCAGGGGGATCCATCCGCGTCGAGACGAGGTGCTACCGGCCCGGTGAGGCCGCCCGGTTTCGGCTGGTCGTCACGGCCACGGGCCGGAGCGAGGTCGACCAGGCCGTGGCCCACGACGCGGACGCCGCCGGCGTGTGGGTCAACAGCGCAGACGACCCGGACAGGTGCTCGTTCCTGCTACCGGCGGTCCACCGCCAGGGGACGGTCTCGATCGCCGTCTCGACCGGCGGGGCGAGCCCGGCGCTGGCGGCGTGGCTGCGCTCGCGCCTGGCTCGCCTCGTCGGCCCCGACACGTCGACGATCGCCCAGCTCCTCCAACGGGTGCGCAGCGACCTGCGGGCGGCTGGCCGCAGCACCGAGGAGGTCGACTGGCAGGCCGTCCTCGACGGCGAGGTGGTCACCCTCGTGGCGGCCGGCCGGACCAGCGAAGCAGCCGCGGCCCTCCGACACGCCGTCGGACTCACCCGCTCCGGCTGAAGCAGCACGGGACGGCCGGCGGCGACCAGGATGCTGGCGAGCTCACGGCTTGGCCACCATCACCACGGCGACGGCGACGAGCACCACCACCATCCCCCCGGCCGTCACCGCCACCCGAAGGCACAGGCCACGGCACTGCCGGAGCGCGAGCCCCGGTCCGTCGAGCCCGACCTCCGGTCCGTCGGACAGGGTCCCCGGAGCGGCCCCGGCGTCTGGGGCCTGCGCCGCGGCCCGGGCGCCGACCGAGGTCGGCGAAGGCCACGTCGCCACCAACTGCTGGAGCCGGCGCTCGGCCGGCCACAGCACGAGCTCGCCGGCGAGCGCCACCGCCGCCCACGCCACCAGGCCCACGACGATCCAGGTATCTCCGTACGACCATGCCCCCCCGGAGAGGGCCACGAGGGTCGCTCCGAGGACCGGGACGAGGAAGAGCACCCGCCCGCCCCAGTTGACCGCCGGGCGGTAGTAGCGGCGCACCGCCGGCGTCAGGTCCGAGGAGCGCCGGAGCACCAGCGCCTGGGCGCCGGCGATGGAGACGACCGCCATGCTGGCCAGGGCAGCCAGGACGTGGGCGAGCAGGACGGTGTCATACAGCGGGCCCCGATTGCTCGAGACGGCCAGAGTCACGAGGGGTGGCGACGGCACCGGCAGAGTCTGGCACCGCGATGCCGCAGGGTCGCGTCGCGGCGTGGTGGAGCGTGACCACGTCCTCGACCGGCGTTGCTAGGTTGGAGCGTGTGGGTACGCGCCGCGCAACTGGCTCAGGATGACCGCCAGACATGCCGATAGGAACGACGTGTGATGACAGCAAGCGTGCAATGAACGCAGCCCGACGAGCTCCTGCCTCTCCGGCCCTCGTGGCCCGTTGGCGGCACTGTCGGGGTGCGAGGTAGCGAGGTCGGACATGGACCGGAGAGCCTCCCAGCAGAAACGACGGGCAGTGCGATGAACCAGCTGCGGCTCGACCCGTTGACAGGTCGGTGGGTGGTCGTGAACACCGACCGGGCCAAGCGCCCCCGGGCCTTCTCCCCGCCGGTCCCCGTCCAGGCCGACACGTCGCGGCCGTGCCCGTTCTGCCCGGGCAACGAAGAAGCCACGCCTCCCGCCCTCGAGACCTACGGACCCGAGGGGCACTGGTCGGTTCGGGTCGTGCCCAACCTGTACCCCGCCTTCGAGGGAGACGACCCCTTCGTCGTGACCAACCGGGGACCGGTGTTCACCCAGGCGACTGCGGGGGGCATCCACGAGGTCCTCATCCTCTCGCCCGACCACCGGGCACCGTGGCCGTTGCTCGACGACGACCAGACCGCGATGGTGATGGCCGCCATCCGCGACCGCATCGACGAGCACTCGAACGTCCCGGGCCTCCGCTACAGCCAGGCCATCCTGAACGCCGGCCGAGAGGCGGGCGCCTCGGTCGAGCATCCGCACGCGCAACTGCTCGGGATGTCGTTCGTCCCCCGCGAGCTCGTCGAGGAACAGGCCGGATTCGCCCGGTTCGCCAGCCGTTGCCTCCTCTGCACCGTGGCCGACGCCGAGGAGAACGTCGGCTACCGGGTCGTCTACGCCGACGACCGGGTCCTCGTGGTCTGCCCGTTCTGGAGCGGCGTCCCCTACGAGATGCTGCTCATCCCCCGCAACCACGGGCCCCACCTGCACCACAGCCAGCCGGCCGACCTCGCCGCGGTCGGCCGGGCCATCAAGACGGTGCTCGGTCGCCTGCGCGACGTGGTCGGTGACGTCGCCTACAACCTCGTCTTCCACTCGGCGCCCTACCGGGCCCCCGAGCCCTACCACTGGCACGTCCACATCCTGCCCAAGCTGACGACGATCGCCGGGTTCGAGCTGGGAACCGGCGTGCTCATCAACATCGTCAACCCCGAGCAGGCCGCCGAGGAGCTGTGCGTCCCGGGGCACCACGGCGCCGGAGCACCGGTCGCCGCGGTCGCCACCGGCTGAGACCCGGCCACCGGCTGAGACCCGGGGCAGGCCGTCAGCCGCGGGCAGCGACGCCGAGGGCCGAGCGCTCGAGCTCGAAGGCGGCGGCGAGCGTCCTGACCAGGTCACGACCCGGGGGCACCAGCCCGCCGATGCCGGGGGTGGCCAGGTACCCGGCCAGGTAGGCACGGCGATTGCGCACCTCCCACGCCTGGGTCAGCTGGCGAAGCCCTGCCTCACCGGTCGGGTCGCGCTCCACCGCGGCGACGTCGGCGACCCGGTGGAGCGACCAGAGCATGTCGGCGACGTCAGCCAACGGCGACCGGAAGACCGGCTCGGTGCCGCCCCCTTGGGGAACCCCGCCAGGGCTGCAGTCGAGGACGAGCCAACCGAGGTCCGTCCGGGCGACCCGCCCGAGGTCGAAGTCTCCGTGCGTGCGGATGGCGACGCACGGTCGGGTGGTCCGCCGGAGCTCGGCCAAGAGGGCCCGGACCCCGGCGTCCTCGGCGATGGCAGGGTCGGCGGCCCTCACCGAGGCTTCGACGGCATCCGTCCACGTCGGGACGTCCCCCTGGCGGCGGCCGAAGGCCGCATCCAGCGCCAGGTGCATCCGGGCGGTCATCGTGCCCAGCCGGTGCGCCTCGGCAGCGAAGTCGGCGCCGGCGTCCTCGGGGGCCACACCCGACTCGGCGAGGTCGCGTAACGAGGCCAAGGCGAGGTCCCACCCCGCCGTCGTGCCCGGCTGGTACTCGGTCACGACACCGAGGTCGGCACCGTCACGCTGCCACAACGCCACCGGGGCAAGGAGCTGGTTGAACCCGGCACGGTCGAGGCCCAGGTAGAGCTCGAGGGCGGGGTTGCGCGCTCCGGGGGGAGGCAGCTGCTGGAAGACGGTGAGGGCGAGCCGGTCGTCGTAGGCCAGGCTGACCAACTCAGGCAGCTCGGCGATCCGGTGGACCCACTCGACGGTACCCTGGTCGCCGGCGACCGCTTCGAGGAGCAGGGTGGCCAGTTCGGCGTCGCCCAGGGCATCGAAGACGACCGCCAGCCCCGCGTCGTCTTCGATGATGCCGAGCGGGGCATCGTCGGCGTCGGCGAGGAAGCGGACCTCGTCACCCGGAGCCCGGAGCCCGAGGACGACGTGGCGCCGGACCGCCCCGACCGTCGCCACCACGCTGACCAGTCCGGGCCGGCCGGGCCGGACGACCTCGGCGCCGAGCACCACGACGTCCCCGTCGGCAACCGGCGCCGGCTCGTCGCCACCGGCTGTCCGGCGGTGCGCCACCGACGCGGCGACCAGCTCGCCGAGGGCGACTGCGTCGAGCACTGCCGGAAGGTCCCCGCCGCTCCCGACGACGTTCACCGCGGGGGCTCCTCGGCTCCGTCGGCTCCCTCGACAAGGCCCGGCTCGCCCGGGAGCATGGCGGCGGGCTCGACCAGCTCGAACCACTCGGTCCCGTGGGGGGCCATCGTCACCGGGTACGGATCCGTGCCCACGAGGGGAAACGGTACCCTGCCGAGGACCTCGACCGGCTGACGACCCGCCCACCGGCCCAGGAAGAGCTCGGCGGGTTGGGCAAAGCGGCTCAGGTTGTGCAGGCAGAGCATGGGGTTGCTCTCGGAGCGTTCGTCGAACCGGACGAAGGCGAGCACGGCAGGGTTCGAGCAGGCGAGGATGTCGATCTCACCGGTGCCGAAGACGGGGAACTGGCGTCGGATGCCGAGCATCCTGCGGACCCAGTGGAGGAACGAGCTGGGGTTGCGCTGCTGGGCCTCCACGTTGACTGCCGTGTAGCCGTACACGGGGTCCATAAGGGGCGGCAGGTAGAGCTGGGCGAAGTCGGCGCGGGAGAACCCGGCGTCGCGGTCGGGCGTCCACTGCATGGGGGTACGAACCGAGTCGCGGTCGCCCAAGTAGACGTTGTCGCCCATCATGATCTCGTCGCCGTAGTAGAGGACGGGGCTGCCGGGCAGCGACAGGAGGAGCGACCAGAGCAGCTCGGACAGCCGTCGGTCGCGGTCGAGCAACGGGGCCAGGCGGCGGCCGATCCCCATGTGGCGCTTCATCCGAGGGTCGGAGGCGTACTCCCTGAAGAGGTAGTCCCGCTCCTCGTCCGAGACCATCTCGAGGGTCAGCTCGTCGTGGTTGCGGAGGAAGATGGCCCACTGGGCACCGTCTGGGATGTCGGGGGTCTGGGCGAGGATCTCGGTGATCGGGTAGCGCTGCTCGCGCCGGACTGCCATGAACAGCCGGGGCATGAGCGGGAAGTGGAAGCACAGGTGGCACTCGTCGCCGTCGTCGTCGCCGAAGTAGTCGGCCACGTCGGCCGGCCATCCGTTGGCCTCGGCCAGCAGGACCCGGCCCGGGTACTCGGCGTCGAGCACGGCGCGAACCCGACGGATGAAGGCGTGGGTCTCCGGGAGGTTCTCCCCCGTCGTCCCGTCTCGCTGGTAGAGGAAGGGGACCGCGTCGAGGCGGAACCCGTCGAGGCCGAGGTCGAGCCAGAACCGGACGACGCCGAGCATGGCCTCGACGACCTCCGGGTTGTCGTAGTTGAGGTCCGGCTGGTGGCTGTAGAAGCGGTGCCAGTAGTACTGGCCGCGCTGGGCGTCGTAGGCCCAGTTGGACCGCTCGACGTCGACGAACACGACTCGTGCCTCCGGCCAGCGCTGGTCGTCGTCGTTCCAGACGTACCAGTCGGCCTTGGGGTTGTCCCGGCTCTGGCGGGACTCGAGGAACCAGGGGTGCTGGTCGCTCGTGTGGTTGATCACGAGGTCGGCGATCACCCGGATGCCACGACTGTGGGCCTCGTCGAGCAGCTTGCGGAGGTCGTCGACCGTGCCGTACTCGGGATGGACCGAGTAGTAGTCGCTGATGTCGTAGCCACCGTCACGCAACGGCGAGGGGTAGAAGGGCAGCAGCCAGAGGCAGTCGACACCCAGCCACTCCAGGTAGTCGAGCTTGGCGATGAGGCCAGGCAGGTCTCCGGTACCGTCGTCGTTGCCGTCGAAGAACCCGCGGATGAACACCTCGTAGAACACGGCTCGCTGGTACCACCGAGGGTCCTCGGCGGCATCCGGCAGCGGACCGCCGGCGACCGGCAGCGGGGACGGCACGAGGGGCACCAGGGGATCGGCCGTCCCCGCCAGCTCCGGGGCGATCGGGACGTCGCCGACGGCGAGCCGGGACGCTGCCCCCGGGCCGTTGGCGACCTGCTCTGGATCGCTCGCGTCGGTGGTCACGATGGCAAGCTACCGGACGGTGCCCAGGGGCTCCCCTGCACCGGACGCGTCAGTCGGTCGCCCGGGCGACAGCGTCGAGGAGCCGGTCGGCTGCCTCGTAGGGGTCGAGGGCACCGGCCACCAGCTTGTCGGCGAGCCCGGCGAAGGACGCCCCCGCCCGCAGCTCGCCGACCCGCTCGCGCAGGCGGGCGAGGAGGACCTGTTCGAGCTCGTGCTCGACTCGCTCACGCCGGCGCTGCCCGAGCTGACCCGAGGCGACCAGGTAGGACCGGTGGCGTTCGACGGCGTCCCACAGCTCGTCGGTTCCCTCGCCGGTGTTGGCGACCGTCTCGACCACCGGGGCCCGCCAGTCACCGGGTGTCGTGAGGTCGAGCATGAGCTCGAGGTCGCGTCGCGTCTCCTTCACGCCCGGACGGTCGGCCTTGTTGATCACGAAGCAGTCGGCGATCTCGAGAAGACCGGCTTTGTTGGCCTGGACGGCGTCACCCCATCCGGGGTTGACGACCACGACGGTGGTGTCGGCGGCGCCGGCTACCTCGACCTCGACCTGGCCCACCCCGACCGTCTCGACCAGGACGACGGGCAGACCGACGGCAGAGAGGACTCGAAGCGCGTCCGGGACAGCGACCGCCAGGCCGCCCAGGTGGCCGCGTGTGGCCATCGAGCGGATGAAGACGTGCTCGTCGAGCGCGTGTCCCTGCATGCGCACCCGGTCACCGAGGATGGCACCTCCGGTGAACGGCGACGACGGGTCGACGGCCAGCACGGCGACATCGGAGCCGGCGTCGGCTGCATGCTCACCAGCCTCGGCAGGGTGCCCCTTCCCGAGCCCCCGGCGACGGGCGACGCCGATGAGCCGATCGGTGAGGGTGGACTTGCCGGCACCCGGTGCCCCGGTGATCCCGACGGTATAGGCGTCTCCCCCACCACGGTAGGCCAGTGCCGCCACGGTTCTCGACAGGTCACCACCCCGTTCGACCAGGGTGAGGAGCCGGGCGAGCGCCACCCGGTCGCCGCCGACGGCGGCGGCGAAGAGGGCCTGTGGATCGCGTGTCGGGCGGGCGCACATGAGGTGCCGAGCGTACCCGTCCCGGCCCAGAGCGGAGGCGCTCACCGACGGGGCCAGCTCATCGACGGGGCCAGCTCACCGACGGGGTGCTCCGTCAGTCCCGCAGCACCTTGGCGCCCAGCGCGGTCAGGCGACCGTCGAAGTCCTCGTAGCCTCGGTCGACGTGGTGGGCGTCGGCCACGATCGTCTCGCCGTCCGCCACCAGCCCGGCCAGCACCATGGCCGCCCCGGCCCGGACGTCGACGGCCCGGACGGTCGCCCCTGACAGCCGTCCGACGCCTCGGACGACGGCGTGGTGGCCCTCGGTCCGGATGTCCGCGCCCATCCGACGAAGCTCGTCGACGTACCGGAACCGCCCGAAGAAGAGGTTCTCGGTGACGATCCCGACGCCGTCGGCGACGGTCAGCAACGTGACGATCAGCGGCTTGTAGTCGGTGGCGAAGCCGGGGAAGGGCAGCGTGGCGACGTCGACGGCTCTGAGCTGCTTCGAAGGGTCTCGACGGGCGCGCAGGCCGTCGGGCCCCGACGACACCTCGATGCCGGCGCACGACAGCTTGCGAAGGAGGAGCTCCATGTGCTCGGGCCTGCCGTCCTCGACGAGGACGTCGCCGCCGGTCATTCCGGCTGCCACCAGGAAGGTGGCCACCACCAGCCGATCGGTGACCACCCGGTGGGTCGCCGGGTTGAGCGTCTCGACGCCTTCGACGACGAGCCGCGACGTGCCGGCACCCGTGATCTTCGCCCCCATCGACTGGAGGAAGGCGACGAGGTCGCAGACCTCGGGCTCTCGTGCCGCGTTCTCGATGACGGTCACGCCTTTGGCCAGCGCCGCGGCCATCAGCACGTTGTCGGTGCCGGTATGGCTGGGGTACTCGAGGACGACCGTGGTTCCCATCAGGCGGGGACGGCCACCGTCGACCGAGGTCACCACGCCTTCGACTGCTTCCTCGGACGTTTGGAACGTCGCCCCGAGGGCCGTCAAGGCGGCGAGGTGCATGTCGATCGGCCGCGGTCCGAAGTCGTCGCCGCCGGGCAGGCCGACCCTCGCCTGGCCAGTGCGCGCCAGCAGGGGGCCGAGGACGACGACCGACGCCCGGATGCGCTCGACGAGCGCCAGCGGGGCCTCGGGCACCACCGTGGCGGGAACGTCGACGAGCAGCTCGTCGTCGGCACCCCGCTCGACGGTCACGCCCATGGCCCGGAGCACGTCGGCCATCGTGTCGACGTCGGTGATGCGGGGCACGTTGGTGAGGACGTGGCGCCCCTCGGCCAACAGGCAGGCGGCCATGAGCTTGAGGACCGAGTTCTTTGCCCCGCCGGCCCGCACCGAGCCGGCAAGGGGCCCGTTGGGAGTGACGACGAAGCGGTCCACGGGGGCCAGTATTGCCGATGCCGGTACCCCGGCCCGCCATCCACGAACCCGTCCTCCCTCGGCGAGAACTGCCGGCCGAGTGCACGCTCCACCACGGAGGGCGAACGTCTCCTGGCGAGGCGGACCGCGCACGGTATCGTCTCGGGCGTGAGCGGAACCAAGAGCGCCCCGGACCGCAACCTCGCCATGGAGCTCGTCCGGGTCACCGAGGCCGCGGCCCTCGCCGCGTCGCGGTGGATGGGCCGGGGGGACAAGGAGGGCGCGGACGGAGCGGCCGTCGAGGCCATGCGCATCGTCCTCTCTTCGGTGTCCATGGACGGCGTCGTCGTCATCGGCGAGGGCGAGAAGGACCACGCGCCGATGCTGTTCAACGGGGAGCGCATCGGGGACGGCGCCCCGCCCGAGTGCGACATCGCCGTCGACCCCATCGACGGCACGACGCCGACGGCGCTCGGACGCGGCGGCGCCCTGTCGGTGATCGCCATGTCCGAGCGGGGCACCATGTTCGACCCGGGCCCGTGCGTCTACATGGAGAAGGTGGCCGTCGGCCCCAAGGCGGCCGGCTCGATCGACATCACCCGGACCGTCGCCGACAACCTCGAGGCCGTGGCCAAGGCCAAAGGGACCTCGGTGCGCGACGTGACGGCGGTCGTCCTCGACCGCCCCCGCCATGCCGAGCTCATCGCCGAGGTGCGCGACACCGGTGCGCGCATCCGGTTGATCACCGACGGCGACGTAGCTGGTGCCATCGCCACCGCGTGGCCCGACTCGGGGGTCGACATCCTCTTCGGGGTGGGCGGGACCCCCGAAGGAGTCATCGCCGCGGCGGCGTTGAAGAGCATGGGAGGGGAGATCCAGGGCCGGCTGTGGCCTCGTGACGACGCCGAGCGCACGGCCGCCCTCGACGCCGGCTACGACCTCGACGCCATCTTGACCACCGACGACCTCGTCGCCGGAGAGAACTGCTTCTTCGCCGCCACCGGTATCACCGACGGCGAGCTCCTCCACGGCGTGCGCTACGACGAGTTCGGCGCCACCACCCAGTCGCTTGTCATGCGGTCACGCTCCGGCACGGTGCGTCTCATCGACGCCCACCACCGACTGCAGAAGCTCTCCGAGTACAGCTCGATCGCCTTCCGCTGACCCGCCGGAGGCTCCCCTGGCCGGGGCGGGCCCTCGAGCCGGGGCCTGGCCGGGGCGGGCCCTCGAGCCGGGGCCGGTGCCGTCGTGCAGCGACGGAGGCACGGGTGGACACCCGCTAGTGAGCCCTCGCTGCCCTCTCGGAGCCGCGACCAGGCCCCCAGGCCTCCTCTACCCCCTGACGGCTGCTCAGGCGTGGTCCGCCGTACCGGCTGCTTCGAGGCGGACCTGGGCACGTCGGAGCGCGGCACGAGCCTCGGCAAGCTCGCCACCGGCCGCTTCCTCGACGTCCGCGGCGGCCCCGCGACGCTCGCTCTCCAGTCCGCTCGTGCGTGCTTCCGCCCGCTCGAGGGCGGCACGGGCGCGCTCGACGTCGATCTCCGAGGCAAGCTCGGCCACCCCGGCCAGCACGGTGACGCGTCCTCGGGCCAAGAGGGCCGTCTCCTCCCCCTCGACCACCGAGGCCACCGAGGCCACCGAGGCCACCGAGGCCACCGAGGCCACCGAGGC
>JBMFXC010000005.1:25588-38671 GCA_049964655.1 Acidimicrobiales bacterium
GCCACCGAGGCCACCGAGGCCACCGAGGCCACCGAGGCCACCGAGGCCACCGAGGGTGACGACTCGACCTGCACGAAGCCCCCGTGGAGGGCGATGCGCAGCTCGCCACCGTCGAGGCCGCTACCCGACACCCGGAGCACGCCCGGCTCCACGGCACCGACCAGGTCGCTGTGGCCGGCCAGGTAGGTGCTGTCACCCTCGGCCGTGCGCAGCACGACCTCGGCAGCAGCGCCCTCGAGCAGGATGCGCTCGGGGGTCACCACCGAGACGGCGAACTCGTTCTCCTCAGCCATGGGCCCTGTCCGTCCTCTTCGTCGTCGTCCGTCCGGTCACTCGTTGGCCAGGGCGTGGGCCTTGGCCAGGACCGACTCGGCGCCACCCACGTTCAGGAACGCCTGCTCCGGCACGTCGTCGAGCTCGCCGTCGACCAGCGCCTCGAACGACTCCACGGTCTCCTCGACCGGAACCGTCACGCCTTTCAGGCCGGTGAAGACCTCGCCCACGTTGAAGGGCTGGGAGAGGAACCGCTGGATCTTCCGGGCTCGGGCCACGGTCACCCGGTCCTCCTCGGAGAGCTCGTCGAGCCCGAGGATGGCGATGATGTCCTGCAGCTCCTTGTAGCGCTGGAGCACACCCTGGACCCGCCTCGCCACGTTGTAGTGGCGCTCCCCGACCACTTCGGGGGCGAGGATGTTCGACGTCGAGGAGAGGGGGTCGACGGCGGGGTAGATGCCGAGGGAGGCGATGTCGCGGCTCAGCTCGGTCGTGGCGTCGAGGTGGGTGAAGGTGGTGAACGGCGCCGGGTCCGTGTAGTCGTCGGCCGGCACGTAGACGGCCTGGAGCGACGTGATCGAACGCCCCCGCGTGGACGTGATGCGCTCCTGCAGCTCGCCCATCTCGTCGGCCAGGGTCGGCTGGTAGCCGACGGCCGAGGGCATCCGGCCGAGCAGCGTCGAGACCTCCGAGCCGGCCTGGACGAACCGGAAGATGTTGTCGACGAAGAGGAGGACGTCCTGGTTCTTCACGTCCCGGAAGTACTCGGCCATGGTCAGGGCAGCGAGCGCCACCCGCAGCCGGACGCCGGGGGGCTCGTCCATCTGCCCGTAGACGAGGGCGGCCTTCTCGATGACGCCCGACTCCTGCATCTCGAGCCACAGGTCGGTCCCCTCGCGGGTCCGCTCCCCCACCCCGGCGAAGACCGACACACCACCGTGGTTGGTGGCCACCCGGTTGATCATCTCTTGGATGAGGACCGTCTTGCCCACGCCGGCCCCTCCGAACAGGCCGATCTTGCCGCCCTGCACGTAGGGCTCGAGGAGGTCGATCACCTTGATGCCCGTCTCGAACATGACGGCACGAGGCTCGAGGGTGTCGAAGGCCGGAGCGGGGCGGTGGATCTCCCAGCGGTCCTCCACGTCCCCGATCGAGTCGGTGTCGAGCGGCTTGCCCAGCACGTTGAAGACGTGCCCGAGCACGGCGTCACCCACCGGCACGGTCAGCCCGTGGCCGAGGTTGCGCACCGCCGCCCCCCGCGTCATGCCGTCGGTGGGCCGGAGGCAGACGCACCGGACCCGACCGTCGCCGATCTGCTGGGCCACCTCGGCGGTGACGACCTCTTTCGTCCCGTCGAGCTCGACGTCGACCTCGACGGCCATGTTGATCTCGGGAAGGGCGTGGGGCGGGAACTCGACGTCGATGACGGGCCCGGCGATGGCCACCACCCGGCCGTTGGGGCGGGCGTCGTCGCTGGCGGCGATGGGCGCTGGGGCGGTCGTGGTCATGAGTGTGCTGCTCCCTCGGTCTGGTGTGGTCCCTCGGTGTGGCGTGGTCCCCGGACGGAGGCGATCTCCGCTCCGACCGGTTCGGGGTGGGCCGGCGGTGCGGTGGGCGTGCCGTGCGCGATCGTCACGTCAACTACCCACCTCGATCACGAGGCCGCTCTCGTCGCCCGCTGCCCCGGCCCGCAGCGCCTCGGCGCCGCCGACGATCTCCATGATCTCGGTGGTGATGGCGTCCTGACGGGCCCGGTTCATGATGCGCGAGTACTTCTTGATCAGCTCCTCGGCGTTGTCGGTAGCTGCCGCCATGGCGCGCTGCCGGGCCGTGAGCTCGGAGGCCGACGCCTCCAGGAGCGCCCCGAAGATGGCCGTCTCGGCGGCCCGGGGGGCGAGCGTCTCGAGGAGCACCGCGGCGTCCGGCTCGAACTCGGTGTAGCCGAGCCGGGCGGGTGCCTCGGTATCGTCGACCGGGCCGGCGTCGCCGTCGGGACGGCGGGGGTCCTCGAGCGGGAGGAGCTGGCGGACCTCGACCCGCTGCGAACTGGCCGACAGGAACCGGGTCGACACGAGGAGGACCTGGTCGACCTCGCCCTCGACGAACGGTCCGAGCACGGCGGCGGCGACCTCGCGGGCGTCGGTGAAGTTCGGTCGCTCGCTCATCCCGGTGAAGGAGCGTTCGACCGGCTGGCGACGGAAGCGGAAGTAGCCCTGGGCCTTCTTGCCCACCGTGAAGAGGCGGTGCTCGACGCCTTCGGCTCGCCCGTCGGCCAACAGTCGCTCGGTGGCTCGCAGGACGAAGGCGTTGTACCCGCCGCACAGGCCGCGATCGGCGACGATCGAGAGCACGGCCACCCGCTCCACCCGCTCGGGAGCACCGAGCAGGCGCCCGGCCGCCACCGGGTCACCGGCGGCGGCCTCGACCACCAGGCGGGCCATGCCCTCCTGGTACGGCCGCGCCGCGGCGATGCGCGCCTGGGCGCGGACGATCTGGGAGGCGGCGATCAGCTCCATCGCCCTCGTGATCTTCTTCGTCGACTGCACGCTCCGGATGCGTCGCCGGAGGATGCGCTCCTGGCCGCCAGCCATAGGTCAGCCGTCCGTGCCGGTGTCGAACGACTGCCCGAAGACCTCGAGGGCCTTGTCGAAGGCGTCGGTATCGGGAAGAGCGCCGGTGGTGCGGATCGTCTCGAGCAGGTCGGCGTGGTTGGCCCGGAAGTAGCTCCGCACCTCGGACTCGTACCGCTGGACCTCGGAGATGGGCACGCTGTCGACGAAACCACGCGACCCGGCGTAGATCACCAGCACCTGCTCCTCGACAGGCACCGGTGCGTTGAGCCCCTGCTTGAGCAGCTCGGTGAGGCGGTAGCCCCGGTCGAGCTGGGCCTGGGAGACCTTGTCGAGCTCGGACCCGAAGGTGGCGAACGCCTCGAGCTCGCGGAACTGGGCGAGGTCGAGCTTCAACGTGCCGGCCACGGCCTTCATCGCCTTGATCTGCGCGGCGCTCCCCACCCGGCTGACCGAGATGCCGACGTTGATGGCCGGGCGGATGCCCGCGTAGAAGAGCTCGCTCTCCAAGAAGACCTGGCCGTCGGTGATCGAGATGACGTTGGTGGGGATGTAGGCGGACACGTCGCCCGCCTTCGTCTCGATGATCGGCAGGGCAGTCAGCGATCCGCCGCCGCGCTCGTCCGACAGCTTGGCGGCCCGCTCGAGCAGGCGGCTGTGCAGGTAGAAGACGTCGCCGGGGTAGGCCTCGCGACCCGGCGGCCGTCGCAGCAGGAGGGACAGCTGCCGGTAGGCCTCGGCTTGCTTGGAGAGGTCGTCGTAGACGATCAGGGCGTGCTCGCCGTTCTCCATCCAGTGCTGGCCCATGGCACAACCGGCATAGGGGGCGAGGTACTTGAACGGCGCGGGATCGGAGGCCGCCGCCAGCACCACCACCGTGTAGTCGAGCGCGCCGTGGGCCCGCAGCGTCTCCACCGTCTGCGACACCGACGAGCCCTTCAGGCCGATGGCGACGTAGATGCACTTCACACCCTGGCCACGCTGGTTGAGGATGGTGTCGACGGCGACGGTGGTCTTGCCCGTCTTGCGGTCGCCGATGATGAGCTCCCGCTGTCCGCGCCCGATCGGCGTCATGGCGTCGATGGCCTTGATACCGGTCTGCAGCGGCTCGCTCACCGGCTGGCGGTCCACGATGCCCGGCGCCTGGATCTCCATCCGACGCGGCTCGGTCGAGGTGATCGGCCCCTTGCCGTCGATGGGCTCGCCCAGGGCGTTGACCACCCGTCCGAGCAGTCCGTCGCCCACCGGCACCGAGAGGATCGTCCCGGTGGCCTTGACGAGCTGCTCCTCTTCGAGCTTCGTGCCCTCGCCGAGGATGACGGCACCGATGGTCTCCTCGTCGAGGTTGAGGGCGAGGCCGACCGTGCCGTCCTCGAACTCGAGGATCTCGTTGACGGCACACCCGGGCAACCCGGTGACCCGGGCGATCCCGTCGCCGACCTCGACGATCCGGCCGACCTGTTCGGTCCCGACCTCTGGTGTGTACTCCTCGACGTGACGCCGGAGGGCATCGGCGATCTCGTCGGCGTTGATGGTCAGCTCAGCCATCAGGCGTCTTCCCTTCCTTCGGGGTGCTCGTTCTCGGCGGGTGGGGCTTCGTGGAACAGGGAGGCGGCGGCCCCGGTGACGAGGACGTGCTCCCGCAACTGGTCGAGGCGATGGCGGGCGCTCCCGTCGACGAGCAGGTCGCCGATCTCGACGACCGCCCCGCCGAGGAGGGCCGGCTCGATGGTCACGTGGAGCTCGACCGGCCCGCCGGTCAGGTGCGCGAGCGACTCGGCCAGCTCGCCCTGCTGGCGCTCGTCGAGCAGCGAAGCCGCCCGGATGCGGGCGACCCGCCAGCCGCGACTGGCGGCGGCGGACTCGACGAGCGCGTCGAGCAGCGAGACGAAGTCGCGGGCGCTGCCGCCCCGGGTGGCGTACCGGGCGAGGCGCACCGTCGCCGGGATGGCCTGGCTCCCGAGGAGGTCGGTGACCAGCGCCTGGCGAACGGCGACCGGCAGGTCGCGGTCGCCCAGGGCCGACCGCAACGGCCGGTTGGCCTCCACCACCCGGGCGAAGCGGAACAACTGGTCCTCGATCTCCTCGAGGTCCCCGACCGAGACGTCCTCGAAGACCGCCGCCGCGTAACCGGTCACCCGGTTGCGGGCAGCGAGCTTGCCGAGCACCGGCTCGTCGTCGGGCTCGTGGGCGCCGGGTGGTCGGGACGCTGCCAGCGCGAGCTGGTCGGCCATCCACCGAAAGGACACGACGACCTCCGACGCCGGCACCACGGCGACCGCCCGGTCGACGAGACGGCGCACCTCGGAGCGAACCCGGCCCTCGAGCAGGTCGGCGAGCACGGCGCGCCGGGGTGGCACGGGGATCGAGGCGTCGACCAGGACGAGGAGGAGCTCCGCGTTGCGCTCGACGAGGTCGGCGACCGCGCCGAGCTCGGCCCCGGCTTCCGTCAGGGTGCCAGAGTCGACGAGCGACTCGCCGATGGCGGCCAGGTACCCCTGGAGGGCTGGGATCACCGGCTGGCCCCGGTGGCCGCGGCACGGTCCTCGGCCGAGCCCGACTCGGCCCGGACGGCGGCGATGGCCGCCTCGATGAGGTCGCGGTGGTCCTCGGCCCGGATCTCGCGGCCCACGACCCGCTCGGCGGCAGCCAGCACGAGCTGTCCGACGCGGGCGGAGAGCTCCTCCACCGCTGCCTGCTTGGCCACGGCCACCTCGGCGTCGGCTGCTTGCACGATGCGGTCGTGCTCGGCTTGGGCCCGGGCCTGGGCGGCGACGGTCATCTGCTCGGCGGTGGCGTTGGCAGTGGCCACGATCTCACGTGCCTGGTGGCGGGCCTCCTCCAGCACGTGGCGCCGCTCGGCGTCTGCCGCGTCGGCGTCCGCCTTGGCCCGGTCGGCCGCCTCGAGCTCGGAGCGGATCTGCTCTTGGCGCGCGGTGATGGCCTTGTTGAGCGGCGGCAGCACGTACTTGCCGAGCACGGCGAGCACGATCAGGAAGGCGATGAGCTCGACGATGAGCGTCCCGTTGGGGACGAGGAAGTTGCTGGTGGCGAGAGGCATCTGGTTCACCCTTGCTAGCTGCGGCGTCGGCGGTCACCGGGCACGGCGCACCCACCAGGGCCGTCGACGCCCGTGGGCGCCGGCGCCGATCGCTCGGAGGTTGTCACGTGGCTACTTCTTGTACAGCGAGAACACGAAGAGCGCGGTGAAGGCCAGGTTGATGAAGTACATGGCCTCGACGAGACCGACGGTGAGGAACATGATCGTGAACAGACGACCCTGGGCCTCGGGCTGGCGGGCCACGCCGGCGATGGTCTGGCTCCCGGCGAGGCCGTCACCGACGGCGGCACCGACGGCACCGCCACCGAGGGCGAGACCACCGCCGACCATGGCGCCGGCAAGCTTGACGGCTTCGGCCATTCCGGTAGTTGCTGCCATTGGTGCTTCTCCTTTTGGGTTGTGCTCGCTACTGCGATCGAAGGTCGTTGACGAAGGTCGTCGTGGGTCCGGGCGTCGCTCAGTGGGCGTCGCTCAGTGGGCGTCGCTCATGGCCACGTCGAAGTAGAGGATGGCGAGGAGGGCGAAGATGAACGCCTGGATGACCCCGATCAGGATGTCGAACAGCTTCCAGACGGGGTTGAAGATCACGGCGAGGATGCCGCCTACCGGCACCGGCCCGATCTTCCAGACCACCAGGTAGGCGAGGAGGGCGAGCATGAGCCCGCCCGAGAGCAGGTTGCCGAAGAGCCGGAGGGCGAGGGTGACGGGCTTGGCCAGCTCCTCGACCACGTTGATGAAGATGTTCCCGAGGAAGAGGAACTTGGGGAACGGCTGGGTGACGTAGTGCTTGAGGTAGCCGACGATGCCTCGGGTCCGGATCGACGCCACGTGGACGAGCACGATCACGAAGAGCGCCATGGCCAACGGCAGGTTGATGTCGGCGGCGGGCGGTAGCAGCAGGTCGTACTTGGCGCCGAGGCCGACGACACCGAACAGGTTGCACACGAAGATGAACATGAACAGCGTGATGGCGAGGGGCACGATGCGGGCTCCCCGCGGCCCGATCGACGACTCGACCTGACGTTGGGTGGCGTCGACCACCACCTCCCAGAAGACCTGCAGCTTGCCAGGCACACCGCTCGTGGCACGACGTCGCACCGCCAGGCCCAGGGCGATGGTGATGACCATCGCCACCCCGGTCGACCACACGAGGTCCATGTCGAGCTTGAGCCCGAGCACGGTGCGGGTGATGTGGTCCCCGACCGTGATGCTGGCCAGGAGGACGTGCGGACGTGCCACTCTGTCGGCGAGCCCCATGGCTCAGTTCCCTCCGTTCGCTTCGTCGTCGGCCGTCTCGGCGCCGGACGCCGTGACCTCGATCACGTCACCGCCGACCGGCTCGGGCATCGGGCCCAGCCGGGCCATCGACCGCGCCACGTTGACGAGCAACGTGAGCTGGAAGACGGCGAGCCCGGCGAGCACCCCGAAGCCGAGGTCGAAGGCGACGAAGAGGAGCGCCAGGGCCACCACCGACACGACCCCCAGGCGAGCCATGGTGTTCATGGCCAGGGGACGCCGCTTGTTCTCCTCCTCCCGCCGGGAGACCTTGACCACCGACGCGCCGACCATGCGGAAGTTGAGGGTGCCGAGGGCCAGGCCGATGCAGGCCCCGACCCCGATCAGGGGCTTGCCGAAGGACACGCAGGCGACAAGGGCGGCGACCCCGAGGACGAGGGCACCGGTCATCGTCCGACGCGACACGGCCGGGATGTCGGGCAGCGAGAAGTGGGCGAACACGACCGGTCCTAGGACAGCCCGGTCGCCGAGGCGGCAGCGCCACTGGGCCTCGTGGTGCCGGTCATCGGAGGAAGCGCCGCACGTGCGACACGGTCACGGAGACCGCTGCGGCCACACCGAGCGCCAGGCCCACGAAGGTCAGGATCGGCGCCGTGTGGGCGACGTCGTCGAGCAGGTAGCCAATGCCCCCGCCCAGCACCAGGCAGAGCACGATGGCCGTTCCCATCGTCAGGAAGTCGACCACCCCTGGCTCCGCCAGCGGAGCGCCCTCCCCAGGCCGGTCCGGCGGTTGCGGCTCCCCGGGCTGCCGGTCGGGCTCGGAGGACGGGCGCGCCGCACCCGGCGGGGTGCCGGTCACGGCCGCGTCGGGCCGCGTAGGTCGATGTTGAGGGGTGGTGCGTCACGAAGGATCCCGGGCTCACGCAGGACGTCGGCATCGGCTGCTCGACGCGGCACGCGTCGGGAGGTCAGCCTCCCCAATGGGGCCACGCCGGTCGAGCACGCCGTCATCTTCGCATCTCCGAGCGCTCAGCGCCAAAAGCGGGTGAAGGCGCCGGCCCCCCACTGCTTCGGCCCAGGTCGTCAGGGTGCCCGGGCTCGGGCCTCCGGAGCCCTGCGGCTCCGGCGCCGCCGATCGGCACGAGCGGGTGCACCCCGGGTGGACCGGGACCCTCTACCGGGTCACCACCGGCGTCGCCCGGTGGACCGAGGCCGGCCGCGGCGTCGTCCGGGTCCTCGTCCTGACGCCGCAGGGAGGGGTGGAACAACGTGTAGAGGAGCACCCCGAGGGCGAGGGCGCCAAAGGGGATGAAGGCGTTGACGCTCGACACGTAGAGCGGGAAGAGGATGAAGCCCGACAGCAGCGCTGTCCACGCCCACAGGATCAGCACACTGCGCCGGTGGCCGTGACCGAGCCGGAGCAGGCGGTGGTGGAGGTGGTTCTTGTCGGGCGTCGCGAACCCCTTCCGGGCGGCGGTGCGGCGGACGAAGGCGAACGCCAAGTCGAAGAGCGGGACCCCGAGGATGAAAAACGGAATGAAGAGGGGTGCGAAGAAGAAGTACGTCTGACCGCTCTGGAACGTTCCTGCCGAGCGCCCCCCGATGAGCATGGTCCCCGCTGCCATCAGGAGGCCGAGGAGCAACGCACCGCCGTCGCCCATGAAGATCCGGGCGGGGTGGAAGTTGTGGGGCAGGAAGCCGAGGCAGATCCCACAGGTGACCACGGCCACGAACGGTCCGATGTCGTCGGTGGGGAGGTTGCCCAACGCCTGGAGGTGGAAGCCGTAGACGGCGAGCGCTCCCGAGGCGATGGCCACCACGCCGGCAGCCAGGCCGTCGAGCCCGTCGATCAGGTTGACGGCGTTGGTGATGGCAATGACCCACACCGCCGTGAGCAACGGGGTGACGTCGGTCGAGAGGACCACGAACCCGGCGAGGGGGACCTTGAACTGGAACCAGGTCACCCCGAGGAAGTAGAGGATGCTGGCCGCCAGCACCTGGCCGGCCATCTTGGCCGGTGCCGACATGTTGCGCAGGTCGTCGATGACCCCGACGACGAACACGGCGGCGGCCCCGAGGACCAGCCCGAGCGGCTCGGACGACCCCGCGAAAAGGCCGCGCAGGGACGGCACGAACGCCGCGAAGCACACCGCCACGAGCAGCGCCAGGAACATGGCCACGCCTCCCGCTTCGGGCGTGACGCGCTGGTGCACCTTGCGGGCATCGGGCTGGGCCACGTAGCCGACCACGGTGGCCAGGCGCCGAGCCGGAAAGGTCAGCAGCCACGAGGCGGCGACGGCGACGGCGAAGACGACGGCGTACCAGTTGAGCGGAACGGAGCCGGTCACCGCACCGGGCAGGGCCCGCTCACCGGAGCCGGCCGGTCAGGCCCCGGCCATGCCGAGGGTCGGGTAGGGGGCGAACCGGGCACACAGCTCGGCGACCTCGTGGCGGACGGCGGCGATGACCGCCTCGTCGCTCCGGGACCGCAGGGCGCGGCCGATCATCTCGCCGACCTGGCGCATCTCCGTCGGGCCCATCCCGGCCGTCGTCTCGGCTGCTGTGCCGAGACGCAACCCCGAGGTCACGAAGGGCGAGCGCGGGTCGTCGGGGATGGTGTTGCGGTTGCACGTGATACCGGCGCGGTCGAGGACCTCCTGGGCCTCCTTGCCGGTCAGCTCCTCGTCGAAGGTGCGCAGGTCCACCAGCACCTGGTGGTTGTCGGTGCCCCCGGACACCAGCCGGAACCCGGTGCCGGCAAGCGACGCGGCCAGCGCGGCGGCGTTCGCCACCACGGCCGCGGCATACGCCCGGAACTCGGGGCGGGCGGCCTCGGCGAAGGCGACCGCCTTGGCCGCCACGACGTGCTCGAGAGGCCCGCCCTGCAGGCCGGGGAAGACCGCCGAGTCGATAGCCTTGGCCAGCTCGGCACTGCACAGGATGGCCCCGCCGCGCGGGCCTCGCAGCGTCTTGTGCGTGGTGAAGGTGACCACGTCGGCCACCCCGACCGGAGAGGGATGGACGCCACCGGCGATGAGCCCGGCCGGGTGGGCGGCGTCGAAGAGGAAGCGGGCGCCGACCGCGTCGGCGATCTCGCGGAAGGGCACCGGGTCGATGATGCGTGCGTACGCCGTCGATCCAGCCACGATGAGCTTGGGGCGCTCGCGTCGGGCCAGGTCGGCCACCTGGTCGAAGTCGATCACCTCGCCGGGCTTGTCGGGATCGCCGGTGGCCGGGGAGACCCCGTAGGCCACGAAGCGCCAGATCTTCGACGTGATGCTGGCCGGCGACCCGTGCGTCAGGTGCCCACCGTGGTCGAGGCGCATCGCCAAGATGGTGTCGCCGGGCTCGAGCAGGGCCTGGTAGACGGCAAGGTTGGCCGTTGCCCCGGCATGAGGCTGGACGTTGGCGTGCTCGGCGCCGAACAGCGCCGTCGCCCGGTCACGGGCCAGGTTCTCGACTTCGTCGATGACCTGGTTGCCCCCGTAGTACCGGCGACCGGGATAGCCCTCGGCGTACTTGTTGGTGAGGATCGACCCGGACGCCGCCAGCACGGCAGGGGAGGTGAAGTTCTCCGAGGCGATGAGCTGGAGGGTGGAGGCCTGGCGCTCGGCCTCGTCACCGAGCAGCCGGGCGACCTCGGGATCGGCCGCCAACCAGGCGTCGAACGGGGATGCGACAACGGGGGTCATCGGGTGGGCGCCTGCCTTTCTCCCTGGTCGTCTCGGTGGCCTCCCTGGAGCACGGTCCGGCCGGCAGCTTCGGGTCGGTCGGCCGCAGCCGGGGACCGACCCGTCTCGCTGCGAGTGATCTCGTCGATGCGGCGCTGGTGGCGCCCCCCCTCGAACGCCGTGGACAGGAACGTCGCCATGGCGTCGGTGGCCTGGGCCAGCCCGGTCGTCCGCCCACCCAGGCACAGCACGTTCGCGTCGTTGTGCCGCCTGGCCAGTGACGCCGTCGTCACGTCGTAGGCGAGGGCGGCCCGGGCTCCGGTGACCTTGTTGGCGGCGATCGAGATGCCGATGCCCGTCCCGCACACGCACACGCCGTAGTCGGCGTTGCCGCCGACGACGAACTCCGCCACGGCGCGTCCGTACTCGGGATAGTCGACCGGCACGTCTGCCGACTGGGTCCCGAAGTCGACGACGTCGTGGCCGGCGTCGGCGAGCTGGCGGGCCAGTTCAGCCTTCAGCTCGTAGCCGGCGTGGTCCGAGCCCACCGCGATGCGCATCCCCCGAGCGTAGCGCCCGCCGAGGACCCGACGGCCTGCCGGGTACGCTCGGCGCCAGCCATGTCGATCGACCCGCGTGCGCCGGTGGTGGTCGGGATCGGACAGGTCACCGACCGCCCTGACAGCGGCGGGTCGGCCGACCTAACGGCCCGCGACGAGCCGGTGTCGCTCATGGCCCGGGCGGTGGCCCAGGCGCGAGCAGACCTCGCCAGGAGCGGCCAGTCCCTGGTGCGGCAGACCGACGCGCTCGTCGTGGTCGACCCCCGTTCGTGGCACTACCGTGACGCCGCCGCCGCCCTCGCCGACCTCCTCGGGATCGACCCGGAGCGGCGTCTGGTCACCGCTCCGGGCGGCCACGAGCCCCAGCGTCAGGTGAACCGGGCGGCGCTGGCCATCGCCCGCGGTGAGCTCGACGTGGCGCTGGTGGTGGCTGGCGAGCGGGGCGAGACGGTCGCCGCCGCTCGGCGCCACCCGGACCGCCCGGTCCTGCCCTGGGGCGTGCAGGACCCCTCGGTGCCACCTGCCCTGCGAACCGGTCCCGAACGCCGCTTCACCACCGAGGCCGAGGAGCGCCACGGGCTCGGCGACGTGGCGGTGGCGTCCGCGCTCTACGAGCACGCCCTGCGGGCGACGGCCGGCCGGCCGCTCGACGAGCACCGGCGGCGGCTCGCCCGCCGGTGGGCGATGCTCGGCGCCGTGGCCGCCGCCAACCCGGCGGCATGGGACCGCCGGAGCCCCACCGCCGAGGAGATCGGCTCGGCGGGAACGGGCAATCCGATGGTCGCCGACCCCTACACCCAGCTCCTCTGTCCCAACGAAGAGGTCGACCAGGCGGCCGCCCTGGTGGTGTGCTCGGTCGACGCGGCCCGGAAGGCCGGGGTGCCCACGGAGCGTTGGGTCTTCGTAGCGGCCGGTGCGGACGTCGACGACCACTGGTACCTCTCCCACCGGACCACCTTCACCGAGTCCCCGGCGGCGCGAGCGGCTGGCAGTGCCACCTTGGGTGCCGTCGGGATCGGGATCGACGACGTCGCCCACCTCGACGTGCATGCCAGCTCACCCGCTGCCCTCGAGGTCGTCGCCAGCGCACTGGGCGTGGACGCCGACGACCCGGCCCGGCCACCGACGGTGACCGGCGGCCCGACCTTCGCCGGTTCGCCCGGCGACGGCTACGGCGTCCACGCCGTGGCCACCCTCGTCCGTCACCTGCGCCAAGACCCGGACGCGTGGGGGCTCGTCACCTCGGTGGGGTTCGCCCTGAGCGCCCACAGCTTCGGCCTGTACCGGTCGGCACCCCCGCCCACAGGGGGCTCGGCACCGCCGACCGGCACCCGGGTCGAGGAGCGAGCCGGCTTCCGGTGGGCGGACCCGCAAGAGGCCGTGGCCGCCCTTCCGCAGCGGGCCTCCGACGCCGACGCCTCCGGCGAGGTGACCGTCGAGACCTTCTCGGTTCCCTACGGGCCAGACGGGTTGCCGGCCCGCGCCGCGGCGGCCTGTCTCACGCCAGACGGAAGACGTTCGTGGGCGTCGGTCACCGATCCAGACCAGCTCGCGCTCCTCGTGACCGAGGAGTGCTGCGGTCGCCTCGGACGCCTGCGCGACGGCGTGGTCGACCTCCGCTGAGCAGCCTTGCGAGCCGTGGCCCGGCGGGCGATGTCCCGGCGGGCGATGTCCCGGCGGGCGATGTCCCGGCGGGCGATGTCCCGGCGGGC
>JBMFXC010000005.1:38771-40809 GCA_049964655.1 Acidimicrobiales bacterium
GATGTCCCGGCCGCCGGGGCGCAGCGGGCTTCGCTGACCGGTGGCCGTATGCTGACCCGGTGGCCGACCGTCAGGTCGGCTCGGTGCAAGAGGGACCGATGCCGATGTCGACAGCGCAGGCGGCCGTCTCGGCCGTCGGACTGGTCAAGACCTACGGGGACGTGCTGGCGGTGCGCGGGATCGACCTCGAGGTAGCCCCCGGGGAGACCTTCGGGTTCCTCGGGCCCAACGGGGCCGGCAAGTCGACGACGATCGGCATGCTCTGCACCCTGGTGACGCCGTCGGGCGGACAGGCGACGGTCGCCGGATTCGACGTGGTACGCCAGCGAGACGACGTGCGCCGTCATATCGGGCTGGTCTTCCAAGATCCGACCCTCGACGGCTACCTGAGCGCCTGGAGGAACCTCCGGTTGCACGCCGAGCTCTACGGCGTCCCCCGTGCCGGTCTCGAAGACCGCATGCGCCAGGTGCTCGAGATGGTCGGCCTATGGGACCGGCGCACGAGCAAGGTCGCCACCTTCTCCGGCGGGATGAAGCGGAGGCTCGAGATCGCCCGAGGGCTCCTGCACTCCCCCCGGGTCCTGTTCCTCGACGAGCCCACCGTCGGTCTCGACCCGCAGACCCGGGCCCTCATCTGGTCCTACATCGGCGAGCTGAAGCGGAGCGAGGACATCACCATCTTCATGACCACCCACTACATGGACGAGGCCGAGTACTGCGACCGGATCGCCATCATCGACCACGGTCAGATCATCGCCCTCGACACGCCCGAGGCGCTCAAGGCCTCGGTCGGCAAGGACCGGGTCCAGATCCGCACCGACGACGACGCAGCAGCCATCGGCGCCCTCCACGAACGCTTCGGCGTCGAGGCGACGCTGGTCGAGGGCATGGTTACCTTCGCCGTCGAATCGGGAGAGCGGTTCGTGCCCCGTCTGTTCGCCGAGCTTCCAGTTCCCATCCGTTCGGTCAGCGTGGCCCGGCCCACCCTCGACGACGTGTTCATGTCCTATACCGGCACTACGATCCGCGATGCCGAGGTGTCAGGCAGCCAACGGGGGCGCGAGGTGATGGCGCGCTTCGGTGCCCGGCGGTGAAGTCCCTGTCAACCACCGCCGCACCCGGCGCACCGGCGCTCGCAGAGGTACGCGTGGCGCGCCGCACCCGCGGGTCCGAAGTGCGGGCCGTCAAGATCGTCTGGGAGCGGGAGGTCGTCCGCTTCTTCAGCGACCGGCTCCGGATCGTGACCTCGCTCGTCCAGCCGCTGCTGTTCCTCTTCGTGCTGGGCACCGGGCTCTCGCAGCTGACGTCGAACGTGTCGGGCGGGCTCTCCCTGCGCACCTTCCTCTACCCGGGCATCCTGGCCATGGCCGTCCTGTTCACGGCGCTGTTCGCCGCCGCCTCGATCGTGTGGGACCGCGAGTTCGGCTTCCTGCGCGAGATGTTGGTCGCGCCGGTGCACCGCAGCTCGATCGTGATCGGCAAGTGCCTGGGGGGAGCGACGGTCGCCGGGTTCCAGGGGATCATCGTCATCGCCCTGGCCGGTCTGGTGGGCGTTCCCTACGCCCCGCTCCTGATGCTCGAGGTGTTCGGCATCCAGCTGCTGCTGGCCTTCACCATCACGGCCTTCGGAGTGATGGTCTCGGCCCGCATCACGCAGATCCAGTCGTTCATGGCGCTCACCCAGATGCTGGTGCTCCCGCTGTACTTCCTGTCCGGCGCCATGTTCCCCGCCTCGCACCTGCCTACCTGGTTGACCGTGCTCAACCGCATCGACCCGCTGACCTACGCGGTGGTCCCGATCCGACACCTCGTGTTCGCCCACCTCACCATGTCGCCCATCGCCCGGGCCCGCCTCGACGCCGGCGTGAGCTGGGCTGGCTGGCAGGTCCCCACGCTGCTGGAGATCGCCATGGTGGCCGTCTTCGGCCTAGTGATGACGGCCGTGGCCGTGCTGTCCTTCAGCCGGAGCGAGTGACCAGGGGTCCCGCCGGGACGGTCCGGCCAGGGCGGGCGCCACCGGCGCCCTCGCCGGGTCAGC
>JBMFXC010000005.1:40909-45896 GCA_049964655.1 Acidimicrobiales bacterium
CCCGCCGGGACGGTCCGGCCAGGGCGGGCGCCACCGGCGCCCTCGCCGGGTCAGCAGGTCAGCGAGCCGGCGGCAGCGAGGACGAGGCCCATCCCCCGCGGGTCGCCGACGAGCCCGCTCTCCATCCGGTTCATCACGTAGCAGACCGTCAGACGAGCGTCGAGGTCCATGACGACGACCGAGCCGCCGTAGCCCCCCCAGTAGCAGGCCCGCGGGCCGATGGGCACGAGGTCGGTCCTGAGCCCGTAGCCCATGCCGAAGCGCAGCGGGACACCGAGCACCAGGTCGGTGCCGTAGGACTGCTCCTCGAAGATCCGCTCCGAGGTGCGCTCGCCGAAGAGGCGAACCCCCCGGGCCTCCCCTCCTCCGGCGACCACCGACTGGACGAGGGCCACCGACCGGGCGTTCCCATGTCCGTTGGCGGCGGGGATCTCAGCGCGTCGCCACCAGGCGTGACGGGTCTGGGTGGCATCGAGCGGCGGGTTGGAGAAGGTGCGCACGGCGACGTCGGAGGCTCGGACCTCTCGAAGGTCGATCGGCGGGGGCGGGACGAGCGACGCCACCCGATGGTCCTCGGACTCGGGCAGGCCGATGTGGAAGTCGGCGCCGAGGGGACGGGCGACCTCTTGGGCGAAGAACGCCCCGATCGACACGCCGGTGACGCGCCGTACGACCTCCCCCAACAGGAAGCCCTGTGTCACGGCGTGGTAACCGGAGGCCGAGCCCGGCTCCCACCACGGGGCCTGGGCCGCCAACGCCCCGGTCGCCCGGTCCCAGTCGGCGAGGTCCTCGGGACGCATCGGAGCATCCCAGCCGGACAGCCCGGCAGTGTGGGACAGGAGGTGGCGCACGGCAACCTGGTCCTTGCCCTCGGCGGCGAACTCGGGCCAGTAGGTGGCGACCGGAGCGTCGAGGTCGAGCTCGCCCCGGTCGGCGAGGATCAGGCAGCACACAAACGTCATCGTCTTGGTCGTCGACCAGACGTTGGTGATGGTGTCACGCTGCCAGGGCCGGGTGCGGTCCTCGTCGGCCCAGCCGCCCCACAGGTCGACCACCAGCTCGCCGTCGAGGGCGACGGCGACCGATGCCCCAAGGTCGGCTCCCGACTCGAGGTTCCCCTCGAAGGTCTGCCGCACCGCCTCGAACCGCTCGTCGCACGTCCCGCTGACCTCGGCCACGTCTGGACCTCCCTCCATCGACGCACCTGTCGGGCTCGACGCCCGGGATGCTCGGCCGAGATCTTCGCACGGGCCGGCCGTCACCGAGGTGCCGGGCCCAGCGACCCCAACCGGTAGCCTGGTGGGCTGTGAGCGACCCGTCCACCACCACGCTGACCAAGGACACCTACGAGCGGCTCCAGCGAGAGCTCGAGGACCTGACCACCCGCGGCCGAGTGGAGATCGCCGCCGCCATCGAGGCGGCCCGGGCGCTCGGCGACCTGTCCGAAAACGGCGACTACCACGCAGCCAAGGATGCCCAGGGCAAGATGGAAGCCCGCATCCGCCAGCTCCAGGCCCTGTTGAAGGACGCCCAGGTGGTCGACGGGGCTGATGTCCATGGCGACGGGACCGTCACTGCCGGTTGCGTCGTCACTCTCCGCTACGAGGGCGACGACGAGGGCGACACCCAGCAGTTCTTCGTCGGCTCCATCGAGGAACGCCAGGGCGACCTCACCGTGGTGTCGCCGGGCTCCCCGCTCGGACAGGCCCTCCTCGGCCATCAGGCAGGCGAGACCGTCGAGTACGCAGCGCCGGGCGGCACCCTGCGCGTCGAAGTCGTGGCGGTGGGAGCGTGACCCCGGCCGACGGACGGCCTCGGACCCTGTCGGAGAAGGTCTGGGACCGGCACGTCGTCCACCGCGGCGGCGACAGTGAGCCGGACCTGCTCTTCATCGACCTCCACCTGGTGCACGAGGTGACGTCCCCGCAGGCCTTCGACGGGCTCCGGCTGGCCGGACGGCGGGTACGGCGTCCCGACCTCACCATCGCGACGGCCGACCACAACGTGCCGACGGTCGACATCGACAAGCCGGTGGCCGACCCCGTCTCGGCCAAGCAGCTGGCGGTGCTGGCGGCCAACTGCGCCGAGTTCGGCATCACCTGCTACCCGATGGGCCACGCCGACCAGGGCATCGTCCACGTCATCGGCCCGGAACAGGGCCTGACCCAGCCGGGGATGACCATCGTCTGCGGCGACAGCCACACCTCCACCCACGGCGCCTTCGGCGCGTTGGCCTTCGGCATCGGGACGAGCGAAGTCGAGCACGTCCTCGCCACCCAGACGCTCCCCCAGCGACGTCCGTCGACCATGGCGGTGACCGTCGACGGCGAGCTCCCACCAGGCGTGTCGGCCAAGGACGTCGTGCTCGCCGTCATCGGACGGATCGGCACGGGCGGAGGGATCGGCCACGTCATCGAGTACCGAGGGTCGGCCATCACCTCGCTGTCGATGGAAGGTCGGATGACGGTGTGCAACATGTCCATCGAGGCGGGCGCACGCGCCGGCATGATCGCCCCCGACGACACCACCTTCGCCTACCTCGAAGGACGCGACCACGCCCCTAAGGGCGCGGCGTTCGCCGAGGCCGTCGCCGAGTGGTCCTCCCTCGCCACCGATCCGGGAGCCACTTTCGACCGCGAGGTGAGCCTCGACGCCACCACCCTCGTCCCCCACGTGACCTGGGGCACCAACCCGGGCCAGGTCGTGCCCATCGACGGGGTCGTGCCCGACCCGACGTCCTTCGGCGACACCACGGCCAGGGAGGCAGCAGCGAGAGCGCTCGAGTACATGGGGCTGACAGCAGGCACGGCGGTCCGCGACGTCGCCGTCGACACCGTGTTCATCGGCTCGTGCACCAACAGCCGGATCGAGGACCTCCGGACGGCGGCAGCCGTGGTCGCCGGACGCCGGGTCAAGCCGGGCGTCCGCGCCCTGGTGGTGCCCGGCTCGCACCGGGTGCGGGCCCAGGCCGAGCGAGAAGGGCTGGACGCCGTGTTCACGGCAGCCGGGTTCGAGTGGCGGCAACCCGGTTGCTCGATGTGCCTGGCCATGAACCCCGACAAGCTCGCTCCGGGCGAGCGGTGCGCGTCGACGTCCAACCGCAACTTCGAGGGCCGACAGGGCCGGGGCGGTCGGACCCACCTCGTCTCACCCGCCGTCGCCGCCGCCACGGCGGTGGCCGGCCACTTCGCCACTCCGGAGGACCTCGAGCGATGAAGCCCGTGCACGTCATCACCGGACGGGCGGTCCCCCTCGACCGCTCGGACGTCGATACCGACCAGATCATCCCGTCTGACTGGTTGAAGCGCGTCGAACGGACCGGGTTCGGTGCCGGCCTGTTCGGGGAGTGGCGCGACGACCGCTCGTTCGTCCTCAACGACCAGCGCTTCGCCGGCGCCGTCGTACTGGTGGCCGGCCCGAACTTCGGTACCGGCTCGTCCCGCGAGCACGCGGTGTGGGCGCTGCAGGACTACGGCTTTACGGCCGTGGTCTCCCCCCGGTTCGGTGACATCTTCCGCAACAACTGCACCAAGGCGGGCCTCGTTCCCGTGCAGGTGGACGCCGAGATCGGTCGCCGCCTCCTCGACGAGATCGCCGCCGATCCGTCCCTCGAGGTGACCGTCGACGTGGAGCGTGGGACGCTCGAGGTACCGGCGGCGGGCATCGTCACCACCTTCCCCCTCGACGAGTTCACACGTCAGCGCCTGCTCAACGGTTGGGACGACATCGGGCTCACCCTCCGCTACGAGGACGAGATCACCCGGTTCGAAGCGGCGCGTCCACCGTGGCTGCCGACCACTGTCTGAGCACCCCCAACCCGCCTCGGACCCTGCCCCGGCCGACGGAGGCCGGACCGTTGCCGCTCCCAGGTGTCGGTGGTACGCCACCGACCGCGGTGATCCAGGCACCGTCGGGAAGCTTGGCTCGTCGGCTCGCCGGTTCGAACACGGCAACCACTGCGACAGGCTCCCTCCGGATGTGCACCCCGAAAAACCCCGGACCCCCGGCGCCGACCACCACGAGGGGCAGGGGGGCGGACGACGGCCCGGGGGTCCGGAGAATGAGGGGCCGCCGTAGATGCGCACCCGCGATGTGCTGGCCACTGTAGCCGTTGGAGGGTGCCGAGGGTGGGTTCACGGCGGTCGACCGGGGGCGTCATGTGAGCGCCAGCTTCTGCGGGCAGACTCGTTGTGCCATGCACGCAGGTACCGACCACCCCGATACCCCCTCGCCCCGGGGACCGTCCCGCCCCCGGACCAAGCAGGACCGCTCCAGTGCCGGGCTGCACGTCGCTCGCCGGCTCCCGTCGGGCTCGGACGACCGCTTGGGCGAGCGCGAGCCCTCCGAGCCCTCCGAGCCGGCCGTCCTCACCGTCCCTGCCTCGCCAGCAGCGAAGCTGCGACGGCGACCACGGCAGGACCCGGGTGTCGAGGCCAACGCTCGACTGACCGGCCTGACCGCCGTCGTCCTCCTCGTGCTCTTCTTCGTCGAGGGCCTCACCGTGCTCCGGATCAGTACCCGCCCCATGCTCACCGCCCACATCGTGGTCGGCATGGTGCTGGTGCCGCCGGTGCTGCTGAAGATGGGCAGTACGTCGTGGCGCTTCGTCCGGTACTACACCGGGAACCCCGCGTACCGCCGGAGGGGCGCCCCGCCACCACTGCTGCGCGTCCTCGGGCCGGTGCTCGTGCTCCTCACCGCGGTCCTTCTGGCCTCGGGGATCCTGCTCGTGCTGCTGAACGGCCAGGTACGCACCACCCTCCTCACCGTCCACAAGGTGAGCTTCGTCCTCTGGTTCGTCGTGCTGGCCGTCCACGTGGTCGGCCACGTCGCCGAGACGTCCCGCCTCGCCCCGCGGGACTTCGTCTCCCGCACCCGACGTCGCGTCCGCGGCGCGTCGCTCCGCCTGTGGCTGGTGTCGACGAGCCTGGTGGCCGGTGTGGTCCTCGGGGCGGTCATCGAGCCGAGGATCGGGCCGTGGCTGGCC
>JBMFXC010000005.1:45996-48317 GCA_049964655.1 Acidimicrobiales bacterium
GGCCGGTGTGGTCCTCGGGGCGGTCATCGAGCCGAGGATCGGGCCGTGGCTGGCCACCGGCGGCATCTACCCGCATTGAGCGCCCGGTCGAAGAGGCGGCCGTCGGGCACTCTGTCGAAGAGGCGGCCGTCGAGACATCGGGGCCGGCTGGTCGTCTTGGCGGACGGCTGGCCCGGTGACCATCGGAGGCGGAAGCCGTGAGGATCTTGGTAGCAGAGGACGACGCCGGCGTCCGCTCGGTCCTCGAGCGGGGCCTGCGCGAGCACGGCTACGTCGTCGATGCCGTCGCCGACGGAGCAGCGGCGTTCGCCCACTTCGCCGCCTACGAGTACGACGTCGCCGTCGTCGACTGGCGAATGCCGAAGGTGTCCGGGCTCGAGCTGGTCGAGCGCCTCCGCTCCGGTGGGAACCGGACACCCATCCTCATGCTCACCGCCCGAGACGCCACCGAGGACCGGGTCGCCGGGCTGACCAAGGGAGCGGACGACTACCTGGTCAAGCCGTTCTCCTTCTCTGAGCTCGTCGCCCGGCTGGGTGCCCTCCAGCGCCGTCCAGCGCTCACCGTCGATCCGGTGGTGCGCTGCGGCGACCTCGCCTTCGATCCGTCGACCCGTCAGCTACACATCGGCGACGAACCGGTCGTGCTGACGGCGACCGAGTCGATGCTCATCGAACTGCTCCTCAGGCGCTCGCCCGCGGTCGTCACCCGGCGGACCATCGCCCTTAACGTCTGGGAGGACGAGGCAGACGCCGTCGGCTCGAACACCATCGACGTCCACATCGCACGGCTGCGGGCCAAGCTGGCCGGAGCCACCGCCCGCATCGAGACCGTGCGCGGCAGCGGCTACCGCCTGGTACCGCCATGAGCGGTAGGCGGACCGACCCGGCTCCGGTCCTCGGCGGGGCACCCGGACGCGACGGGAGGCAGGCGCACGCCGCCAAGGTCGCCGGGGTCGCCACCGTGGTGGTCGCCCTGGTCGTGGCTGTGGTCGCCCTGGTGTTCAACACCGTCGTCATCGACCACCTGGACACCTCGGTCGACCTCCGCCTTGCCGACCAACTGGGTGACGCCAGGGCGCCCGAGCCCGGCGGGGGGCTGGCGCTCCCCTCCAATACCCCCGACCGTGACGTCGACACCGCTCCGGTGTTCCTCTGGCGTGTCGACAGCTCGGGAGCCGCCCGCCCGGTGACCGTCGGCGCCCCTTCCCTCCCCCGCCGGGAGTGGGACGGAGGACCGACCGAGCTGACCGTGGCCGGGAGCACCTTTCGGTTCGTGAGCCAGTCGACGGCCTCGGGCTGGCTGGTCGCCGGCTCCAGCGTCCGCCAGGTCCAACGGGTCAGCACCGAGCTGACCGTGGCCGAGCTCCTCCTCGGTGGCGTGCTCCTGGTGTCGACCTTCGTCGGCGCGCTCGTCGTCGGTCTGCGGGCCTCGGCCCCCGTCGAGGCCATGCGGCGCGCTCAGGCCGAGTTCACCGCCGACGCATCACACGAGCTGCGCACCCCGCTGAGCGTCATCCGGGCCGAGGTCGACCTGGCGCTGGCCCGACGGCGATCGGCCGACAGCTACCGCGCCGCCCTCGAACGCGTGGGTGACGAGGGCCGCCGCCTGCAGTCGATCGTCGACGACCTCCTCTGGCTCGCCCGCGAGGAGGCGGCGCCGCCCGAACGGACCCGGACCCACGAACGGGTCGACCTGGCCGCCGTGGCCGAGACCACGGCCCAGCGGTTCACTGCCATCGCAGACGCCGCCGGGCAGCACCTGGTCGTCGAGCACGGGGCACGAGGGGCCGCTGTCGTGCAGGCCACCCCCGAGAGCCTCCAGCGCCTGGCCGGCGTCCTCGTCGACAACGCCTGCCGGTACGCCGGAGCTGGCGGGACGATCCGGGTGGCAACCGCGGTGACCGGCGGGCGAGCCACCTTGTCGGTAGAGGACTCCGGACCAGGCATCCCCGAGGACGAACGGCACCGGATCTTCGACCGTTTCCACCGTGCCAGCGACGAACCGGGTGGGACCGGACTGGGGCTGGCCATCGCCGACGCCGTGGTCCGGCGGACGCACGGACGTTGGTCGGTCGGTCGGTCCGACCTCGGGGGCGCACGGGTCGCCGTGGCCTGGCGGCGACCCCCGCTCCACCCAGCCGGGCTCGGCTCCTCGGAGCCCTCGGAGCCCTCGGAGCCCTCGTCGTCCGTTCGGGCAGGCGACGACGGCGAACCGGGCGCGTCGTGGGTCCATCCAGGGGGACGCCCCATGCCCGGGGCAGAATAGGGCTCCCAACGACAGCAACCAGTGTCGGTGCTGTGCAGTCCGGCAGTCCGGCAGT
>JBMFXC010000005.1:48417-54072 GCA_049964655.1 Acidimicrobiales bacterium
GGCTCCCAACGACAGCAACCAGTGTCGGTGCTGTGCAGTCCGGCAGTCCGGCAGTGGGCGACTACCCTGCGACCATGCGCCGAGTCCTCGTCGTGGTCGTGGCAACGGTGGCCACCGTGCTGGTCACCCTCGTCTTCACCCGTCGCCAAGGGGCGACCATCGTCTCGGCGCCCACCGACCTGTGGCCCCCGGTGCCGAGGAACCCCGCTGACCCGGCTCGGACGGCCGAGTCCCCCGAGCCGGACTGACTGCCGGACTGACTGCCGGACGGGTCACCAGGTCCTCGTCACCGGGTGGCCGCCCGGCAGTCGTACGACCACCGGGCGGCCCGTCCCGGTCGACAGGCGCCTGCCTCCGAGGAGGAGGCCGAAGGGTCAGACCTCGATGGTGTGGACGTCGCTGATGCCGTCTTGCGACCGGAGCTGATCGAGCACGTCAGCCGGCACCTGCCGGTCGGTCGAGAGGACCATGAGCGCGGTGTTGCCCGACGCCGAGGGCCCCACCGCCATCGACGAGATCGACACGCCAGCTTGGCCGATCACCGTCCCGACGACGCCGATCATCCCGGCCCGATCGTCGTTGCGCACCACGACCATGTGAGGTGCGGGCGGGACCTCGACGGTGTGGTCGTCCACCATCACGAGCCGAGGCTCGGTCCGCGGGCCGGTCAAGGTGCCCGACACCGAGTGCCCGCCTCCGCTCAGGGTGATCAGGTTGACATAGTCGTGGGCGGTGACCGTCGACGTCTCCCGCACCTCGAGGCCGCGCTCCTGGGCAATCTGGGGAGCGTTGACGTAGGAGACGGGCTCCTCCGTGCCGGCGGCGAACACGCCCTTCAGCGCGGACAGGGTGAGGATGCCGGTGCCGGCACCGGCCAGACCCCCTTGGTACTCGATCTCCAGCGAGGAGGGCAGCCCGTCGTTCAAGCAGGCCAGGATGCGACCGAGCTGCTCGGCAAGTCCCATGAAGGGGCGGACCGTCTCCGAGACGTCGGTCGCCGCCACGTTGACGGCGAAGGGGACGAAGTCGCCATTGAGGGCGAGGATGACCTGCTCGGCGATGGTCACGCCGGCCTTGTCCTGTGCCTCGGCCGTCGACGCGCCGAGGTGGGGGGCGACGACGACGGACGGGAGCTCGAAGAGTGGTGACTCGGTGGCGGGCTCCTTGGCGAACACGTCGAGGCCCGCCCCCTGCACCCGTCCCGAACGGATGGCCTCGGCGAGAGCGTCCTCGTCGATGATGCCGCCACGCGCCGTGTTGACGATGCGGATCCCCGGCTTGACCTTGGCCAGCAGGTCGGCACCGAACAAGCCGATCGTGTCGGGCGTCTTGGGCAGGTGGATGGTCACGAAGTCCGACACGGCCACCAGGTCCTCGAGGCTCATCAGCTCGACGCTCATGTGCCGGGCCCGGTCGGCGGACACGTAGGGGTCGTAGGCGACCAAGTGCATGCCGAAGGCAAGGGCGCGCTGTGCCACCAGGGCTCCCACCCGGCCGAGGCCGACGATGCCGAGCGTCTTGCCGTAGAGCTCGACGCCCTCCCACTTGGACCGCTCCCACTTGCCCGCCACCAAGGCTGCGTGCGCCTGGGGCACGTTGCGTGCCTGGGCCAGCATGAGGGCCATGGCCTGCTCGGCCGCCGAGAGGATGTTCGACTGCGGGGCGTTGACGACCATGACACCCCGCTCGGTTGCGGTCGTCACGTCGACGTTGTCGAGGCCGATGCCGGCCCGACCGACGACGACGAGGTCGTTGCCGGCGGCCAGCACCTCGGCGGTGACCGTGGTCGCCGACCGGATGATCAGCGCCTCGGCGCCGACCACCGCCTCGAGGAGCTCGTCGGGCGAGAGCCCCAGCCGGACGTCCACGTCATGACCGGCCTCGGCCAGCAGGTCGAGCCCGCGCTGGGCCAACTTCTCGGTGACGAGCACCCTAGCCATGGTGTTCCTTCCTCTCGGAGGTCGGGCCCAAAAGGGCCGCTTGGATGCGGCGGAGCCGCTCGTAGCACGATGTCACGACCGCGGCCGCCACGGCAGGCACCCCTCGCCGACGCTTCGCCGCCGGCCCCGTCGACCCGACGGCGACCTCATCCGGCGCGCCTCACTCGGCGGCTCCGAACAGCTTGGCCAGCCGGCCCACGCCCTCTTCGAGGGCGTCGTCCCCCAACGCGTACGAAAGACGGAAGTAGCCGGGTGCGCCGAAGGCCTCACCGGGCACGACGGCCACCTTGGCCTCCTCGATGGCCACCTCGGCCAGCTCGGCGCTGGAGGTGACCACCCGGCCGCCGACGCTGCGACCGAGCAGTCCGGCTACCGACGGGAAGGCGTAGAAGGCACCCTGCGGCTCGACGCACGAGACCCCGTCGATGCCGTTGAGCAACCGGTGGATGGTCGTCCTGCGTCGGTCGAAGGCCGTCCGCATGGCGACGACGGCCTCGAGCCCGCCGCTCACCGCGGCAAGGGCGGCGCGCTGGGAGACGTTGGCGACGTTGGAGGTCTCGTGCGACTGGAGGTTGGTGGCGGCGGCGACCACGTCGGGGGGGCCGACGAGCCAGCCGACCCGCCACCCCGTCATGGCGTAGGTCTTCGCCACCCCGTTCACCACCACGCACCGGTCGGCGAGCTCGGGAACCACGACGGGCATCGAGTGGTGGCTCGCCCCGCCGTAGACGAGGTGCTCGTAGATCTCGTCGGTGACGACCCACAGACCGTGCTCCACCGCCCACCGCCCGATCGCTTCGATCTCCTCGCGGGGGTAGACCGCCCCGGTGGGGTTCGACGGCGACACGAAGAGGAGGACCTTGGTGCGCGGTGTCCAAGCGGCTTCGAGCTGCTCCACGGTGGCTCGGAACCCGGTCGACTCGTCCGTCGGCACCACCACGGGCACCCCCCCGGCCAGGGCGATGGCCTCGGGGTAGGTGGTCCAGTACGGGGCAGGTAGGAGGACCTCGTCACCCGGATCGCAGAGCACGGCGAAGGCGTGGGCGACCGCCTGCTTGCCACCGTTGGTCACCAGCACCTGGGAGGCCTCCACGGCGAAGCCCGAGTCGCGGCGAGTCTTCTCCGCCACCGCCGCCCGGAGCTCGGGCAGGCCGGCCGTCGGCGTGTAGCGGTGGTTGCGCGGATCGCGGCAGGCCACCACGGCAGCTTCGACGATCTCCTCGGGAGTCGGGAAGTCAGGCTCGCCGGCGCCGAAGCCGATGACGTTCTCCCCGGCCGCCACCAGGGCCTTCGCCTTGGCGTCGACTGCCAGGGTGGCCGAGGGCGCCACGGCGGCTGCCCGGGCCGAGATGCGCGCAGGTACAGGGCCGGTTTCGGTGCGAGTGGCCATGGGTGTAATGATCGCATACGTGACTGACGCTCCCGACATCCGCATCCCCGCCAACCTGCTTCCCGCCGACGGCCGGTTCGGCTCGGGGCCCTCCAAGGTCCGTCCCGAAGCCGTCGCCGCCCTGGCCGAGGCCGCCTCCACCTACCTCGGCACCAGTCACCGCCAGAAGACGGTCAAGTCCGTCGTCGGCAGCGTCCGCGCCGGGCTGCGCGAGCTGTTCTCGCTGCCGGACGGCTACGAGGTCGTGGTGGGCAACGGCGGGACGACGTGCTTCTGGGACATCGCCACCTTCTGCCTGGTCGAGCACAAGAGCCAGCACCTGAGCTTCGGCGAGTTCTCGTCCAAGTTCGCCGCCGCCGCGGCGGCGGCGCCGCACCTCGCCGAGCCCGAGGTGATCACCGCGCCGGCAGGCACCCATCCGACCGCCGTGGCCCGCCAGGACGTCGACCTCTACGCCCTCACCCACAACGAGACCTCGACCGGTGTGATGATGCCGATCGCTCGGCCGGAGGGAGCCACGGGGCTCGTCGCCGTCGACGCCACCTCGGGGGCGGGGGGCCTGCCCGTCGACCCGGCCCAGTTCGACGCCTACTACTTCGCGCCCCAGAAGTGCTTCGCCTCCGACGGCGGGCTGTGGGTAGCCGTCCTGTCGCCGGCAGCCCTCGAGCGCGTCGCCGCCCTGAAGGCCTCGGGCCGGTGGGTGCCCGCCTTCCTCGACCTCACGATCGCCATCGACAACTCCCGGCTCGACCAGACCTACAACACGCCGGCGCTGGCCACGCTGTTCCTCTTCGACCAGCAGTTGCAGTGGATGAACGAGCAGGGCGGGCTGGCCTTCACGACACGACGGTGCGAACGCTCGGCGGAGATCCTCTACGCCTGGGCAGAGGCGTCGGAGTTCGCCACCCCTTTCGTGGCCAATCCCGACGAGCGCAGTCGGGTGGTGGGAACGGTCGACCTCGCCGAGAGCGTGGACGCCGCAGCGGTGGCCGCCACCCTGCGAGCCAACGGGATCGTGGACACCGAGCCCTACCGGAAGCTGGGCCGCAACCAGCTCCGCATCGCCATGTTCCCGGCCGTGGAGCCCGACGACGTGGCCGCCCTGTGCGCCTGCATCAACTACGTGGTGGGGGCCCTCTCCTCGTAGGAGGCCGTTTGGCCCCCAGACGCCGGACGGTGCTCACCTGGTAGCGTCCCAGCGGAGGCGACCACAGGGTCGAGGGGCCACGTCCGTCGACACGGCGAGGTAGTGGGGTGCTGGCGCTCGTCAGGGCTGACAGAGGCACGATCCGGGACCGGTTCACCATGGCCCTCAGCCTCCTCGCGGTGCTGCTGGTGGTGCTGGCGGGCTTCACCGTCGTCGTGCGCGTCCGGGTCAGCCACGCGCAGAACCGCATCGACGCCGTGCTCATCCCCGCCGTGCGCAACGTGTCGGCGCTCGGCCAGGCGTACGCCGAGCAGCAGTCGGCCGAGCGGGGCTACCTGCTGACCGGGAGCCTCTCGTCGCTCGCCAACTACCACCTAGCGCGCGACGCGGCGGCGCGGCTCGAGGCCACCGTCGCCGTCCAGCTGCGCGGGGATGCTGCAGCGACGCGCCTGCTCGCCGCCGTGACGGCCGCCGGCCGGGCCTGGCAGGCCCGAGGGGCGACGCCCGAGATCACCGCCAAACAGGACGGGACCCTGCCAGTCGGAGCCGCCCTCGCCAGCACCATGGCAGCCTCGCGAGCCCTCTTCGGCCGCTTGAGCACGGCCACCACCACCCTCCAGCACCACCTTGGCGACGTCATCGCCGCCGAGGTCAACACGGCTGCCGATGCCCAGTCGGCCGCCAACGTCGCGGCGGCAGCGACCGTGGGGTCGTCGGTGCTGGTCGGCGTGGCGGCGATCGCCGTCTACCGGCGCTCGGTGGCCCGGCCGCTTGCCCACCTCCTCGACCAGGTCGGCACGGTGGCGGCTGGCCACCTCGACCAACCCGTCGAGGTGAGCGGTCCCGAGGAGCTCGCCACCATCGCCCGGAGCGTCGAGTCGATGCGCCAGCGCATCCTGGCCGACACCGCCGAGGCCGCCGCGCGCGACGAGCAGCTCGCTGTGAGAGCCGAGAGCGACCGGATCGCCCGCGACCTCCACGACGTGGTCATCCAGCGTCTCTTCGCCTCCGGCCTACGCCTCCTCTCACTGAGCAGCCACCACCCCGAGGTGGCCACCGAGAGCCGCGAGCTGGTCGACGAGCTCGACGCCAGCATCCGCGAGCTCCGTGCCGTCATCTTCGGCCTGACGGTCCACCAGGTCGCCGGGGGGCTGTCCGACCGGGTCCGGTCGCTCGTC